>JAPSKP010000101.1 GCA_031181585.1 Lysinibacillus sp.
AAGGACGCTTTTCTCATTATCCAACTACAAGGTAATTTCCATGCTCCATATTGATTACATATTCTGGCTTTGGAGGCTTGCCGCCATGCTCCTTAATCTTTGCTTTATGACCAGCAATATGTTCAGGACTTTTTTCCCAACCCTTCCATGCTTCTTCTGATTCCCAACGGATAATCATGACAACTTCTTCTTCTCCGCGTGTCACTTTTTTCACTAACAGTTCCCGGCTGATAAAGCCTTCACGCTGCTCGATCAACGATGGACCTTGATCCGGTTTCTTTTTAAAGCGCTCCAATATTTTATCTGAATTACCCTCTGTTACTGTCCATTTACGAATTTGAACAAACATTTTAATCGCTCCTTATTTATAAGAAACATGCATTTGCATCCATTTCCTATCTTTTAAAAAGGCATGCCCCACTGATGAGACATGCCCCATGTTATAAAATTATTTTAATTCATTTAAGATTTCATCTAATTTCTCTGCTTCAGTTGTTACACCGTTAGAAGAGAAGTACCAGTTAACACCATCTAGATATACGATCTTGCCTTCTTTGTAAGCACGAGTTTGTTTGATAATATCGTTTTCGATGTCTGCTTTAATTGTTTCTACATCAGAAGCTGTACGATCAATAACTAGTAATACTTCTGGATCTACAGAAAGAATAGACTCATAAGAGAAGTCAGAACCATGTGATGATGATTCGATATCAGTTGTTGCAGGGGCAAAACCAAAATCATTGTATACATATGCGAAACGAGAATCAGCACCGTTGTCGAAACCAGCGATTTTCTTATCGTTGTACATAGCTACTAATGCATTTTCATAACCAGCTGCTTTTTCTTTCACTGCATCTACTTTTTCTTGTAATGAAGCTTTTAATTCTTCTGCTTTCTCTTCTTTATCAAAGATTTCAGCAGCTAAATCTACTGTTTCATAAACCGCATCGATATAGTTTTCGTTATCAGAACCAATGAATACTACATTAGGTGTGATTTCTTTTAGTTCTTCATAGAAAGGTGATTGACGACCAGAAATGAAAATTACATCTGGGTTAGCAGCTGCCACTGCTTCAAAGTCGATTTGCTTTAATGTACCAACATCCGCAACATCATCATTTACATACTTTTCTTTTAAGTGAGCTGGCATGTTCCCTTTACCGCCGCCAGCAGCAACTCCTACGATCCCTTCAACACCTAATGCGTCAAGTGTATCTAAGAAACCATAGTCAAGTGTAACGATACGCTCAGGCATTTTTTCTAATGTTACATCTTCAAATGTAATTGTCGTGCCCTTCTCTTCATCTTGACTTGATTCAGTTAAAGAAGATACTGTCATTGGGAATGCAGAAGTTTCTGCAGATTCATTTTCTTCTGTTTGAGTTGTATCGTTAGTAGATTCCCCTGAATTTGACTCTTCATCAGAGTTACATGCTGCCAACATTAATGTTAAAGCTGCTACCGCAGTTAAAAATTTCCACTTCTTCATTTTTTGTTCTCCTCCTAAAATATGTTCCCTTTAATTGAAAATGATTATCATTTCCATTCAACTGTTATCATTCTAAACGACTCATTGAAAACTTGTCAATGCTTTTTTGAAAAGAATTCTCATTCTCGTTTAAATTGTTTTAAATACGTGCATAAGGGGTAAACTTATGCACGTCTATTGAACTAATTAGGTCTTTGTAAAATTGTACCTTCGTCCTTCCGGCTTTTACAAAGTGAATTTAATGCGAATTAAAGTATACACAAATGCGGCAGCCATCCTGTTCTTGCACAGGGATATGCATATCATATACTTCACGTAATGCTTCAGAATTAATAATCTCATGTGTCGGGCCATCCTTTACTAGGCGGCCATCCTTTAATGCTACAATCCGATCAGAGTATACAGAAGCAAAGTTAATATCATGTAGTACAATGACAACTGTCTTTCCTAGCTCATCTACTAGCTTGCGTAAAATTTTCATGATTTGCACAGAGTGCTTCATATCTAAGTTGTTTAACGGCTCATCCAATAAGATATACTCTGTATCCTGTGCGATTACCATCGAAATAAATGCACGCTGCTTTTGCCCGCCCGATAGCTCATCCAAAAACTTATCCTGCATATCTGTTAAATTCATATACTCCAAGGCTTGGTCTACAAATTTTTCATCTTCCGCATTTAACCGCCCTTTGGAATAGGGATAACGGCCAAACGCAACAAGCTCTCGTACTGTTAAACGTATATTTAAGTGGTTAGCCTGCTTTAGAATAGCCACACGCTTTGCAAAAGAATCTGACTTCATTTTCTTTACGTCAGTTTGATCTAAAAATACTTCGCCTGTATCAGCATCTAAAAGACGGCTGACCATCGATAGTAATGTTGATTTACCGGCACCGTTTGGCCCGATAAAAGAAGTGATTGCCCTCGGCTGGATTTGTAATGTTACATTTTCAACGACAGGTTTTTTCCCAAAGCTTTTAGAAAGCCCTTTAATTTCAATCATCCTGCTTTCCTACTTTCCTTTAGTAATAAGTAAATAAAGTAAATCCCACCGACAAAGTTAATAACAACACTAATCGTTGTATTCAAATGGAATACATGCTGTACTAAAAATTGACCGCCGACTAGCGCAATAATACTAATTAGGCTTGCTCCGACAATTAATACTGAATGTTTATAGGTTGCTAAATATTGATATGCTAAGTTCGCTACAATTAAGCCTAAAAATGTGACAGGGCCGACTAGCGCTGTCGAAGTAGCAATTAAAATAGAAGATAAAATTAGAACCTGCAGTACGATTTTGTCATAGTTAACACCCAGGTTGATCGCATTGTCACGCCCTAAAGAAACAACATCTAAATCGCGCAACAATCGATAGCCATAAATAAATGCGGCACCTAAAATGACAATAGCAATAAGCAGCAATTCCGTCTTCACGTTCATAAAGCTCGCAAATAAACGTGCTTGTAAACTTTCATATTCAACAGGATCAATAATAACCTGCATGAATGTTACAAGGCTTCCCAGCAATGTTCCAATAATCATCCCTGCTAATAATAGAAGGAAAATTGGATATTTATCTGCTCTGAACAAGAAGCGGTATAAAATGAATGCGAAAATAACCATCGCAATGATTGATACACCAAAGTTCAAATAGCGGCTTACAACAAAAATAGAAGCTGAACCCAGTGTGAAGTAAATAACTGTTTGAACCACTTCATACATGGAGTCAACACCCATCACAGAAGGTGTTAATAAACGATTATGTGTGACCGTCTGGAAAATAATGGTTGCATACGCAATGGCCGTACCTGTAATCACCATTGCAGCTAAGCGCTCTAAACGCTTTGGAAAGGCGTAACTAAAACCACCTTGAATATTATAAAAAGCAAATAACGCCATAAAGATTAACGCAATAACAGCCAAAATTATTAGCTTCGTGCTATTTTTTCGCATATGCTTTCCCCCTAAATAACATAATTAAGAAGATCGCACTGCCAATTACTGCGACTGTTGTATTTACCGGAATCTCATATGGATGCACAATTAACCGGCTAATAATATCACAAGCTAATAAGAACGCTGCCCCCATGAAGATTGTGTGCGGAATCGTTTTACGTAAATTATCACCTAAGTATAAGGAAACAAGGTTCGGTACGATTAGCCCTAAAAACGGGATGATACCTACCGTTAACACAACCGTTGTTGAGATAACCGCTACGATTACAAGACCAATATTTAACACTGTACGATAACTTAAACCTAAATTTTTCGCAAAATCCTCACCCATTCCTGCTACGGTGAATTTATTTGCGTAAATATAAGCGATAATGATCGCCGGCACAGCTACATACAGCAGCTCATAACGCCCTGATACGATTAATGTAAAGCTTCCTAAAAAGAAGGAATCAACATTTTGTAAAACATCTGCCTCATAACCTAAAAATGTTGAAATAGCTCCAATGATATTCCCATACATAATACCGATTAGAGGTACGAAAATAACATCCTTAAACTTGATACGCTCAAGTAATTGCATAAAAATAAATGTACCAATTAATGCGAATGTAAAACTAAACAAGATTTGTCCCATATAAGACATACTTGAAAAGAAAATCATTGAAACAATGACTCCTAGTTTTGCTGCATCAAGTGTACCAGCCGTTGTCGGCGATACAAACTTGTTTCGGCTTAAGCTTTGCATAATTAAGCCTGCAATACCCATTCCTGCCCCAGCCAAAATAATCGCCATTAAACGCGGCAATCGACTCATTAAGAAAATCTGTGTCTTTTCTGATTCCCAATCGAGCAGATCACTCGGTTTAATATCAATGGCACCTATAAATAGCGAAATAAAGGATAGGATAACAGTTGCTACTACTAATATCCATAATCTCATTTGTAATCCCCATAAAAAATATTTTCTCAATAAAATTAGTGATAACGATTATCACTATTGAGTCGTCTTTCATTATAAACAACGAAAATAGTAAAATCAACATCTAGTCGATAATCATTATCAATTATATATTGACAAATCAATAATAATGTAATTTTGAGTTATTTCTGTACATTTAATAGTTAATAAACTCCTCTAAATTTGAGATTTTTATATTTCGGCTTCATCGCTTTATAATTATTACAAATAAATAAATACTCATTATCAAGTGACGTTTGTGTAACTTATAAAAACCTTCATCTTCACGTGTTTATAGCTTGTTTTCTGCAATACATCTGTATTCTCCTATCCTTCCTATGAACGCTCAATGCGTTATGAATACATTTACAACATACAAAAGGAGAGGGTTATCAATACGATAAACCTCTCCTTTAGATTATTAATTACATTATTCTAAACTTAAATAATGAAGTAATTTTTCTTAATTGAAAATAAGCGTTAGGTCAATAAAATTTTTCGCTCGGCAATCTGTTCAATAAACGACTGTTTTACCGTATAACCAATACCCGCCTTTTTAGGGGTTTGAATAAATCCATTTTCTACTGTTACTTCTGGTTCAATGATGTCCTCTTCCCAATAGTGACTAGATGCTGCTGTATCCCCCGGCAGACTGAATCCGCCAAGGCTGGAAATAGCAACAGCCTGTGCCCGGCCAATGCCTGCTTCGAGCATGCCGCCGCACCATACTGAAATACCGTGCTCCAGACAGTAATCGTGTATGCGCTTCGCCTCTGTAATTCCTCCAACACGTGCTATTTTCAGATTAACCACCCGACAGCTTCCCAGTAGAACAGCACGTTTCATGTCTTCAACGGAGTTAATGCTTTCATCCAGACAGATTGGTGTCGTGAGTTCCTTTTGGAGCAGCGCATGTTCCACCAGATCATCATATGCCAGCGGCTGCTCAATCATCAATAAATTAAACTCATCCAATGCTTTAAGCAATGGCAAATCCTCCATTGTGTAGGCTGAGTTGGCATCTGCCATTAATGGCAGATCACCAAAGCGGGCTCGAATTGCCCGAATCAGCTCTATATCCTGCCCCGGCTTAATTTTTACCTTCACTCGCTTATAGCCTTGTCCTATATAATCTTCAATGATCCCGAACAAGCCTTCATTCGTCGGCTGCAGTCCGACGCTAATTCCAATCTCGACTTTCTTTTTTATACCTCCAATTGCCTGGGCAAGAGACATGTTATTTAATTTAGCATATAGATCCCAAATGGCTCCTTCAATTGCTGCTTTCGCCATTTTATTGCGGCGGATCGGTTTAAATAACTCATTCACTTCATCAGGATGATTCAGCTTTTTATGCAGCAGCATGGGAATTAGAAATTCCTCGAGCATATGCAGTGTGGTTTTAGCTGTTTCTTCTGTATAAGAGGGCGCGTCAAATGCCACACCCTCTCCCCAGCCAACGATACCTGATTCATCTTCTGCTTTAATCACAAGCACCGTTTTATCTTGGACCGCTCCAAAGCTTGTAACAAAAGGAGTTTTCATTCGCATCTTCAATGTATAAATCGTTACTTCTGTTACTTTCATTTTGACTCCTTACATGGCAAACAGCGCCCGCTTGACGAATAAATAATGGCTAATGTGTTCATTTGTCTGTGTTAAGCAAACAATCATATATCCTTGCGCAAACAATGTTTGAAATACCGTACGTGTTTTATAGCGCCAATCCTCAGCAAGCGAAGGGCTTTCAATTTTGACTTTGATAAAGTTGGACGGGATGGCAAGCGTGTAAGCATCTTTTAAATAGGAAATGTCACGATCAAACTGTTGCTCAATATCCAAAACGGGCAATCCAACAATTGTGAGAGAGGAAGGGGCGATTTCTGTGGCCTCTTCTTTTAACTCATCGATTTTTGCATCCCAGCGCAGATAGTCTTCATCTGTGATATTCCACTCTACTACTAGGTGATCCGTTGGAATGGCTGATGTTTCACCCATTTCCGGCTTTTGGTTTTCAGTATAGCCCGTCCCATATGCTCGCAATTTAGTAAAGTACAAGTAGGCTGCCCTCGCCTCCAACGGCTCAAACATCCATTGGCATTTTGTATAGCCCAGGTCATCTGCAAGTTCTTTTTGCTTCAGCTTTAAAAGCTCTCCAACACCTATCTCCCGGTATTCACGCTTAATACCCAGAAGGTGCGAAAATAAAATCCCCTCTGTAGTACGGTCTCCATAGCTGAAGCCGATCAGCTTATCTTCCAGATATGCGCCTACCAATAAAGTTTTATCAGCATCTTCCTTGAGCATTTGTTGCATTGGCGTATACGTATCCTGCCAAATTTCCTGTTCTAACGCAAAGACCATTTCCAGTTCTTCCGATGTCTTTAACTGCTTCACTATCACTGATTCTAACATCATTTATTGCCCCCCATGCTTTTTTATAAGGCCGTCTTAACAAATTGCTCTTTATTTCATTTGCTTACAACTCTCAAGTAAAGCTAGGTACCTTGATGCTTCCTTTACCCTTTCTTGTTATTATATAGGGCTGCCCTACGCTCCTATACTTCATTTTTCTTCCATTTATATTATATAACAACTTAAGGGAATAATCAGACTTTTATATTCTTTACTTACTATATCCTAAAATACAAAAAACCAGGGAAACGAAATCCTTTCCCTGGCATAGCATGGCCATTAAGCCGCAAGTAAATTTTATTTAATACCGCGCATTGCACGTGAAATCATTGGACTCATCAGTAAAAGCACAACGCCTAGGAAGATGGATAATGCACCTAGTACGCCGAAGTAGGATGTTTCAGATACCATTTCGTAAATACGTACTAATTGCGCATTGATCGCTTGTGCAGCTGCAGATGCCAAGAACCAAAGAGCCATTGTCTGACCTGCAAATGCCTGCGGCGCTAATTTTGTTGTGGCAGATAAACCAACTGGTGAAAGTAACAGTTCACCAAGTACTACAAGGAAGAATGAAAGAACAACCCACAATGGATTGACTAAACCTGTTCCTGTCAGAATAATCGCGGCAACCATAATCAGGAATGAAGCACCTGCGAAGAATAGAGAGTAAGCAAACTTTCTTGGTGTTGATGGTCCGCGTTCTCCAAGCTTTGTCCACATAGCTGCAAACAAAGGTGCCAGCGCAATAATGAATAGCGGGTTCAACGATTGGAACCAAGCCGGGCTGATTTCAAAGTTACCTAGCATCAAATCTGTACGTGTATCTACAAATGTTGCTAAAATCGTTGAAGATTGCTCTTGGATTGCCCAGAACATAACCGCACAGATGAATAATGGAATATAAGCTAACAGACGGGATTTTTCGTCTGCATTTGTTTTTGGACTACGATACATATAAGCGATGAATACCGTAGGAATTAAAATACCTAGTGTCGTAATTAACAATGAGAAGTTCTCAATTGTGAAATTGCCTGTCAGGTACGTGATGACACCGGCAATCGCAATAACGATAGCTGCTGCGCCGAAAATACTGAAGGTCTTTTTACGCTCACCTGGAAGCAGCGGGTTTGTAGGCTGTGACCCAGCCAATCCTAGATTTTTCTTTGTTACCCAGAATACTACTAAACCGACGAACATACCGACAGCTGCTACAGCGAAGCCTGCATGGAAGCCCCATTCTTTTTGTGTCCAACCTACAAGAAGCGGCGATAGGAATGCACCCATGTTAATCCCCATGTAGAAAATTGTAAAACCAGAATCGCGGCGTGCATCGTTATCCGCGTATAAGTCACCAACAACGGCTGATACATTCGGTTTCAGTAAACCTGTACCGATGATGATCAGTACCATTGAAGCGTATAATGCTGTTACTCCTCCAGGAAGTGACAGCGCAATATGCCCAAGCATAATCATAATACCGCCGTAGAACACAGATTTCTGTGTACCTAAAATTCGGTCGGCGATCCAACCGCCAATAATACCTGACATATAAATTAACGAACCATAGATCGACATGATAATGTTCGCTTGTGTACGATCTAATCCTAAACCACCATCTTTTACAGCATAGTACATGTAGAAGATAAGAATGGCTCGCATTCCGTAATATGAGAAACGTTCCCAAAATTCAGTAAAGAATAGAGAGAACAATCCTTTTGGATGCCCAATAAAGCCTTTTTGTGGTACGGATTTGACGATCTCTTCTTTGCTAAGCATGAAAATACCTTCTTCCGTATATTAAAATAATATTTCATTTATCTGACAATTCAATTTATAGACAGTTGTCCGTGCCAGAAGGTTAATACTTCATTACATTAAAGGATTCAGAACAATTTTGCAAGTCTTTTAAAAAATGTTAGAAATGTGCCTTTATTCAGTTTTTTCTGTCATTTAGTAAGGGTTTTGCTACAATTCCTTCTTCTTTACCCTATTTCCGATTGAGTTAATCAGTTTAGTAATTACTTATATGCTTTGATGTTACCCCTCTTTTACGTTATTTCAAGATAATAAATAACCGTCCAATCAAATCAGTAGTACAAATTACACAAATTGCTATATGATGAATATGTTTCATTACTGTTTAAGGAGGCGATAAAGTTGAGTATTTACAATTACTTAGTAAAAAAACCAAACGGAGAAATCCTTTCTATGGAGACATACCGAGGAAAGACAGTACTAATCGTTAATTCAGCTAGCCAGTGCAGGTTTACTTACCAATATGAAGATTTGCAAAGGCTATATGAAAAGTATAAAGACCAAGAATTTGTCGTATTAGCTTTCCCAACAAATCAATTCGATGAACAAAACCCCGAAGATGGGGCAGCTACTGCACGTGCGTGTAAGGTTAATTTTGGGGTAGAGTTCCCTATCTTTGACCTTGTTGAAGTGAATGGTGAACGTACGGAGCCATTATTTAATTACATAAAGCACGAAGTAGACGTGCGTGAAATAGATAAAGGCAATATGCAGGAGGTGATGCTAATGGATCATGTTCAGCAAAAATACCCTGATTATCTAATTGGCCGCAGCATCCGATGGAACTTTACAAAGTTTTTAGTTGATAAATCGGGGAAGGTCATCGCTCGTTTTGAGCCGACTGACTCTTTGCTTGACCTTGAGCAAGCTGTAGAAAAAACAATATAAGGAAAGCTCCCCACATAGCAATTGGCGAAGTAACCTAGAGCTTAGAGCTGCTTCTGGCGTTGACGCTTTCGTCGTAATAGGAATGTCAGCACGAATACCTCGACATTTCTCCACCTTGAAAATTTATAATTTCTTATCTTAAAAAAGGCTGCTTTTGGCAGCCCTTTCAGAGTGAAGACAAAGTCGTTTTTCGACTTTGTTTTTACGTTTTTTTAAGTAGATTTTTAAAACGAAGTTTTACCCAGCCTGTCTTGAAAACGCTTGCCAGACAAGGCGCGCCGACGAGCGAAGACGCGAATAGAACCTAAGTTCATGAGTGGACGAGCGAGGCAAGTAACGATGAATGAAAGCGTTTGTCAACAGGTTGAAAGGACTGCTTTTGGCAGCCCTTTAACTTACTACATACTCTTCATACTTCTGATAATCAGCCTCTTTTAGTTCAAGCTCTATAAGTGTCCCCTCTTCCTCATAGGACGTACTGAATATAGTAGCTGCTTCATTTAAATAAGAGACGATTCCTCCTTTATCATAAGGAACGAGCATTTTGCATGTAACATAATTTGAGAAGATATGCTGCTTGATGATGTGCACCAATTCGTCAAGCCCTTCTCCTTCCTTTGCCGCAACCCAAATATTATCCCCGCTAACAAGAGGGTACTTGACGCCTGCAAGATCCGACTTGTTATATACATAGACAGTTGGGATGTCCTCGACTCCTACATCCTTTAATGTCTCATTCGTTACATTGATCATAAAACCATGCTCTTCATTTGATACATCCACTACATGAAGCAGAAGGTCTGCCTCACGCGCCTCCTCCAATGTGGAGCGGAAGGCTTTTACAAGATGGTGAGGCAATTTGCTAACGAAACCAACTGTATCCGTCAACAGGAATGTTTTATTGTCCGGGAGTTCAATATTACGAACCGATGTTTCAAGTGTGGCAAATAGCATGTCCTTCTCAAATACTTGCTTGGAATCTTCCTGCCCAATCTTTGCAAGAAGCTGGTTCATAATAGTGGATTTCCCTGCGTTTGTATATCCTACGAGGGACACAACAGGCACTGCATTTTTACGTCTCTGCTTGCGCTGTGTTTCACGCTGCTCTTTCACCTGCTCTAATTCCCGGCGCAGCTTAGCTATTTGGTCTTCGATTTTCCGTCGGTCCAGCTCCAACTTTGTTTCCCCGGCACCGCGGTTTTTAAATCCTCCTCCTGTACCACCGCCTTGACGTGACAGAGAAGCATGCAGACCAACTAAACGAGGGAGCATATATTGCAGCTGCGCCAGCTCTACTTGCATCTGAGCCTCCCGTGTTTTCGCTCGGCGACTGAAAATATCCAAAATGAGCATCGTCCGATCAATAACTTTGCATTCTAGATCCCGCTCTAG
Organism: Lysinibacillus sp.; assembly: GCA_031181585.1. GTDB lineage: Bacteria > Bacillota > Bacilli > Bacillales_A > Planococcaceae > Lysinibacillus_B. The sequence continues at coordinate 10,920 of JAPSKP010000101.1, forward strand.
GTTACGGATCTGAGATGGCGACAATTCATCATTGAAGATAATGATGTTTGCATCCGCCTCCTCAGCAAACGCCTTTATCTCCTCAATTTTACCGGTACCCACGTAATGGGAAGGATTGACGCGCTCCAGGTTTTGCGTCACTTGTCCTGTCACTTCTACATCTAATGCTTCAGCCAAGTTTGCCAGCTCTTCCATTGAATAATCGAAGTGCTCATCATTCCGCAAATTGACACCCACGAGAACGCCTTTTTCCTGCAGTATTTCAATATCCTTTAAATTGTTCACAAAACCCCTCCTACGTGCTGATTAACCACATCGTATCATACAAAAGGGGCGCCTCAAAAGCATTTGAGGCGTCCCTTTTTATTCTTCGTGTTTCAAGCGTCGAATTGTTTCATCAAACTCGGCTTCAATTTCTTTATTTGGTTTATACGTAAACGCACTTACGGCGATGGCGATGGCTACCAATAAGCAGACGATAAAACCAGGTACAATTTCATACAATGCAGACGTCAAAACGTCTACCTGCCCCCAAACAAAAGCAACGAGTGCACCACTCACCATTCCCGTAAGTGCACCGATGTTTGTTAGTTTGCGCCAGTAGAGTGCTAAAAGGATAATAGGACCGAATGCCGCACCAAAGCCAGCCCATGCAAACCCTACTAGTTCAAGCACCGAATTTTCCGGATTCCAAGCAAGGAATGCTGCTATGACAGACACAAACAATACAGCTAAACGTCCGGCAAATACATAATGTGCATCTGTTGCTGTTTTATTCAAGATCGATTTATAAATATCCTCCACTAATGCAGAGGACGTCACAATAAGCTGTGAGCTGATGGTACTCATAATTGCCGCTAAAACAGCCGCCAGCATAATACCGGCTATAAAAGGATGAAACAAGATCTGCCCCAATATAATGAAAACCGTTTCGGCGTGCTGACGTTGTTTCCTTAACAGATTTGATTGCCATAAAACGCACAATGATATGCGGCTGGCCGAAGTAACCCAGCCCCCAAGCGATAGAGGAAACAACCCCAGCTACTGTAGCAGTGGAGGCAAATAAAGAGAGA
>JAPSKP010000102.1 GCA_031181585.1 Lysinibacillus sp.
GCTGCCAGGTGCTCTGCTCGAAACAAGTGCGACTTATCCATTATAATTCTCCTTTGCGATTCATTTTAATAAGTAAATAGATTAAATAAGGAGCACCTATTAAACCGGTGATTACACCAACAGGGAAGCGATATTCAAACGCAAATTGGCCGATTAAATCAGCGATTAATACGATATTCACACCGACCAAGCCAGCTGGAATAATATTGGATGCACCAACACCGACTAATCTATTTGCAATAGGACCAGCAAGGAAAGAAATGAAGGCGATCGGACCTGTCGTAGCTGTGGCAATGGCAACTAAAAATACGGCACATACAATTAAGATGAGTCTTGTTTTATCTGTTGAAATACCTAAAGAAGATGCGGTTTGTTCACCGAGTTCCAGTATACTCAATTGCTTCCCGTACATGATTGCAACTGGTGTCAAAATAAGAACCGCTATCATAAGCGGGGGAAGTTCAGTTAATTGAGATCCATTTAAGCTGCCACTTAGCCAGCGAAGTGCTGCAGAGATATCTTGCTGCGCACTTATGAGCATTAAATAAGAAATAACAGCATCTAGCATAGCTTGAATGCCGATACCAATTAAGATAAGGCGCCCGATTGAAAAGGCTTTGCCCTTTGATAAGAGATACATCACAATAACGGTTGCAAGACCTGCTATTACAGAGGCAATCGAAACAACTGTATTATTTGAATGAAGTACTGTTATACAAAATACAGCTGCTACACTCGATCCGGATGTAATCCCAAGTACGTTAGGATTTGCCAGGGGATTGCGCAGCATTGTTTGAAAAATATAACCCGCTACTCCAAAGGCAAAACCGGCAAATAATCCAGCCAGCATACGAGGGAAACGAATCGTATTCACAGCAAACGTAACACCTTGAATCTGCTCGCCAAATAAGGAACGAACGACTTCATTCACAGGATAAATTGTATTTCCGAGCATGAGCATGAGACAACATAAGAAGCTTGTACTGAGCGTAAGAATGCCCGTTACAAGTAACCAGCGTCTACGTCTTTTTTGCATCCCTGAACGTATAAAGTTAATTTCAATAGATTCATTTTTCATAATGACCGCACTTTCGATTTCTTTGCTAATAATATAAGGATTGGTGCGCCGATAAAGGCAGTAACAACTCCCACTTCAAGCTCTCCAGGACTGCCGATTACCCGGCCTAAACAATCAGAAATAATTAAAATAATAGCTCCTGATAAAGCGGACATCGGAATAACAAAGCGTAAATCCGGTCCTAAAATCAAACGCATTACATGGGTTGCAAGAAGTCCGATAAACCCGATTGGGCCGGCTAAAGCCGTTGCAGCCCCACATAGTAGAACACCGCCTAGTGCAGCACTAAATCGCAGGAAAGTTGGATGCACGCCTAAACTCGATGCAACTTCATCGCCTAGTGCTAAAGCATTCAATGCGGGAGCTGTGATAAATGCAATACCAAGACCTACGAGTAAAAAGGGAATAAACGTGATAATACTGTCCCAAGTACCTGAACCAACACTGCCAATTTGCCAAAATCGGAATTGGTCCATTGCATAAGTGCTCGGTATCATAATAGCTGTTACAAGCGAAGATAGGGCAGCTGTCGTTGCCGCTCCAGCAAGAACAAGCTTGATTGGTGTAGCTCCGCCTCTTCCTAACGAGCCGATTCCGAAAACAAAAATAGCTGTCAGACCGGCACCAATCAATGCGAACCAAATATACTGATTTGCAGACGTAATATTTAAATAAGCTATACCGAAAACAACAAATAACGAAGCGCCTGTATTTACCCCCAGAATACTTGGGTCGGCAAGAGGGTTGCGGGTAACCGCTTGCATAAGCGCACCCGCAACCCCTAGAGCCGCTCCGCAAAACAGAGCAAATATCGTTCTAGAAACGCGTTTTCTGATAATGTTCGCACCATGAGAATCCCGGTCCGGATAAAATAATCCATCGACCAATTCCTGCATGCTGATTGCTCTAGCCCCAAAGAGAAGGGAAGCTGCAATACTAGCAATTAGTAATAGCACTAACACTATCAGCGTAATTTTAAAGTTTTTCGGTAAATGAAAGTCATTTTTTTTACCCAAAACCGAAGAATTATTCATTGATCTTATCGATTGCTCCGCCGATTAATTCTAGGTATTCATCAATTGTATACTCAATGGATAAAGGGTTTGGTGTTCCGGCAGCTACTAATGGAGTGTCAGCTGTAATAAATGCAACTGAACCTCGTTCAACCGCCGGAATCTTACCAAGCAATGGGTCAGCCTGGATAGCAGCTAGCAAGTCTGCATTTCCATAACCGACGATTAAGTCTGCATCATATAAAGCTTCTGTGTTTTCAGCACTTAAATTTAATGAATAGCTTGTTGGATCTGTAATTAATTCTGTAATGCTTTCAGGAACAGACAAGCCTAATTCATGTAAGAAAGCAACACGTGAATCCACAGGTGTGTATATATGTAACTGGGATAAGTCTTGCTCAGAGAAGTTTACCCAAACCACTTTTTTACCATCAATTTGTGGATATGCTTCTAATTTTTCAGCAATCATCTTTTCAACATCTGCAATCAATTGTTTACCTTCTTTTTCCATACCCATCCCTTTAGAGTTGAGCTCTACTTGTTCGCGCCAAGTAGTTGCCCACGGAGCTGTTGAGTATGCGACAACTGGTGCGATTTGTGTTAATAAATCATAGTCTTCCTGAGTAATACCTGAATAAGAGGCTAGAATAACATCTGGCTTTGCATCTGAAATGGCTTCAAAATCAAGGCCGTCCGTATCCATAAAAACGTTTGGATCTGTTACACCAAGCTCATCTAATTTTTCTTTTGTCCAAGGTAATAAACCGCTGTCATCTTGCACACCAAAATTTGCTGCTGAGAAGCCAACCGGTACAACACCTAAAGCTAATGCCACATCATGGTTTGCCCATTGAACTGTAACAATACGTTCAGGTTTTTTCTCAATCACCGTTTCTCCTAAAGCGTGCTTAATTGTGATTGGGTACGCTGTTTCAGACTCAGTTTCAGTTTCTGAAGTGCCAGCAGATTTATTTACTTTTGTTGATGACTCATCTGAGCAGCCTACTAAAGCAAATAACATCATGAATGCCATTAACATGGTGAAAACTGTTTTTTTCATGTTCGTACCTTCCTTTTTTTTATGAATGAGTGAATAAATGAAGATTCTTTTCAACAAAATAATTGAAAAAGATTCTCATTATCACTAAAGAATGTTATACTTGTAACCAACTTATGTCAATACAGTTTCTTAAAATTTAGTTTATTAATTTTGTACTGAAATTTCGGAGGAATGAATAATGAATATATACGATGTGACGATTATTGGCGGCGGACCTGCAGGATTGTATAGTGCGTTTTACAGCGGCTTAAGGGATTTAAAAACAAAGATTATCGAATTCCAGCCAAAGCTTGGCGGAAAAATCAATATTTTTTCTGAAAAAATGTTATGGGATGTTGGTGGTCAGCCGCCGATCCTAGCAGGGGACTTTGTTGAGAATCTAAAGCAGCAGGCGATGACTTTCGATCCGACAATTTGTTTAAATTCAAAAGTACATGAAATCCGAAAAGAGAATGGGGTATTTGTAATCGAGACAACGGATGGAAAATACCACTATTCTAAAACAGTTATTATAGCGACTGGCGGCGGCATTTTTAGCCCGATTAAGCTTGAAATTGAAGGTGCTGAAAAATATGAAATGAAAAATCTCCACTATACAATTAAAGGCTTGGAGCGCTTTGCGGGTCATGAAGTGTTAATTTCAGGCGGGGGTAATGGGGCAATTGATTGGGCGGTCGAACTATTGCACGTAGCCAAGAAAGTAACGGTCATTTACCGTAAAGAAGAATTGACAGCACATGAAGCACAAATCAAAAAACTACGAGAATATAATGTAGATATACTGCTAAATGCGGAAATCACTTCGTTGTTGTCTAATGAAGATAAATCAAAAATTGAAACAGCCGTAATTAAGCAAAATGGTCAAATATTATCAATCAATGTGGACGATATTGTGATCAGCCATGGATATAATAGAGAGGTTTCGTTACATTTCGCACCTGAAATTGAGCCGGAGAAAAAAGATAATTATTGTTTAGTTAGTACTGGACAATGCAAGACGACTGTTCCTGGTATTTTCGCTGCGGGGGATATTGTCACTTATAATGATAAAGTCGGCTTAATTTTAGGTACATTCCAAGATGCAGTCCTTGCAGTGAACAGTGCAAAGCTCTATATGGAACCAGAGGCAAATGAATATGGAATGGTCTCCTCACATAATGACAAATTCAAAGAGAAGAACCAGCAAATTTTAGAACGAAAGTTTGCCTAGGTACAGTAAACAGCTAATTGACTTGAGGTGAATCTATGAGCTTCTATTCATTATAAGTAACGGAGTATCGGTCCCTCGCATGAAAGTTATGTTTCCCTTTTACAAAAAAACCTTGTAATAATACAAGCGCAGACACCATTCAGATGTCTGCGTTTTTCATTTCCAAAAAATCTAAAACATAAATGGAAAAATTTACTTGACGAACCATTCCCTTTTTCTATATAGTTTTCCTAACCTCATATTGATTCAGTGATCGGAAGTAGTAGGAATATCCCGTTTTAGAGAGAGCTGTCGGCTGGTGAAAGACAGCATTCGGAATTTTGAACTCGTCCGGGAGGATTCATACCGAAGGAAACCAGGCATGGACGGCAGCTACCGTTATAGTATAAGTGGACCGATTATGGTCAATGAGAGTGGTACCGCGGAAATAACTTCGCCTCTTTTTAAGAGGGGAAGTTTTTATTTTTTAAAGGGGGATGATGAGATGAATATTCAAATTCGAAAAGCTGTGTTGGAAGATTCAGAAGAGATTGCAAAGGTACATGTGGAGAGCTGGAGAACAACGTATAGCGGGATTATGAAAGACTCCATAATTGCTGGGCTGGATGTAGGAAAAAGAACAGAGCTCTGGAAAAACAACTTGACTATAGAAGGAAATCTCGTAGTAGTTGCTGAGAAGAAGGGGCAAATTATTGGATTTGCCTGTGGTTCAGCGGTGAAAGAAGGGGAGTACCCTGAATATGATGGCGATGTTACAGCAATCTACTTTTACAAAGAAGAACAGGGTAACGGGTACGGAAAGCTGCTTTTAGATGCGCTGTTTCAAGAGTTTTGCCAAAAGGGCTTCCGTAATGCGATTGTAAAGGTGCTCGATCAGAATAACAGCAGATACTTTTATGAAAAACTTGGCGCCAGGTTAATTGACAGCCAGGAGGTACCCCAATATGGTGAGGGGTTGAACTTATTGACATATGGGTGGGAGTGTATCCTCCTTCCCCTAAAAAAGTAATAGCAACATTAGTGCGAGAAAACGTTTTTTGATATACAAGGCATGTGTTATCCTACAAACACATGCCTTTTACCGTATATGAAGAATTACATACGATCCATTGTTATTAAACCGCTCGCTTTAACTGGTCCATTCATTAGAATATTAAATATAATTGATGTCATTTCTTCGGGGGATTCCTTCATGCCTGTATTAAGCCAATACTGAATGACACCTAAATGGGCTGACGAGACATACGTTGTAAAAAGATCGATAGGTACTTGAAGTGAACTCAAGTTAAATCCGGTAAGTATGTTGTCTTGCATATTTTTAATAAAAACCTGTCTAATTTTTTCCTGAAACGAGGGGTCGCCATTTGGACCTAAAATTACTTTCATGAAAGCGGCTTCTTCCTGTAGGTATTCGAATATTCGAACAAAAAAAGGTAAACGAACAGCTATATCCTCACCCTGCAAGACATCAATAACAGCAGCAGCATTAAAAATAGTAAGAATTCGCGAAAATACTTCTTCTTCGCATTTCTCTAATAAATCAAATTTATCAAGATAGTGTAAATAAAATGTCCCGCGATTGATATTCGCACGTTCAGTTAGATCCCGTACTGTTAGAGAATCAAAGCTTTTCTCTTCCAGTAACGAAATAAATGCTTGTTTGATTTCCTTTCTTGTTCGTATAATACGGCGGTCTTGCTTTTCTCCCACCAGCAAACAACTCCTTTTATATTAAATACTCAACACTTTTTCACTTTTTGTTCAGAATGCAACAAAAAGGCTTACATTGACGATAGAACATTCATGCCCATCATCATATAATCAAAGCGAATAATAATCAACACGATGTATATTATCGAAGAAAGGAAGAAAAAATTGAAGGATAATAAATGGTTCATTTTAGCTTTTGGTGCTGTTATGGTAATACTTCTTATTTTCGGATCCGTTCAGATTCCAGGTGCTCATTCCTCCCCAAAATCTCTACCGATTGGAATACTCGTCGAGGATATCGGGGAAATGGGGGAGTCCTTTGCGACATTAATCCAGGAGAATGTACCAACCGACTCTGAGAACAAGGAACCGATCATTAAATGGGTAGTCTTGGAAAATAAGGTGCAAATGAAAGAGCAGATAGCCGAGCAGACGTTATATGGAGCACTCGTCGTCCCGGAGAATTTTACGCAACTGTATGCTTCCTTACAGTCATCGCCTCCAACAGCTTTAGAAGTACAAATATTTATTAATCAAGGGAAAAATACGACAGTCGCTACGATTGTTAACCAGGCATTAACAGGTATAGTGACTCAAATGAATGTTTATCTGAGTAATCAGCTGTTAGCTGCAATAGAACAGCATAGTATGCCATTGACCGTCGAGCAGGCCCGTCTTTTTACTTCCCCAATACAAAGTTCGACTGTAAATCTGCATGAAACAGAAAGCTTAAATAATGCGCCAATGGCTTTCTTTCAACCAATCTGGCTCGCAAGCGTGGTAAGTGCTGTTTTTCTTTGGCTTGCAGGTAAAAACCGTTCCTTTACAACTCGTATAGAACAGGCCAAATTTCGAGCGATACAGGTTCTGCTAGCTGCTTTGCTTGGATTATTGGCTGGATTTACATTGCCTTGGATTACAACTTGGATGCTAGACTATGAGTTTGGAAGCTATAGAAGCATTGCATTTTTCCTTTCTCTTTCATGTATTAGCTTTATTTTAATGATTTTGGCGGTTATAACTTGGATCGGCTATGCAGGTCTGCCGATATTTATTTTGTTCATGTTTTACGGCTTACCGCTTCTTCAATTGACACCTGAAATGATGCCTTCATTCTATAAGGACTGGATTTACCCTTGGCTTCCGATGCGCTTCATGTTTGAAGGAGTAAAAGAAGTTTTATTCTTCAGCGGAGAAGTTTGGAATGCTGGAGCAATAAAGCTGCGATGGATCAGTCTAGTCGGTATTCTCCTATTGCTTGGTAAGATAATTGTTCCTATACGAAAAGAATCTTTATCTACTGAACAAGATGAAATAGCAAGAACATAACAAACATCATTAAAAGTCTACAATCCTGATAAAGGAGTTGTGGGCTTTTTAGTATAATCAGAGAATACATCTTATTGCCGGGAAGAATAAGGATGCCATATAATGGAGTGATACAAAGAAGTTAATAATTTATATATTCAATTAAGTTAACAACGGGGGAAGCATTATGTTACAGGGCAAAACAGTTTTGATTACAAGTGGGGGAACGATGGAAAAGTGGGACGATGTCCGCGGCCATACGAATCTTTCAAAAGGAACAATGGGGGGTATGCTGGCAGAAAAAGCATTGGCCGCTGGCGCAAAAGTCATTTATATGCATGGCTATTTCGCAAAATTGCCTGAGCATGCGGAACAAATGCAGCTAGTAAGGTTTGAAGGGATAGAAGATCTCGGTTCAAAGCTAAAAGGAATGCTGGAGCAAAAGCAAGTAGATGTAGTCATTATGGCAGTAGCAGGCTCTGATTGGGTGATTGATAAAGTTTTTAATCAGTCAGGCAAAGAAATGACCGAAAAAGGCAAAATGCCATCGGATGAGCCGCCAGTTATTCATTTTAAAAAAGCACCAAAACTTCTTGCCGAAATTAAGAAATGGGCGCCACATACAACGCTTGTCGGTTTCAAACTGGAAGCGACCGAAGATATGGATTACTTAATTAACCGGGCTAGACTGAGAATGGAAACATCAGATGCACAAATGATGGTGGCGAATACGTCCAAATCTCTCTATGGCAAGGAAGAGCCACACCTTCTTATTAAGCGAAATGGAGAAATACAAGAAGTGAGCGGAAAGGAACAGGCAGCACAGTCGTTAATAGAAGCTTTGAAAGAAGAATTATCTGATAAAGAGAATACAGGTATGTCCTTATGAAAATTGAAGAGGCTGTCAAGAAGCTTGTTGCTAGTTTGAAGCAGGATCAGCTTGTGCAGGCAATCTTTTTAAAAGGGTCGATGGGTAGAGAGGAGCACGATGAATATTCTGATATTGATTTATACTGCCTTGTAGACAAGGAAGATATAGAGAAGTTCCTCCCTAGGCGTTTAGACCATGTGCGGTTATACAAGGAATTGTTGTTTCACGATGATATTTATATAATTGCACCGCAAGTATTAGCAGTGTATGAAGATCTTGTACATCTCGATTTGTTTACAGTGACGAAGGAAACTTATATTGCAAAGGACTTGATAAAAGTTTTGTATGACCCAGATGGAAGGCTAGACGCTCTTATCTGTCAGCATAACCTTTCGCTTGAAAAAGAAGAATTACAGGATGCCTGGGATGATACAGTATGGTTCTTCTATCAGTATTATTACAGCGACAAGCGGGGCAATGATCTATGGTCAATTCAAATGCTTAATCATTCACTCGTCCATTTCTCTAAATTGTTATTACATATTTATTGTCCGGAGCGAGCACAGCTTGGTATGAAGACGCTCGAACGATCTCTGCCGGCAAAACCGCTGAAAAAGCTCAAACATATTTATCAGTACTTGAATGTAGAAGAACATCATCAGGCAGCAAAGCTGCTAATGAATTTTGTCGAATGCGAAGAAACTTCTATCACAAAGTTTGTCCCCGAGCCAGAGATGAGCTTTCCATTATGGCGCGTAATGAAAAAGAAATTAAACGAGGAGGAATAGCATATATGTTTTGTATAAAGGTAGATGAGGAAGTATCGCTAGGATTATTTGAAAAACGTCATGCGAAGGAATTAGCAGAGCTGATCGACTCCTCACGCTCTTATTTACGAGAGTGGCTGCCATGGGTTGACTATTCAACAACAACGCAGGATTCCGAACAATTTATCCAGCACTCCCTTGAACAATTCGCACGCAATGACGGCTTTCAATTAGCCATTCGCTATCAGGGGCATATTGCCGGCATCATTGGATTGCACAGTATCAATTGGTCCAACAGGTCTACTTCCATCGGCTACTGGCTTGGTGAAGGTTTTCAAGGAAGAGGCTTAATGACAAAAGCATGTGCAGCTGTAGCGGCATATTGCTTCGAGGAGCTTGAACTTCACCGTATAGAAGTTCGGGCCGCAGCAGGCAACCAAAAGAGCCAGGCCATTCCGGAAAGGCTCGGTTTTCAGAAAGAAGGCTGTATAAGGGAAAGTGAGTGGCTGTACGATCATTTTGTGGATCACTATGTATATGGGTTATTGAAGAGGGATTACCAGGGTTAACGCTTCACGTATATCTTCGATGTTGGACAACACCTTCAAATCGGAAAGGAGACTATGAAAGGCTAAGAGGGTTCGCGTTACCATTCACCATTCTATTGGTGGACTTATGAAATAGCTGTAAATGAATAAAAGAGGCAGCTATTGATTCTTATAGCTGCCTCTCTTAATTTAGTTGATTTACTTCGGTCTACTTTCGTTATTTTTATATAAAAGCCACTTTGTTACAAAGAAACGTATTTCTTTAAGATCTGATCAATTGGACTCCCATATGATTCACCAAATAGATTGAGATGGACAAGCAAATAATACAGCTGATACAGTTCTTTACGTTCTTCGTATGTGTCACTTAAAGGGAAAACAGAAGTATAGGATTGGTAGAAGTCGTCATTAAAACCGCCAAACAGTTCTGTAAATGCAAGTTCGAACTCATGGTCACCATACAATACAGAAGGATCGATAATAAATGGTGTACCTTCTGGACCTGTCATCCAGTTTCCTCCCCATAAATCGCCATGCAGAATGGACTTTTTAGGATGAGATGGAATCCATCGCTCCAATTGTTCTAGAAGCTTTTCCAGGCGCCTCTCTCGATCATTCGCAATTCGTCCTTCTGCGCGTCCGCGCTCCAGCTGCCCCTTCAGGCGAAAATCCCTGTAATATGTGAGCCAATCGTCATAAAGAGCGTTTTCCTGTTTCAAACCGCCTATATAGCCTTGCTTTTCATAGCCAAAATGTATTCCCTCATGAAGATGCAGTGCAGCAAGGTTCTCTCCTAGCTGCGTTTCTGTATCTTTCGTTTTTCGCCCTTCAATCCACTCCATCACTAGCAGTGGAATATCGTCTATTTCCATTAGCGCATACACATGGGGGCATGCAATTGTCTGTGTCTCGCTAATTTTACGTAACCCATCCATTTCAAACCGCAAGAAATCGATTGGCTGCTTTTTATTTAGTTTAACAAAGTATTGTTGTAAGTCCGTTTCTACAAAAAAGGCTTCATTGATGTCTCCTCCAGAAACGGATTGGATACTACGCAGCTTTGGATTTTGCTCAAGCTGCCGAAGAGCCTGCATTATACGTCGCTTCATCGAAATCACCTCAAGATTACCTTATATTACGTATATATCATATAGCCTACTTTTTTCATAGTATTTTATAATATACTACTATTAATTACAAAATAATTTACTATCTTTTGCAGGATTGGAATGGTGTTTCGACTGAAGGAATAGTTGTATCAACCTGTATTTTCCATTTTTGTGTATAATAAATGAGAGAGTAATTGAAGATTAGATGGGGAGTGTTAACTAATGATGAAAGCAATCAGACAGTATGAGTTTGGCAAAGCGGACGTACTGATGATGGAAGAGATGCCCTTACCAGTTATAGCACAAAATGAGGTATTAATTAGAGGTGCTTATACAAGTATTAACTATGCAGATATCAAATCAAGAATTGGTTCGAAGGCAAAAGGAACGTTTCCCTTTACTCTTGGTCTGGACATTGCAGGGTTTGTGGAAGATGGGGGAAATACCCGATTTAAAAAAGGAGACCGTGTCATTGCGTTTCCAAAGGCTGGATCTTATGCAGAATATGTAGCGGCACAAAAAGAGCTGGTATTTTTATTACCGGAGGCTATTTCATTAGAGCAGGCTGCAGCAATGCCAACCGTCTCAATCCTGGCCTATATGCTGCTTCATGACATTGCCCGGGTTACTCCAAACGATACGATTGTTATTCATAGTGCAGCAGGAGGAGTAGGTTCGATGCTAACGCAATTTGCGAAGCTTTTTGGTGTACGTAAAATTATAGCTACGGTAGGTGATCGTAAAAAAACAGACTACGTAAAAAGTCTGGGAGCAGACATAGTTTGCCATTATGATATTTTCGCCGAATCGGTGCTGGAGGAAACAGAAGGAAAAGGTGCAACAGTTATTTTCGATTCGGTAGCAGGAGATATTACACAGAAAAGCCTTGCCTGCCTAGCCAATTACGGAACGCTTGTACAATTTGGCAACAGCAGCGGCAAGAACGGGCAGATTTCGACTTCTGATGTACATAGCAGCTGCCGAAATATAAAGGGTTTCAGCCTGGGAACGACCCGTAAAGAGGATCCAAAGCGATTGGCTCCTGCAGCAATGAAAGTTTTTGACTATTTACTTGCCGGAAAAGTACACATTCCAATAGCTGAAGTGTTTGAGCTAAAGGATGTTCAGTATGCCCATCAATTGATGGAAAGCAGAATGCATCAAGGAAAAATCTTATTAAAACTATAGAAGGATAAATGTTCAGCTATTTTCTCTCCAGCAGTCTAAAAAAAGATGACATCTGCATAGTGCAGGTGCCATCTTTTAAACTAGAGAAGCAGTTTTGTTCCTGTTATCATTGT
>JAPSKP010000103.1 GCA_031181585.1 Lysinibacillus sp.
TGTCAATCTTGAGATGGATGAAACGATGTTTTTAAACCGGCTTGTTACAGAAGAGTTATCACCCGAACATTCAATCGTTGCCTTCATAAAAGATGAGCCTGTTGGTATTATTATGAACGGATTTCGGGTGCGGGAGGGGCAGTCCATTGCTTGGAATGGAGGAACAGCTGTTGCTCCTGAATATCGGGGGAGTGGCATTATTCATCAGTTAATGGAAAGGACAATGGCCATCTATGAACAAGAAAAAGTTGAAATAGCTACCTTGGAAGCGATTAAGAGTAATGAAACGGCCATTAAGCTTTATGAGAAATACGGTTATACAGTGGTAGAGAATCTTGTGTTTTTATTAGGGAAACAAAAAGGTGAAAAGCCTTTAGAGTACGAAGTCTGCCGACCGGAGGAACTTATTTCCTTGTCTGGCTATCAGGAACGAGTTGTCTGGCAATGTCAGCCTGCCAGTATCAAACATGGAGAGGCCTATGTATTTAAGATAGATGAAAAAGTGGTCGGCTATTCTCTTTTCCGGAGAGTATGGGATGAAGCTAAAAAGCTAAGCCGTGTGAATATTTATCAGCTAAAATTACTGGCAGACAACGCCGAATACATTCCACGTATGTTGGCTACAATAGGGGAAAAGGATACGCCGGTAATGTTGGTGAACTTTATAAAAAATGACGCGGTAACTCGTTATTTATTAGAACAGGATTTTACAGTGACAGCAGAACAGGTGTGGATGGAAAAAAGAATGTAAGGAAGCAGAGGGAGCTTGCCAGTTGAAATTTTCTAGGCAGCTCTTATTTCTTTGTGAAAGGTTCGAAGAGATATTGACCTCGAAATGTTGAAGTCGATCACCCAAGTTGCCAAAGAGCTTGAAGAGGCAAAGGAAGTTTGAATGGCGTTAAATTCCAAACCTAAAAATCCTATATTTGTAAAATATATATCATTTTGATAAAATTTAATAAATATTCAGACTAAGGGGTGTTGGGAATGGCCAGCAGTACACATACAGAAGCAGTCCGAATCAATGAGGAAGCATTATGGGCTTTTTTGCAAAACAAAAGCGAGTGGGCTCAGTTAGTGCCAGGTTACTTGCATCATGAGCTGCCGACAGAGGAAGAAATGATATGGGTGTTCAAAGGGGATTTTGGTATTGTAGAAAAGGCAGTAAAACTGCAGCTGAATGTAAAAGAAGTGCTAGAGGGGAAGAGGATTTCTTTTGATTTAGTAGGTTTATCAGATAACATAGAAGGTGAAGGCTATTTTGAAATGGAGCCAGCCGAATCCGGGAGCTATCATCTAAGTGGGCATCTAAATATGAAAGCTGGCGGTTTTTTAGCATCAATGATCAATCCTGTACTTGAAAAGTTTGTTCCGCAAACAATTGAAAAGCATGTGAAATCTATGGCGCAGCACGTTTCTCAGGCTGCTGTATAATAGAAGGGCGGCTCAGAATTGCTGAGTCGCCTTTCATCATTTTTTATGAAGGCTATTGGTCAATCCATTTAATGATAACAGGGAAGGAGTAGTGCATGAAAGAACAGCATTTTGAGAAGTTATTGAATATCCAGACAGCAGGGTACCAGCTCGGTTATCCGAAATCCTCTCTTTACCACCGTTATGAACCAACACCGTATGAGGCGCTGGAACAGCTATTTGAAAGTTATGAGCTGCCGGAACATGCGACAGTGGTGGATTTTGGATGTGGGAAAGGGAGGGTACCTATTTATTTACATCATGCCTTTCAAGTACCGACAATTGGTATTGAAATGGATTATAAATTTTTCCTGGAGGCCCTGAACAATCGAGAAAAGTACCTTCATAAGGCAAGGAAGCGGCTTATTCCCATTACCTTTCTCAATATGCTGGCTGAGGATTATGAAGTGACAGTAAGGGATAACGTATTCTTCTTTTTTAATCCTTTTTCAATCCAGATTTTCCGCAAAGTTTTAATGAACATTTTATTATCCTTTGAACAGCAGCCGCGTGACATACATCTTCTACTCTACTATCCGTCGCCAGATTATTTGCAGTACCTGCAGTACGAAACAAGCTTTGACTTACTAAAAGAAGTAAGGTTACGAGGCCATAAAAATGAAAATGAACGAATCTGTGTCTTCAGGCTGGACTGGTAGGTGGAATCAAAATGAAACAGACAACATATACGTTTTTGGCTGGTACTATCGCAGGAGTTTCACTAGGACTCCTGCTGAAGGTTGCGCAGCAGATAACAGGATATAAGGTATATACACTATTACTCAATATTGACTACATTCCGGTATTTGGTTCCTTTTATATAACGGAGTTTTGGGAATTCGCTCTTCACCTTATCGTTGCTGTACTACTGGCATTTCTATTGATGGAAATAGCAATCCGTCGTCAAGTGAGTGCACGGGCATTTATTGTATTATGTACAGGATTAAATACCACTATAGCAATTTGTTATTACCCATTAACTAATTTATCGGAAAAGACACCTCCCCTAACTTCGCTACCTGCATTTGTTATTTGGATAGGAGCCCATGTACTTTACGGGTTATTACTAGGTTTTATGTTGAGAAAAAGCCCCTTCTTTTATTTTAAAGAAACTGAAAAATCAGACTAGACGAATCGGTTAGGATGATTTACAATACAAAAGTCTTAATTATCAAAAATATTAGTATAGATGATTAATTTAGAATATTCATATAAGTTATTGTGAATGGTATTTTCTTTGTGTATAATTATCTGAAATATCTAATATTTGAATTTGATTTCATTGGGGGAGAATGAATATGAAACATTCAAAAATGAAAAAGTTCGCATCAATCTTTATGGCAACGACCGTTCTTGCCGGAGTATTGGCCGGGTGTGGGGCTACAGAGAATAGCGGTTCATCAAATGGAGGAAGCGGCTCTTCAGGTGACACGATTAAAATTGGAGGAAACCTTGAGCTTTCCGGGGCAGTAGCTTCGTACGGCTCATCTATCAATGATGGAGCCAAATTGGCCATTGCTGAGATCAATGAAGCTGGCGGTATCAATGGTAAAAAAATCGATTACATTGCAGTAGATAATAAATCAGATAACGCAGAGGCGGTTACAGCGGGAATCCGTCTTGCCGAGCAAGAAAAGGTAGTAGCGATGCTTGGGCCGGCCACTTCAGGTAATGCAACAGCGACAGTACAGACGGCTAGTCAATTCAAGGTGCCAATGGTGACTGCATCAGGTACAGCGGAGACAGTGACAGTAGATAAAGACGGGAATGTAAATGACTACGCTTTCCGTACATGCTTCATTGATCCGTTCCAAGGAATTGTAGCAGCGAACTTTGCGACAGAGGAGCTAAAGGCTAAAAATGTAGCCATTTATATGGATTCTACATCAGACTACGCTAAAGGTTTAGCAGCATCCTTTAAAAAGCAAATTGAAGAAAACGGCGGCACGGTAGTAAAAGAAGAAGCCTATGTAACGGATGATGTGGATTTCAAATCAACATTAACGAATATTAAATCATCGAATCCTGATTTCGTCTTCATTCCAGGATACTACGAAGAGGTGGGGCTCATCGTCAAGCAAGCTCGTGAATTAGGAATCGACGTTCCGCTAATGGGCGCTGATGGCTGGGATTCACCGACACTTGTAGATTTAGCAGGTGCGGATGCCCTGAATAATACGTTTATCACAAATCACTATTCTTCTGGAGACCCTGACCCAAAAATCCAAGATTTTGTATCAGCATTTGAAGAAGAGTACAGCAAACAGCCAAATGCATTCCATGCGCTTGGATATGATACGATTTACTATTTAAAAGATGCAATCGAGCGTGCGGGTGAGGAAGTGACAGGAGAAACGATCCAAAAGGCGTTGGCAGAGACAAAAGACTTAAGCTTAATTACAGGTACATTTACGGTAGATGAAAAACATAACCCAGTTAAATCAGCAACAGTTCTAGAGTTCGTAGACGGTAATCAAGAGTTCAAATCAAAAGTGAATCCTTAATGCACCATTCTAGGGGGGCTCGATATGCCTCCCTTTTTTCCCTTTTAAATGAGAACTTTTTCGTGCTAGTTAAACATAGTAATGGATAAAGGAGTGAATCAAAATGGAATGGATACAACAACTTGTGAATGGTGTTTCACTAGGCAGTATCTATGCGCTAATTGCCCTCGGATATACGATGGTGTACGGCATTATTAAGCTGATCAACTTCGCACATGGTGATGTTTTCATGCTTGGTGCCTTTATTGGCTTTTACGCAATTGCACGCTGGGATATGCATTTTATTCCGGCCTTGATTTTAGCAATGATTCTTTGTGCTGTCATTGGCGTTATTATTGAACGCGTCGCATATAAGCGTCTGCGGAGTGCTACACGGATTGCGGCATTGATTACAGCAATCGGTGTCTCATTGTTGATTGAATATACAGTGATTTTCTTCCGGGGCGCGTCACCAGAGGCCTATCCAACAGTTATTGAAAATACGAAAATTGAAATTTTAGGCGCACAGATCAGCGTACAGGCAATTATTATTTTAGTTATTTCACTTATATTAATGCTATTGCTGCAATTTATCGTGCATCAGACGAAAATCGGAAAAGCAATGCGTGCAGTATCTCATGATGCAGATGCAGCACGTTTAATGGGTATTAATGTAGATAATACGATCTCTGCTACATTCGCTATTGGTTCTGCTTTAGCCGGTGCTGCAGGTGTTATCTTCGGCATCTATTATACGCGTATTGAGCCTTTGATGGGCGTATTGCCAGGCTTGAAGGCCTTTGTTGCAGCCGTTCTAGGCGGTATCGGGATCATACCGGGCGCAATGGTCGGTGGTCTCTTACTTGGCGTAGTAGAAACAGTGGTTAGTGCTCTAGGCTATTCATTATGGCGTGATGCAGCGGCCTTCGTTATCTTAATTTTAATTTTAATTTTACGACCAGCGGGCATTTTCGGTAAAAATGCGCGCGAGAAAGTGTAGGTGGGGAGCGTATGAAAAAATCTAAAATTTTCTGGGGCTACATGGCTCTTGCGCTAGTAATCTATGCAGTCGTACAAGTGCTAATTAATAATGGCATTGTAACTTTCTATTATCAAAACATGTTAATTACAATGTGTATCAATATTATGCTTGCGGTCAGCCTACATATCATTCTTGGTATTACCGGTCAGTTTTCCATTGGTCATGCCGGTTTTATGGCAGTCGGAGCCTATGTTTCTGCTATCTGTACAATGCAGTTGGAACTGCCATTCGTAACAGGGATTTTACTGGGTGCCATTGTGGCGGCGTTAGCCGGCTTATTAGTAGGGATTCCAACACTTCGCCTTAAGGGTGATTATCTGGCGATTGCCACACTTGGCTTTGCAGAAATCATCCGAATCATTTTCTTAAACATTGAATATGTTGGCGGTGCAGCCGGCATGCAGATTACGCATCAAACGAACTGGACCTATGCCTTCTTTGGTGTAGTTGTCACAATCTTAATCATCTCGAACTTTACAAATTCCCGTCATGGGCGTGCGTGTATTTCTATTAGAGAAGATGAGATTGCTGCTGATGCAATGGGTATCAATACGACTTACTATAAAGTAGTGGCATTTGCAATTGGTTCATTTTTTGCCGGGGTTGCAGGAGCTATTTATGCCCATAACTTTTACATTATCCAACCAACAACATTTGGATTCTTAAAATCATTTGATATTTTAATCTTTGTTGTACTAGGTGGACTAGGCAGCCTTTCCGGGTCGGTTCTTGCCGCCATTTTACTGACAATTGTAACAACTTATCTTCAGGGATTCCCTGAAACAAGGATGATCATCTATTCACTTGTATTAATCCTGGTGATGCTCTACCGCCCATCTGGTCTCCTTGGTACAAAAGAAGTAACGGATTTATTCAAGTTTGGTAAAAGAGGGGGGTCTAAGGCATGAGTGAGACTCTTTTAAAGGTAGATAGTTTAGGAATTACATTTGGCGGATTGAAGGCCGTTCAAAAGGTAGATATGTATATGAATCAGGGAGAGCTTATCGGACTGATTGGACCGAATGGTGCTGGGAAGACAACAACCTTCAATATGCTGACAGGCGTTTATACACCAACTGAGGGAAAGATTACGTTCAATGGAAAATCGATTGGCGGTCTAGATCCTTATAAAGTGACAAGAGGCGGCATTAGCCGGACGTTCCAAAACATTCGTCTTTTTAAAGAGCTGTCCGTTCTCGACAATGTAAAGGTAGCAAACCATGGTTTAGCTAAACACAATCTGGTCTCAAGTATCTTCCGTCTGCCTAGTCATTTTAAGGGCGAGTCAAAAATGGAAGAGGAGTCACTTGCCTTCCTAAAAATATTTGGGCTTGACGTATATAAGAATGAACTGGCAAAAAATTTGCCATATGGAATGCAACGAAGGTTAGAAATTGCTCGTGCTCTTGCAGCAGGACCGAAGCTATTATTGTTAGATGAGCCTGCAGCCGGGATGAACCCACAGGAAACACATGATTTGATGGAGCTAATTGCCTTCATACGTAAGGAATTCAACTTGACAATTTTACTGATCGAACATGACATGCACCTTGTTATGGGGATTTGTGAACGTATTTACGTGCTGGACCACGGACAGCTGATTGCGGAAGGATCTCCTGCAGAAATTCGTTCAAATCCGAAAGTAATCGAGGCGTACTTGGGTGAGGAGGTTACAGAATAATGCTAAAGATTAATGATATTGATGTATACTACGGCAATATTCAAGCACTACGCGGCATCTCCTTAGAGGTAAATGAGGGCGAAATTGTTACATTGATTGGTGCAAATGGTGCAGGGAAGAGCACGTTACTAAAAACGATTTCAGGACTGCTAAAACCCAAAAAAGGATCCATTGAATATTTAGGAACCGGTATCGATGGGAAACCGGCCCAAACAATTGTAAAAGCCGGTATTTCTCATGTGCCGGAAGGACGCCGTGTGTTTGCGAATATGACGGTAGAAGAAAATTTGGAGCTTGGAGCGTATTTACGAAAAGACCGTGATGGCATTAAAAAGGACATGGAGCATGTGTATGAATTATTCCCACGTCTCTATGAACGCCGCAAGCAATTATCAGGTACGCTATCGGGTGGTGAGCAGCAGATGCTGGCAATGGGCCGGGCACTTATGTCAAAACCAAAGCTTATCATCCTGGATGAACCATCCATGGGACTTGCCCCGCTTATGGTTAAAAATATCTTCAACATTATTGAGATGGTTAATAAGGAAGGCGTAACTGTATTGTTAGTAGAACAAAATGCCAATATGGCATTATCTGTAGCGCACCGTGCTTATGTACTTGAAACGGGTAGTATTGTTCTTTCAGGTACAGCTATGGAATTGCAGGAAAGTGAAGAAGTAAAGGCTGCTTACCTAGGCGGGCTTTAACGGAAAGAGGATGGATTCCAATTCTTTTGGAATCCATTCTTTTTTGATATAGTGAGGCGAAAGGAGTGATTGAGGTGCTATTTAATGCAGATTACTATATTCAGAAACTAAACTTACAACCACATGCTGAAGGTGGGTTTTATACATCTACCTTTACAGGGGAAGCGAATGTATCAACTCCAGCGGGTGATCGACCTGGTTATACGAGCATCTATTTTTTGCTGCGCTCTGCCGACATCTCCCACTTTCACCGCCTACAATCAGATGAACTTTGGTATTATCATGGCGGAAGTCCATTAACAGTCCATATGATTCATAAAGATGGAACATACGAGGCGAGAAAACTAGGCTTAAATGCTGGTAATGGGGAAGCGCCGCAAATATTAGTACCAAAGCACACGATTTTTGGCTCCTCTGTCGATGAAGCTGATTCTTTCAGTCTTGTAGGGTGCATGGTATCTCCAGGCTTTAACTATGCGGATTTTGAATTGTTCGCCCAAGCAGAGTTGCTGGAGAAGTACCCGCAGCATGAGGCTATTATACGTAAAATGGCGTATGAAAAATTAGATTAGGAAAAAAATTATTGAGAGCCGTCTGAAAAGTACTTTTAAGACGCTTTCTTGCTGACATCTTTAAGGTATGAACATGGCAGTAGCAAATGTTTTAATGAGAAATAAAGAGGCTGTCCAGCGAGTAAGCATTTCTGGACAGCCGCATTCAAAAAAGTGAACTATTGATTTTCAAATTGTAGAAATAGCTCACTGCTTATCCTTTTCTTACCAAAGGATCGTTTCTGGATATTTGATAGCTAGATTGAGTTCGTGGACAGCATGTTTTGTAAAGCTTGTTGTGGTCATAAGCTGTTCCTTCAATGCTATGTAACTATCATCCTCCCTTAATAGCCTCAAAGCATAAGCGGACATATGACTTTTCCGCTCCTCAACGGATAAATGAAGGTACTCGATATTTAATAAATCTACGTACTGAGTTGCATAGCGGAAATAGAAAGGCTGCTTGGCATGCAGCATTTGAAGAAAAACGGTATAGTGTTCTTCTTCCCATAATTCCTCCAAAGTGGCGACCACTGTTGCTTGAAATTTGCGGACCGTAGCGACTTGGATATTCCATATCGACGGGTTAATCATTTCCTGATGGAGACGGACAAAATCATTGAGCGCTATTGCTGTGAAAATAAGTTCGGGCACCAAAACTTCCACAGAGAAATAAACGTTTTTCTTTGGAGCAAGAATTTCCTTTTCCTTTTCAAGGCCTTTATGAATTCCATTTGTCACAAACTCTATATTGCGCTCCCCTTTAGTCGCATTACGGAGCTCCAGACATACATGCAGAATACGGTTTCGGGCACCTTGAAGTCAAAGTAGCGGTTTTCATCGCCTGTCACTTCGTAAATAGCCGTTAATAATGAATCGATGTCCCAATAGTCTCCGCTAATTCGAAAGCCAGCAAGCATTTCTGTTGGTTGAATTGTCAGCATACATAACCCTCCCCCTTTGCTACATAAATTATTGCTTATAGTTCAGTAGTTTAAATAGCTCTGTTCGCTCCTTATCAGTTAGGTCACGCCATTGTCCAACCTTTAGGTTACCTAGATGAATGTTCATGATGCGGATGCGTTGCAGACGTCTAACCGAATAGCCAAGCGCTGAACACATGCGACGGATTTGCCGGTTTAACCCCTGTTCTAAAATGATTTTAAATACATGGCTTGATATTTTCTCTACTTTACAAGGAAGTGTCTTTGTATCTAAAATCTCTACTCCGCTCGCCATTCTTTCGATGAACTGATCTGTAATCGGCTTGTCCACTTGGACAACATATTCCTTTTCATGATGATTTTCAGCCCGTAGAATTTCATTGACGATATCCCCGTCATTCGTCAAAAGAAGCAGGCCCTCTGATTCCTTATCGAGACGACCGATATGGAAGATACGAAGAGGATGGTTAACAAAATCCACAACATTTCCTTTAACATGTTTTTCAGTTGTACTTGTAATGCCAACTGGCTTGTTTAAGGCAATATAAACAAGCTGTTCTTCTCTCTGGACAGGTTTGCCGTCCACATATACCGCATCGCCGTCTTCCACCTTACTGCCTACTGTCGCTGTTTCACCATTGATTGTTACACGGCCTTCTTCAATCCACTTATCGGCTCCGCGGCGCGAGACGATACCCGTTTCTGCTAAAAATTTATTAATACGCATATTTTTCCACCTATTATCAGAATAGTTTCAGTATACAATATGAGAACTTTTTTATGTATTGAGAGCATTTATCTTCCTAAAAATATACCACAATAACATTATCAGTAAATTTAGAAAATTGATGCTTTTAAATTGAATTCATCACCTCTTTCTGACAATATAGTAAATAGAGATACCTTTTGTAGTTACATAGTATTGACAAACATGAGCATACAAACGACATAGAGGTATTCAAAGAATAATTTTCGGCAAAGGGGAGAGTTTTCAATGGTTTATGCATTTCCGAACACAGATGGAGCATTAGTGAATTTCAAGGAGCGCTATGATAATTACATCGGTGGTAAATGGACACCACCCGTGAAAGGCCAGTACTTTGACAATGTCACACCGGTGACGGGGAAGGTCTTCACACAGGCAGCCCGCTCGACGGAAGAAGATATTGAATTGGCACTGGATGCAGCCCATGAAGCAAAAGAAGCATGGGGGAAAACATCGGCGACAGAGCGCAGTAACATTTTATTGAAAATTGCTGACCGGATCGAACAAAACCTCGAAGTGCTGGCAGTGGCAGAGACATGGGATAATGGGAAAGCAGTCCGTGAAACACTGAATGCTGACCTGCCTTTAGCAATCGATCATTTCCGCTACTTTGCAGGTGCTATCCGTGCCCAGGAAGGCACACTCAGCCAAATTGATAACGATACAGTTGCCTACCATTTCCATGAACCAATTGGGGTAGTGGGACAAATTATTCCTTGGAACTTCCCTCTATTAATGGCGGTGTGGAAGCTTGCTCCAGCACTTGCAGCAGGAAACTGCGTTGTACTGAAGCCAGCAGAGCAAACGCCGGTATCCATCATGGTCTTGATGGAATTAATTGAAGATTTATTGCCTCCTGGGGTCATTAATATTGTCAATGGCTTTGGATTAGAAGCAGGAAAACCATTGGCACAAAACCCTCGAATCGGCAAAATTGCCTTTACGGGAGAGACGACGACTGGTCGCTTAATTATGCAATATGCTTCGCAAAATCTCATCCCGGTTACACTTGAGCTTGGAGGGAAGTCGCCAAATATTTTCTTTGAAGATATTATGGCGCAGGATGATGACTTTTTAGATAAGGCTGTAGAAGGCTTTGTATTATTTGCGCTTAACCAAGGGGAAGTATGTACTTGTCCGTCCCGTGCACTGATTCAGGAATCGATCTATGAAAAATTTATGGAGCGGGTACTAAAGCGTGTTGAAGAAATTCAGACGGGTAATCCGCTTGATCCGAGTACAATGATGGGTGCTCAGGCTTCGAGTGAACAGATGGAGAAAATTCTTTCTTATTTGGATATCGGCAAGCAGGAAGGCGCAGAATGCCTAATTGGAGGCGAGAGAAACAGCCTTGAGGGAGATTTGGCAGGCGGCTATTATATTAAACCTACAGTATTTAAAGGGAATAATAAAATGAGAATCTTCCAGGAGGAAATTTTCGGTCCTGTCGTATCGGTTACGACATTCAAAACGCAGGAAGAGGCACTTGAGATTGCAAACGATACATTATACGGTCTAGGCTCAGGGATTTGGACACGTGATATGAATACAGCTTATCGTTTTGGCCGTGAAATTCAAGCGGGGCGTGTCTGGACGAACTGCTATCACCAATACCCAGCCCATGCTGCATTCGGTGGATATAAAATGTCTGGTGTTGGACGTGAAAATCACAAAATGATGCTGAGCCACTACCAACAAACGAAAAACTTGCTTGTAAGCTACAACCCGAATAAATTAGGATTCTTCTAAAAGAGGGGAGGTGCGTGTGTGACGGAGCGAGTCATTGCAACGGACGCTGCACTTGAGCTAATTGTTCTGTTAAGGGAACGTCATGGACCTATTATGTTCCATCAATCAGGGGGATGCTGTGACGGTTCCTCCCCGATGTGCTATCCAGAAGGCGACTTGATTCTTGGCAGCCAGGATGTTCTGCTTGGTGAAATTGGCGGAACCCCTTTCTATATGCATAAGAACCAATTCGATTATTGGAAGCATACCCAGCTCATTATTGATGTAGTAGAAGGGCGAGGCGGTATGTTTTCGTTAGAAGGAGTGGAAGGGAAGCGTTTCCTGACAAGGTCGCGTGCTTTTACTCCAGCAGAATTAAAAGAGCTTTCAAGCTAATTAGACTTTG
>JAPSKP010000104.1 GCA_031181585.1 Lysinibacillus sp.
GATAACTGATGACAGCGTTTATTATTCTAAATGTCTATAAAAGAATTGTTAGCAGTAATATGAATAGATATCTTGAGGCAAAAGAATATAATTTTGCTGCATTACCACATAAAATGAGAAAAGCAATAATTGAACGGGCCAAAGAAATGGCGCCTTCTAGCGATAATATAATATCTAAAATGCGTGCACTGATCGCTGAGGAAACAGCGCTTCCCCGTGCATTTCACATACCGACTCCTTCTGCTGGGCAATTCGATGACTTAAATGAGGCGATTATTAACGCGATAATCAAGCATATTGACTGGAGATTGATTGAAGCAGAAAATTAACTTGCTCCTTTACATCTTCTTTCTTTTAGAATCGCATAATAAAACCGGGTCAGCCTTTTTATTGATGAGCTGTCCCGGTTTTGTTTTTTATCTTACTCTACGCCTTTTAATACTGTTAATTGTACGTTGGATGGACTAGTTAGACTAACCGTTGAAGATTCAGCCTCACATTAGAGAGCCTAAGCATTAAGCCCTTTTTCCTCCGCAAGCATTTCATGAAGATACGCGATGATCTCTCTTATACCTTCCAAGGAATTGACGAGCACTTTTGGGTCTACACATGTAATTATTCGGCTTTCTAGATTAGCTACTGCCGTGAAATAGGCCGTTTTTGCATAATTGACAAGACCTACTTGTTTTAGAACTTGAGGCTCAAAATCTATAATCTCACGAGCATCTGAAACGACAAGCCCATAGTTGACAACATCCGTATTCAAAATAATGATGCGTACCTGCTCGCCAGTACTTGAGCGGTTGTACAGAATGCGCTGGAAGTCAATAACCGGAATAAGCTCCCCGCGTGCTCTTGTAAATCCTAACAGGTAGTTCGGTAAATGTGGAATCGGGGTGATATGCTCTAGCTTTTCAATAGATACAACCTGCTCTACAGGGACGGCATATTCTTCCTGCCCGCAAGCAAATACAACTGATTTTTCAAATCCCACTGCAATTCCCCTCTCTTATTCCGCTGCAAATTTTACGATTTCTACTAAATAATCAGCAAGCTTCTCCAGCTCTTTAATTGGCATACGCTCATTTGTCGTATGAATCTCTTCATAACCAACCGCAAGATTGACTGTTGGAATACCAAAACCTGCAATGACATTCGCATCGCTTCCTCCGCCTGAAATACCTAAAACAGGCTCTCGGTCAACCGCACGTGCTGCTTTCATCGCTACTTGGACAACTTTATCCGATTCAGCGGCCCGGAATCCCGGATACATTAATTTTACATCCACTTCTGCTCGGCCGCCAAGTTCTTGTGCAACCGTTTCGAATGTTTCTTTCATATGCTTCGTCTGCGCATTCAACTTGCTCTCGTCAATGGAACGTGCCTCTGCCAAAATATTTACTTCATCACAGACAATATTAGTTGCCTGGCCGCCTTCAAAGCGTCCAATGTTAGCAGTTGTTTCTTCATCTAAACGTCCTAGCTTCATCTTGCTGACAGCTTTTGCTGCGAGTGTAATGGCCGAAATACCTTTTTCAGGCGCTACGCCTGCATGAGCTGTTTTCCCGATAATTTTTGCTTCGATACGCGCCTGGAACGGAGCAGCCGTTACAATGCCCCCCACTTCTCCATTACTATCTACAGCAAAACCGTATTTTGCAATAATCATTGAAGGATCTAGCTCTTTTGCACCTGCCAGACCACTCTCTTCTCCGGCTGTAATGATAAACTGGATTGTACCATGTTCAATATTTTGTTCCTTCAATCGGCGTGCCATTTCAAATAATGCAGCCATACCCGCCTTATCATCTGCACCTAAAATCGTTGTGCCATCCGAATAGATATAGCCGTCTTCACGAATTTCCGGTTTAATGCCTTTACCCGGCACAACAGTGTCCATATGGACTGTAAAGTAAATTGGCTCTACAGCAAGGGAACCTTTTAATGTAGCAATGATATTCCCCGCTCCATGGCCATTTCGCAGATGAGCATCATCCTGCACAACTTCAAAGCCCATATCCTCTAATTTTTTCACAATAATCGGTGCAATGATTTCCTCATGTTTTGTTTCCGAGTCAATTTGCACAAGCTCTAAAAATTCTTCCACTAATCGAGTAGTCATATGTTACTCTCCTTTTCGTTTATCTGATACGGAACTATTTTACTCCTGTCTCCTTGTTAAAACAATCTTTCCCTCTATTTGAAATTAATTGTGACTTTTCAGCAGCTAATTCATCCTGCTTCTCTACTGCCTGCTCCAACTTCTTTTTCAGCTCATTCAAAGTGTTGGCCACATCATCTAAAACACGTCTAATCTGATTCGTTGATGTAGCAATTTTCGAATGAATGGACCATGCAGAGAAAATATCATCAAAAAAGTAATCAGCGAATTTTACAAATCCATCTGTTTCAATTTGAAGTGTGTCATGTCTCATTTCCTGAACATCAAGTAGTTCATTTTGAAAACGCTGCAGCGCTCGCTGGGCACTATGTATATAGCTGTTTGATTTATCCAGCTCCTGGTGCTTTAATGCTGTGGCAATAACTCCTCCCCCGAAAAAGGTATCCCAAGCGGAGTAGCTGCTCGCCGTATTTAATGCCTCGTTTGCTTCTATTAACTTTTTCTGCGCCTCCCTTCCCGCTTCAATCGCTTCCGTAATTTCAATGATCAGCTGCTGCACTAACAATTCCTGCTCTACAAGATCATTTAATCTATCTGCCATTTGCGGATCGTTGGCCATATAGTAAATCTGAATTTTGTTTTCCATGCTTTTTATTTGTTCTACTATATCTGCTTCATTGATGGCTTTTATTTTATCAACTAGATCACTTATCTCATCGGTTAAATCTTTTTGAATAAGCTGGGATTCAATTAACCTAAGTTCCTTTTCTGCAATACGGTCGTATCCTTCTTCCAGCAGCTTATCCTGCTTTCCAGTCCATGTGCGGAATAAATTGACGAAAGAAAAGTTTTCTAATTTATTTAACCTTTTTCGTGCTTCTCTTAAGCTTTGCTCATAGTTTTCAATATCATTTTCAACATGACTAATCTGAGTATCTATTATTTCTTTTTGCTTTTTCAGCTTTTCAAGTTTCTTCAGTTGTCTTTTATCCTCCTGAAGCTTGTGCTGCATCTCTGTTAACTCCATTTCTTTCCCTCCTTTTTACCATTGTACTGGTTATTCCTAATAAAGGAAAAGAAGAAAGAAATAGCGCAATTCTTACTTTCTGTTTTCTCTTCGCCAAAGAATACTCAGATAACTTATTGTTTTAAACACTTTGTGGGACGACCCTTTCGCTTTTCTTGCGACATCCCTTCCCACTGTTACTATGTAAAAAATGTTGCAGAAGCACTTAATCGTATAGTTTGTTTATATTCCGTTCATAGAAATTAAAAATCGCCCTCATTCAGAGAGCGATTTAACAGACTGCTTACCTTATAGAGGGATATTGCCATGTTTTTTATATGGACGATCCTCTTGCTTCGTAGAAAGCATATCCAATGCCTGAATCAGCTTAATACGTGTTTCGCGCGGATCGATTACATCGTCTACCATACCGCGTGACGCTGCAACATAAGGATTTGCAAACTTCTCTTTATATTCTTCAATTTTTTGTGCACGTGTTGCTTCAGGGTCGGCGGATTTTGCAATTTCACCTGCGTGGATGATGTTTGCTGCCCCGGCAGCTCCCATCACTGCGATTTCTGCATTTGGCCAAGCAAAGACTAAGTCTGCACCGATCGATTTTGAGTTCAATGCTACGTATGCTCCTCCATATGCTTTACGTAGAATTACAGTAATTTTTGGCACTGTTGCTTCAGAGTAAGCATAAAGGATTTTCGCACCGTGTCGAATAATACCGCCGTGTTCTTGTTTAACACCTGGGAAGAAGCCTGATACGTCTTCAAATGTAATAACTGGTACATTAAACGCATCACATGTGCGGACAAAGCGAGCCAGCTTATCAGATGAATCAATATCTAAACCACCTGCAAGGAATTTAGGCTGGTTACACACAAGCCCAACTGATTCACCCGCAATGCGAGCAAATCCCACTACAATATTTTTCGCAAATTCTTTTTGTACTTCCATGAATGAGCCTTCATCTACTACAAGCTCAACTACTTTGCGAACATCGTAAGATTTCGTCTGATCGATTGGCACCACATCCACAAGCTCTGAGCGATATTCATCTCCGCCAGTATATTCTGCTTTCGGTGCTTTCTCCTTATTGTTTTGCGGCAAGTAAGAAAGCAGGTCTTGAATTTGTTTAATCGCTTCCTCTTCGTTTGCTGCGCGGAAGTGTGCATTACCAGAAACCGAATTATGAACCTTTGATCCGCCAAGACCTTCAGATGAAATTTTCTCACCAGTTACCGTTTCAATAACTTTTGGACCCGTGATAAACATTTGTGATGTTTTGTCCACCATTAAAATAAAATCAGTGATTGCCGGCGAGTATACAGCTCCACCCGCACAAGGCCCCATAATAACAGAAATTTGCGGAATGACACCAGAGTAGATTGAGTTACGGTAGAAAATGTGACCATACCCATCCAATGAAAGTACACCTTCTTGAATACGCGCACCGCCCGAGTCATTAATTCCGATGAATGGCGTACCGTTTTTTGCTGCTAAATCCATAACTGTAGCGATTTTTTTCGCATGCATTTCCCCAAGTGCCCCCCCGAACACTGTGAAATCCTGTGCAAATAAATACACATTACGTCCATTGATTTTACCAAAGCCCGTAACTACGCCATCACCTGGTCCTTCTAATTTGTCCATACCGAAGTCAACCGTACGGTGAGTAATAAATGGGTTGATTTCCACAAAGGAACCTTCATCAAGTAACATATCAATACGCTCACGTGCAGTCATTTTGCCTTTTTCGTGCTGCTTTTCAATACGTGTGTCCCCGCCGCCTAATTCAATAATGCCTTTACGGTCATACAATTCATTAATTTTATCAAACATATCTAGAGTAATCGTCATTATTATTGTTCCCCTTTTCCACTTTTATCACATAATTCGTATAGCACGCCGAAAGAATCTTTCGGATGCAAGAACGCCACCTCAGCGCCGCCAGCCCCTGGACCAGGCTCCTCGGAAAGAAGACGGACTCCCTTTTGTTTCAGCTCAGCCATACGTTCACGGATACCTGTTACGCCAAAAGCAACATGATGGATTCCTTCCCCACGCTTCTCTAAAAATCCATAAATAGCACTTTTTTCACTCATCGGTTCCAAAAGCTCAATTTTCACGTTGCCTGCATCGATGAATGCCACTTTTACCTGCTGAGACTCCACTTCCTCGACTTTTAAAAGCTTAAGTCCGAGCGTCTCCGTGTAATATGTAATACGTTCATCTAGATTTTTTACTGCGATTCCAATGTGGTCTACTTTTTCCATTATGAAAACTCCCCTTAAAAGCGGCATCAGCCACTTAGACTTAACGATACTACTTGAGAATTTTTAGAAATTTGATACACTATTTAAAGATAAAAGAAGGAGCGAGTTTAATGAGCAATAAGAAATTTCAAAAGATCGTTGTATACACAATGGTAATCATTATGCTAATTTCAACGATTGCTATGGGTGTGGCAATGATTGGTTAAGATGGATGCAGCCGCATCCATCTTTTTATTTCATCCCCTTGAAAGATTGCTTGATCGCTAGATAAGCATCCATTTCCTCAATAAACTGATACAAGGCGGCCATTGCTAAAAATGTGCGATGGTCATCAGGCAACGGCATCTTAGCAAACTCTACTTTTACCTCTTCTAACTTTTCTCTATAATGACTTGCTGTATTTCCAGAATGTATGTTTTCGCTTAAATCTTCCATAAAAACAGATATTAATTCTGCCTGTTGTACTATAACAGGCAGGGCAGTAATTTTCGGCAACACCCTCTCGATAATCTCTAACTGTTTCTCTCTCATATCGAAATAAAGATAAAAAAGGTTAGCCTTTCGAGTGAGATGGTTTTCAACATCGTGGAATGCTAGTGCCTTTGCCTTATTTAATACTTCAACTGCCTCAACCAGTTCCTTCCCGTCCCAAAGTGTGTCGCCTTCCTTTAAATATTTCGCGATTTCAGAAAATATTTTTTTGTAAAGCGCCTCTATTTTTTGACGATAATAGTTCAGCTCTGGTTGAATATCCGGCATATACATATTAACTAGCAGCCCCACTGAATAGCCAATCGCCATTAGTACAAGCTCATTATAGAGAAGCTCTAGCGTAAAATCTGCTACGGAATAAATATGCATGATAATAACAGCGCTTGAGACAAATCCAGCTGAGACTTTAAAGGAAACAAGGGTCGGTATAAATAATAGAAGCATCAAGCCAAGCACTACTGGTTGATATCCAAATATTTCGAAAAATAAATATGCAAGAATGATCCCTACAAAGCTTGCTACAACACGGGTATAAACCGCATGAACAGATTTCTTCTTAGTAGGCTGTACACAGAGAATCGTCAGTATCCCTGCCGCACTGAAGAATTGCAGATCAAAGTACTGGGCGATTGCTATCGCAATAGAAGCACCAAGTGCCGTTTTTAATGTGCGATAGCCGATTGAAAACTTTTTCATCGACCGCTCTCCTTATGCTATTGATGGGAGCCCTGCAGTTAGCAGGGCCCGCAGCAATAAACGATTATACTTCGTCGCAGTATTCTTCGAAGTAGCCTTGTAAGTTTGTTACAACGCTGACAGGATCATGCCCCTCAATTTCGTAACGACCAACCTCAGCAACTACCTGACCATCCTTTAACAGAACAAAAGATGGTGATGACGGCAGATGATCTTCACCAAAATGGTAGCGTGCAGCTGCTGTCGCTTCTTTATCTTGTCCTGCAAAAACAGTTACTAAATGGTCTGGACGCTTATCATAATGAACACATGATGTGGCTGCCGGGCGGGCAATGCCTCCTGCACATCCACATACCGAATTCACCATCACAAGCGTAGTGCCTTGGCGGGCAAACGCTGCTTCCACCTCTTCCGGTGTACGTAATTGTTCGTAGCCCGCTGCTTCCATTTCTGCACGAGCTGTTGTTGTAATTTGTTGCATGAATAAATCGTAGTCCATATTCATCGATTATCGCTCCTTTCACAATACCATTTTATCATAGCAAGTTCCTTATTCCTTGCAAAGTGCTTATTGGAAAGAATCAGACGATTTATTCCCAATCTTTTGGGACAGGAAGCGTTATTCTTCAAATAACTGGTTTACTCCTTGTGTCACCGTTAAACGTCCGTGTAAAATTGCTTCCTCTAAATTACGTACCTGGGCTTTTCGAGACGGGTTTTTATAAAATGAATCAATTAAATGATCCGTAATCATTGAATGGAACCAGTCACGGGTTTGTTCATGCCTGCGCACTGTCCAATAATTTGATTTTTTTATAGTTTCCTCGAATGTCTCCAGCATACTCCACACTTCTTCAAGCCCTGTTCTTTCAAGCGATGAAACAGCAAGCGATGTACTGGCCCAACCAGGTGTGGATGGCTGTAGGAAGTGTAAAATCTGCTTATATTCCTGTACAGTCCTGCGTGCGGGACGAAGATTATCACCATCCGCTTTATGGACCAAAATAGCATCCGCCAATTCCATAATGCCTTTCTTCATACCTTGCAGCTCATCTCCTGCTCCTGTTAATACAAGAAGCAGGAAAAAATCTACCATGCCGCGGACATATGTCTCACTTTGACCAACGCCAACCGTCTCAATTAATATGACGTCATAGCCAGCTGCTTCACAGAGAAGCATCGTTTCGCGTGTCTTTTTATGAACGCCCCCTAGTGTACCTGCAGAAGGCGACGGACGAACAAACGCATTCTCTTGACGAACAAGCCCTTCCATGCGCGTTTTATCCCCTAGAATACTTCCTCCTGATAAAGAGGAGCTTGGGTCAATAGCAAGCACCGCTACTTTTTTCCCCATCCTACATAGCATCGTACCAAATGCCTCAATAAAAGAGGACTTCCCAGCACCCGGTACACCTGTAATGCCTATTCGAACACTCTCGCCGGTAAAAGGAAGCAGCTCTTGTAGTAAATCCTGCGCCTGCTCCTTGTGCCAGGCATTAGAACTCTCTACAAGTGTAATCGCCTTGGAAAGTGAAGTACGGCTGCCCGTACGCACCTCACTTGCCAGAGTAGGGATATCAAGCTGCTCTTGCTTTTTTTTACGGAATCGTTTCGGTGATGACTGACTCATACCATCATGACCACCTTTCACACCTTCCATTACAATTAAGCCTTTCTCTTCCATCCCTTTGAAATATTCCATTAGTTGGCCACTTCCTCATAGCCTAACTGTTTGTAAATTTCCTCAACTAATTTTTGAGCCGCTACTGGTATAACTGTGCCCGGACCGAAGATGGCTTTTGCTCCAGCTTGGTAAAGGAAATCATAATCTTGGGCTGGAATTACACCGCCACAAATGACAATGATATCTTCACGTCCTAATTTTTTCAGTTCACCAATCAATTCCGGCACCAATGTTTTATGTCCTGCTGCAAGTGAAGAAACGCCTACACAATGGACGTCATTTTCTACAGCCATCTGAGCCGTTTCAGCAGGTGTCATGAATAATGGAGAAATATCCACGTCAAAGCCAAGATCTGCATAGGCCGTTGCTACAACTTTTGCCCCGCGGTCATGGCCGTCCTGCCCCATTTTTGCAACCAGAATACGAGGACGGCGCCCTTCGTTCTCTAAAAATTCTTCTGTCATCTGTTTTACTTCTGCAATTTGCTCATCATCTGCAAAGTTTGAAGAGTAAACACCAGAGATTGATCGAATGACTGCTTTATGGCGACCCGAAACTTTTTCAATCGCATCAGAAATCTCTCCTAATGATGCACGAGCACGTGCAGCATCCACTGCCACAGTTAATAAGTTTTCAGAACCATCTTCAGCTGCTTTTGTTAAGCGTGCTAAATGTTTTTGAACCTCTTCTTCATTACGCCCCGCTTTCATTTTTTCCAAACGCTCGATTTGTTTCTGACGCACCACTGTGTTATCAATATCAAGAATATCGATTGGCTCCTCCTCCGCTAAACGGTATCGGTTTACACCAACAATCGTTTCAGCTTTCGAGTCAATTTTTGCCTGACGTTTCGCTGCAGCTTCTTCAACTTTCATTTTTGGTAAGCCTGTATCGATCGCTTTTGCCATACCGCCAAGCTCTTCAATTTCCTCGATTAGTGCCCAGGCTTTTTCCTGTAGCTCTTCAGTCAATTTCTCTACATAGTAAGAGCCGCCCCATGGATCAATCACTTTCGTCATCCCTGTTTCTTCTTGCAGGAATAACTGCGTATTGCGAGCAATACGTGCAGAGAAGTCTGTCGGTAAAGCGATTGCCTCATCTAATGCATTTGTATGAAGAGATTGCGTATGCCCCATTGCAGCAGCATTCGCCTCAATTAATGTCCGTGTAACATTATTAAATGGGTCTTGCTCGGTTAAAGACCAGCCAGACGTTTGAGAGTGAGTACGCAACGCTAATGATTTACTATTTTGTGGATTAAATGTCGACATCATTTGGGCCCAAATTCGACGGCCTGCTCTCATTTTTGCTACTTCCATATAGTAATTCATACCGATTGCCCAGAAGAACGACAAGCGCGGTGCAAATTTATCAATTTCAATACCAGCCTGTAAACCTGTCCGGACATATTCGAGACCATCTGCAAGTGTGTAACCTAACTCAATGTCGTTTGTTGCACCAGCTTCTTGGATATGGTAGCCCGAAATCGAAATGGAGTTAAATTTCGGCATGAATTTGGATGTGTATTCAAAAATGTCTGCGATGATTTTCATCGACATTGCCGGTGGGTAAATGTACGTATTACGCACCATGTATTCTTTTAAAATATCATTTTGAATCGTACCTGCAAGCTTGTCCGGCGTTACTCCCTGTTCTTCTGCAGCAACAATATAGAAGGCAAGAACCGGTAATACCGCTCCGTTCATCGTCATCGAAACAGACATTTGATCAAGCGGAATACCATCAAATAAAATCTTTGCATCTTCTACAGAGTCGATTGCTACCCCGGCTTTCCCAACATCGCCTGTTACCCTTGGATGGTCAGAGTCATATCCACGGTGTGTTGCTAGGTCAAACGCTACCGAAAGACCTTTTTGCCCCATCGCCAAGTTACGGCGGTAAAATGCATTGGATTCCTCTGCTGTCGAGAAACCTGCATATTGACGAACAGTCCAAGGACGCGCAACATACATTGTCGGGTAAGGTCCGCGTGTATTTGGTGCAATACCAGCCAAGTCTTTTGTATGCTTTACATCTTTGATATCCTCTGCATGGTATACGGATTTCACTTCAATGCCTTCGTTTGTTAAAAATGTGCCATTTGCTTCTACTTGCTCTGCTTTTAGCACGTCCTCGATTACAACTGATTTAAAATCTGCGTTCATCGTTGTACCTCCTTCATGCTAGCAGTTAAAGCTTTTAATTTTTCAATAATATTTTGACCAGCAAAAATAAAGCCGTTCAATCCTTGTGAAACCCATATATCCGCTTCCTCTTTGAACTTGCCTGCTGCGTCTAAAACAATATGAGCCGGCTTGTCAGTAAGTAAAGCAGGTACTAGAGTTTTTGTATCCTCATCCGTTGCAGCTATACACACATAGTCGAAGTCTGCTTGTGCTAACCATGCTTTAGCTGCATCAATTGAATCAATTGCACCAGATTGTTCTGGTATGATACCTGCTGTATTGAAGAATCCTGCTACAAAGTCAGCACGCGGCTTGAAATTCTTTAGTTGGCCAAATGTTAAAATAGCGATTTTGGCATTTGCTGCCGCAAAATCCTTGCGTAAATTTTCAAATGGTATAGCTAAACGCTTTACATCTGTAAATTGGGCATTTTCTTCTACCGATAATTCATCTACTGGATTTGCATAAATATTTGTACCGATTAGAGAATGCTTGCGCGTTTCCACTTCCTTGATCCGTTTCGCATAAACATCTGCAATCTGCTGCGTTAAAGTATCTAAGTAGGCATCAATACCACCCGCTTCTTCAATCTCTAGGAACAGCGACCAGGCGGCCTTTACGTAATCTGCCGTTAATGATTCAATAAAATAGGAGCCACCCGCTGGATCTAATACATTCAAAACCTGAGATTCTTCATTGATGACTAACAACACATTTTGTGCAATACGGATAGAGGTAGGAGTAGGTTTAGATAATACATCATGTGGATGCACCGTAAATACATCCGCCCCGCCGATTGCACCTGCAAATGCTTCGTTGCCAGCGCGTAATAAATTTACATAAACATCAACCTTTGAGAAGCTTCGTACAGAAGTTTCAGCAACAATCGGTACTGCTATTGCTTCTACGCCTATACCAGCTGCAAAAGCTTTCCATAGCACCTTGAAAGCACGGAGTTTTGCAATCTCAGCAAAAAACTGTGTATCCACCGCAAAGTTTACAAAGAATTTAGAAGCGAATTCCTCATATGATTTACTTACTTTCACTTGCTTGGCTGCAAGCGCAAGTGCAATAGCTAACTCCTGTACAGCATTTGCTCCCTCGTTATGATAGGAAACTGTGTTTGCTCCCAATGTACGAACTTTAGGATATTGTTTTAACTCAATTGTGCCTTTGCTTATAATATAACCTTCAACAGTCTCACGTTTGCTCTCTTCGAT
>JAPSKP010000017.1:0-35789 GCA_031181585.1 Lysinibacillus sp.
AAGAATAAATAGGTAAGAAATGTTTTTTAATAGGAAGGTGAAACAATCATGTTACCTGAGGAGTTTCGTAAAAGATGGGATGCTGACAAGAATGGGCCGTTAATTAAAATTGATAAAGAAAGTTTGAACAGCGCTCCCTTTTCAGAAGAAGTGAAGGGCTTTTTGTCTATAGGCGGCTTGCCTGAAACACCGGCTCCATACTTTGAATTCACTTCTATGTCTTCCTTCTTGAAACCGATCATCCATGTTTTTAATATGCCTGGAGAGTTTGGGAAGTACTATTTTCTAGGGACGACTGGTTCTGGCAATCCGATATGTATAATTGAACAACAAGATTATATAGTGTACCTCGACAATGGGAATAACTTTCAAGAAGTATTTATAAATTCTTCAATCAAACAATTTGCACACTGCTTGCTTGTATATGCGCAAATGATTGACAAGGTAATCGAGAAAAATGGGGAAGATGCTTTTATAGATTTGGATATTCCGGCATCCATAATTGATTGGTTAAGGGGAGAGTTTGAGCGTATTGATTCTAAATGTTTGGAAAACGGAAATTTCTGGTGCGATGAAGTAGAGAGTTTATACGGATCATGATAAACGCTCTACTATATTTTCTTGAACAGTGCAGTGGAAGCTGGCTTTCTTACCGCAGAGCAGATTGGCAGCATGAAAATTGCTCTTCATCATTTGCTGGCAGCGGGGAATGCAAAGGTAATATAGATTGATATATGAGTTTGGGAGCAGGAAGGTGGTTACTATAAACTTCAATAATTTTTCGGATGACAATAAAGTACTTTTTCTTCTTGGGCTTTCAGAAAAAGTATTGTCGGTATTTTCTCAAACGGAGGACCGGTCTGCTGCTCAATATGTAATAGAGCAATGTTGGGAGTGGTTAGAAGAGAAAGACAACAGAGGCGGGACTCTATATGATTTATTGGATAATGAAGAGAACGGTATAACTATCATCCAGGAGATGGCAGCCGATGAAGTAGAGGTGACTGCCTGGAACTGCATTATTGACGCAGCTGCTTATACAAGCCGAAAAGCTTTCGATAGAGAGGACGTAATGTATTATCCGGAACCAATTGCTTTAGTTGATGATACATTGGTAAATCATTTTATTGAATGTTTTAAAAGGGTTATAGTGGATGCACCACTTTATATTCAGCAGATTGTCTCTATGTTAGATGAGTATCCAAATCCGAAGATGATAAGTGATAGGCGGAACAAAATTTTAACAGAGCTGCACATCCTGGATTGATTACCTTGCGGGAACTGAATGAAGGGAGCGGATATTAGGTGAGAAAAGACTTAGAGTGGGAATACGCGGACGCAGAAGTATCAAAAGCGAGGGTGAAGGAAATCGGAGCCCAATTAGGTTTTTATTTACCGCAGGATTATATAGAGTGTGTAAAAGTAAACGGGGGAGCTAGTGTATTACCGGAGGAATTTAATGTGGAAGGTGTAGAACGCTGCTTTGGAAGCTTATTCAGCTTTGATGAGCAAAGCAGTCAGTACATCGTTAAAAAGTATGAATTATACAATTCGTCGCTTCCGAGGGACATTTTACCGGTTGCTACTGACCCGGCCGGGAACTTACTGTGTTTTGATTATAAAGATCAGCAGGAGAAACCAGTGGTAGTTTTTTTGGAACATGAAAATGTATCGGAGAAGGAAACGCTGATGCATAATGAAGGATTAACAGACGAGCAGGTCGAAGAGTGTGCAAGAGAAAACCTAATGTATGTAGCGACCACATTTACGGCATTCCTTGACAAACTGCATGAGTGAAACAAAAAATATGCACAATACAAAAATATACATACTTCCAAGTACCTGATTGTCTA
Source organism: Lysinibacillus sp. (assembly GCA_031181585.1). GTDB lineage: Bacteria > Bacillota > Bacilli > Bacillales_A > Planococcaceae > Lysinibacillus_B. The sequence continues at coordinate 1,854 of JAPSKP010000017.1, forward strand.
TTGGCAACAGGTTTTTTCTTCTTAACGAAGAAATATTATAAGGACGGAACGGCTATTTTAGAGGTAAAGAAATTGATCCCATTATCTGCTAAAACAACTGGCATGCAGAAAGGGAATCAATCCATTTTGAACAGGATAATAAATTAAAATTATTAAATGAAAGATTTGTAAATAGTGAAACGGGCGAAGAGGTGGAAGGGATTACCATTATGATTGACGGGCAATTCAAGCAAGTACTGGATATTCTGATGGCTAATAGCGGGGATTATTCAAAGTATTATGAGATTATACGTGATATTATTTTCAGCGGGACGTCACAGTTAATGGAATCCATGAAAAATTGAGGTTCCGGCTAACTAGAAATAAACTTTCAGGATGGGATACATATGGAGAAAATGGAAAAGATGAAGCAGGAATTTACTGCGCTGCAAAATGAGCTGCTGCCATTGGTGAAGCTGGAAAATAGCTTTCGGAGGGAAGATATCCAGTTGATTGCAGGAGTGGATCTAGCTTATTGGGATAAGGATGGGAAGGCGTATGGTACGTGCTGTATTGTAGTCATCAATTATCATACGAAGAAAGTTGTCGAAAAAGTAAATAGCCATGGGGAGATACAGGTTCCTTATATATCAGGTTTTCTAGCATTTAGAGAGCTGCCGCTTGTGCTCGAAGCCGCAAAGAAGTTATCGAATGAGCCTGACCTTTATATGTTTGATGGAAACGGATACTTGCATGCCCGCCATATGGGCATTGCTACTCACGCTTCTCTGTATTTACAAAAGCCGACGATTGGAGTAGCCAAGAGCTATTTACGAATCGAGAATGTAGATTTTCAGATACCTGAAAATATAGCGGGAGCATATACGGATATCGTTATTCATAATGAGGTGTATGGAAGAGCATTGCGGACAACATCGAATGTTAAGCCAATCTTTATCTCTTGCGGAAACAGCATTGATTTAGAGACGAGCACGGAGCTTGTGATGAGCTGTATCAATCGAGAGAGTCGTCTGCCGATTCCTGTCAGGCTGGCAGATTTAGAAACACATCGTGTGAGGGCGTATCATACTAATCAGCAAGAAGAGTGAGGGTGAATGGAAAGCAGAACATTGTGGGCCTCCTTCAGGGCTATTCCTACAAAGAAAGTATCATTCCGGTAATCGAGCGGGAAATCTCTTTAACTAACCTATAACGCGAAGATGCTCATTTGTTATTTTGGCTACCAGCAGATTATCAAATCAGCAGGCGGGTTTAATTTTATCGCTTCTGTTGAATACATAGAGCGGTAGGTTTTTATAGATGGAAAAACTGCGGGAGATTTTTTGTAGCTTAGAAGAGAAGAAGTGGTGAGGGAAATTTCACGGGGCTGGTGATTCATTTCCAAAAATCTTCACGGTATAATAAAAGTACATCAGCAAAAGGGGGAATAGGGGATGGATCTACAGTTACAAGGAAAAGTAGCGATCGTTACAGGAGCAAGCAAGGGGATTGGCTTTTGTACGGCGCTGCAGCTCGCGAAAGAAGGGGCCCATGTCGTTATTTGTGCGCGTGGTGAAAAGCACTTGGAAGTAGCAGCAGCGAGTATCAAGCAGCTGACGGGAGCAGATGTATTGGTTGTTCCTGCTGATATTATGAAGGAGCAGGATTGCAGAGATATTATTGAAAAGGCAGCAGCTAAATTTGGCAGAATCGATATTTTGGTGAATAATGCAGGGACTTCTTCTGCTAATTCTTTTGAACAGGTAGCTACGGAGCTATGGCAGGCTGATCTTGACTTGAAATTATTTGGTGCTGTTCATTGTGCCAAGTATGCAGTTCCTTATATGAAAAAATCAGGAGGAGGTTCTATTGTCAATGTGACAGCTGTACTGGCAAAGACACCGCCGGCCAATTCGCTGCCTACTACAGTAAGCCGCGCAGCAGGGCTTGCTCTGACAAAGGCAATGAGTAAGGATTTAGGTCAATATAATATACGGGTAAATGCTGTATGTATTGGGCTTATTCGAAGTGATCAGATTGAAAAACGATGGAAGTCGCAGGCACCTGATTTATCCTGGCAGGAATATTCCGAGCAGGTAGGCCAGTCAATTCCTTTGGGGCGTATTGGAGATACGGAAGAAGCGGCAAATGTGATTACCTTTTTGGCGTCCGATGCAGCATCGTATGTATCGGGAACAGCTATTAACATTGATGGCGGCTCAGGGGAGGCACTATAAAAGAAAGGCTCGTACAAATTACGTACGAGCCTCAGCCTGTTGACAAACGCTTTCATCCAGCGTTGCTTGCCTTGCTCGTCCGCGCATGAACGTAGGTTCTATTCGCGTCTTCGCTCGGCGGCGCGCCTTGTCTGGCAAACGTTTTCAAGACAGGCTGGATAAACTTCTTTATATTAAAGAATCTGATAAGATGTGAAGGTAAAGTCATGAAACGACCGTGTCTACACTCTAAGGCTCGTACAAATTACGTACGAGCCTTTTTTTTAGTTTTCCTTTAAAAATACTGGGTTATTAAATGCCTTGTAGCGGAAGATTTGATATACATACATAAGCCCCACAATAATCGTTAATGATAGGCCGATGATGATGGATGTATCATATGCCAGTCCGAAACCTTCCGGTGCTACCATCAAGTAGACGAAAACAACGGATGTCATAAACAAGGCAGGAAGGCCGGCAATCCAGTGGAATTTCCCTTCCTTTAATAGATAGGAGGTTGCAACCCATAGCATGACTGCAGCTACCATCTGGTTGGACATTCCTACATAGCGCCATAAAAACTGATAGTCAATCGTGGATAGATAGAATGCAGGCAGTGTCACGGCGATTGTCGCTATAACTGCCGGTGCCTTGCTGTTCTTCCCGATACGAGAACCGAGGAAATCAAGGACAATCATACGTGCTGAACGCAAGGATGTATCCCCAGTTGTAATTGGCAGAATGATAATGCCAAGAATGGCTAAAATACTGCCAAATGTTCCAAGAAGGGCAATGGAAATTTCGTCTACTACACCGCCTGCGCCGATTGCTGTAACGGCAGAAGCCAGTGATTCAGTGCCGCCATAGAAGCTCATGCCAGCTGCACACCAGATAAGGGCGATGATGCCCTCCCCGATCATGGCACCGTAAAATACCATTCGTCCTTCAGTTTCCTTTTTCAATGTGCGGGAAATGATTGGACTCTGTGTGGAATGGAACCCTGAAATTGCTCCGCATGAAATGGTAATCATGAGCATCGGCCAAATCGGCAGTTCCCCAGGGTGCATGTTAGAGAATGAAAGCTCTGGTACACGGATATCTGAGAATAATAGAGAAACCAATACAGCTCCCGCCATGATCATCAATACGGCCCCGAATATAGGATAGATACGTCCGATGATCTTATTAATCGGTAAAATGGCTGCTAGGAAGAAATAAGCAAAGATAATAATAATGGCTACCATGAATGTAATACCTGTTTTTGCAGAGATAACAGCAGCTGGCCCGGCGGTAAAGGCTGCAGCAACCAAAATCATCAAAACGACTGATACACAGTCGGTGAAAACGCGCATAACTTTTCCTAAATAGCGCTGTACGAGTGAAGGAAACTGCTCGCCGCCGTGGCGTAGAGAAAGCATCCCGGCGAAGTAATCATGAACTCCACCCGCAAAAATACAGCCGAGGACAATCCATACCATCGCAACAGGGCCGTATAAAGCACCAGAAATAGCACCGTAAATCGGACCCAGCCCTGCGATATTTAATAGCTGGATAACCCATCCCTTCCATGCTGGCATCGGCACGTAATCCATATTATCTGCTTTTGTATAAGCAGGAGTAGGTGTAGCATCATTCACAATAAAGACACGCTCCACGAATTTACCATACGCAACATAACCTAAAATCAATAAAATAATAGCTCCTAATAATGTAAACATAAAAACTCCCCTAAATTTTTATTATTTTCTGATAAGTAAGATTATAGTATCGGAAGATAGGTAAATCAATTAGTTTTTAGAAAATTTAATATTTTTGGATAATTGGTATGATAAAATAAAGGAATAAAACGGTTACATAGAAAAAATCTGCGGAGAATACAGGGAATTTCGTTATAATTAAGTTATGCAGAAAAGTAAGAATTTCAATATTGATATAAATATCTCATATTGTTATAGGATGTGTTAGGGCTGATTTCCTGATAGTCTATATTATCAATCTATCCATAGGAAAGAAATTACAGGCAGACATTCTTTAAACTGGTTGAACGTCTTTAAGGGAACGGGAATTTCAGAATATAATGCGGGTACCCAAGTCTTGCTGCCTCAACAAAATGTTGGATAGTAGATGCATTTTACTGGAACTAGAACATACAGCCAAGCAAGGCAACTATATAGTGGCGAGTGTATATAGAAGACTGTCTAGCTACTGAAACAATCAGTAGATGTTGTGCAGTTTTTTTGTATTTTATGACGAAATTTTGTCAGTAATTATCCCGAAATAATAGACAGGAAATTTCCTAAGTCGTAAAATGAAAACCATATAGAGAGGGGGCTGCTAGATGAAAATCATACGTATTATTGCCCAAGTAGGTATTCTATGGTTGTTTTACTTCATTGGTGTATTAATTGTAGAGTGGACGGGAATCTTCATTCCACCAAGTATCATTGGTCTTGTTTTATTATGGGGACTGTTGATGTTGAATGTAATAAATGTCAAATTTATTCAAGAGGGTGCTAGTTTCTTGATCGCCTTTTTAACGCTGTTCTTTATCCCTGCCACAGTAGGGGTAGTAGACTATCCGGAGCTGTTAACGGTTTCTGGCTTATTACTGGTACTTGCTGTATTTTTAAGTACAGTTGTGACAATTATTATAGCAGGAAAGTTGAGTCAATATATGGAGCGCAAGGAGCGGGCTATGAAGGAGGAGACAGGACATGTTAGCACTCATCATCATAGTTAGCACGATACTATTATTCCTTCTTCTTCAGAAGCTTTATGTAAAGGTTAATAATCCTTTTCTCCTTCCGTTACTGACAACTACATTCATTACTGTTGTTATATTAATTGTTTTTAAGATTCCATACAGTACATATATGGAAGGGGGAGAATGGATTCAAAAAATGCTTGGCCCGGCCGTTGTGGCACTGGCCTATCCATTGTATAACCAGCGGGAATTGATTTTTAAATATAAATACTCGATATTGTCCGGCCTCATTGTCTCTATGCTTTCCGGTCTTATAAGTATCTATGTGTTTTTAAAGCTTTTCCAAGCAAGCGACTCCTTTATTTTAACAGCTCTTCCCAAGTCATTAACAACGCCTGTTGCCATGCAGGTAAGTGAGACGGTCGGAGGGATTCCCCCTCTTACAGCGGTGCTTGTAATGGTTGCAGGATTTACGGGTGCGATATTTGGTCCATTACTGTATAAAATTGCCCATATTGATACAGCGATCAGCCGTGGTGTAGCAATGGGCAGTGCGAGTCACGGTGTAGGGATTTCGAAATTGAAAGAGTATGGAGAGGAAGCTTTATCGATCGGTTCATTATCGATGGGTTTGAGTGCAGTACTTGGCGCATTTATGTGTCCTATTTTTGCCCTTTTCATCATATAAAAAACTTGAGGGAAAACTCCCTCAAGTTTAGTAGATTGCGCGTCGTTCTTTAATGACGCGGATATTTTGCAATGTAGCATCTTCTGGTCCCTGTACAGGAAGACCAGCTTCAATGTTCATTTGAATGTATTTGATATTGTCTTCGGTAATGACTTCGCCAGGGATGAAGATTGGGATACCTGGAGGATATACCATGATGAATTCTGCAGAAATGCGATCGTGTGCTTCAGAAAGCGGAATCACTTCTGTCTCTGCATAAAATGCATCACGTGGAGACATAGCAAGAGCCGGAATTTCCGGAACTTTTACATTCGGAACAGTCACACTTGCTTCTGAATTGAATGCTTGCGACATGCGTATTAAGGCATTGACGAGAATGTTCATTTCCTTTTTAGTATCGCCTAATGTCACTAAACACAAAATATTATAAAGGTCGGATAGCTCGACTTCAATATTGGCGTTGTGGCGCAGCCACTCTTCTGCATCATGGCCCGTAATGCCTAAATCCTTCACACTAATCAATAGTTTGCAAGGATCCATGTCAAACGTTGCTGAAGAATGCAGCTTTTCGCGGCCGACACATGTCAAGTGAGGGATTGCATTAATACGCTTGCGTGTATCTTTCGCCAAACGAATCGCTTCATCAAGCAAATCATGTCCATTAATTGCCAGCTGGCGTCGTGCACAGTCAAGAGAGGCAAGCAGCGGATAGGATGTAGACGTTGTTGTCAGCATGGAGAAGAACGCCTGAGCGCGCTTAGCCGATACTAGCCCTTCCCGGACATTTAAAATCGATGTCCCTGTCATCGATCCTCCTAATTTATGCACACTTGTAGCTGCCATATCTGCACCGGCCTGCATGGCGGATAAAGGCAGTTCATCATGAAATTTGATGTGTACACCATGAGCCTCATCCACGACGACAGGTATATCATGTGAATGGACGATTTCTACAATTCTCTTCAAATCAGCTGCAAAGCCGAAGTAAGTCGGATTAATCACTAAAACTGCTTTTGCATCTGGATATTTTTGTAAGGCTTTCTCTACTGATTCTGGAGAGATGCCGTGGGAAATACCTAATTCTGGATCTACTTCTGGGTGAATGAAAATAGGAATAGCCCCTGCAAATACAATAGCCGACATAATCGATTTATGAACATTCCGTGGTACTAGAATTTTGTCACCCGGACCAACGACTGTCAGAATCATTGTCTGGATTGCACCACTAGTACCTTGAACGGAAAAGAATGTATGATCAGCACCAAAAGCCTCGGCAGCTAAGCTTTGCGCTTCTTTAATCGCCGCTTTTGGAGAGTGTAAATCATCTAGTGGAGCAATATTAATTAAATCAATTGATAAAACGTTGTCGCCGACGAATTCTCGAAACGCTGGGTCCATACCTGAGCCCTTTTTATGACCGGGAATATGGAACTGGACAGGATGTCTGTTTCGGTGTTTAAGTAAAACGTCGAACAATGGAGTCTCTAACTGTGACAACGCAGGTACCACCTCGCTTAATTGAAATTTGAAAACAAAAGAATTATAGCACCTATTAACCAGTGTGACTATAAAAAAATTATAAATTTCACTATAACGATAAATAGCGTATATTTCAAAGAAAACGGAGGGAAATCTATGAAGTGGGAAACACGTATAACAAAATTATTAAATATTGAGTATCCAATTATCCAGGGGGGGCTTGCCTATTTGGCTTATGCCGATCTTGCAGCGGCCGTATCAAATGCAGGTGGACTTGGCCAAATTACGGCGATGAGTCTGCCTTCGCCAGAAGCATTGCGTGCGGAGATAGAAAAAGTAAGGGCCCTCACGGACAAGCCGTTTGGCGTGAATTTTGCCATTGGACAACATGGCAAAGGATACGAACCAATGGTCGAAGTAGCGAAAGAGATGAATGTTCCTGTCGTTACAATGACTGGAGGGAATCCGGCCCCTATTTTCGATATTTTACAAGATAGTGATTGTAAAAAGCTGGTGTTAGTTGCAGCGCGTCGTCAAGCACAAAAGGCAGAACAATTAGGGGCAGATGCTGTTATGGTTGTTGGACAAGAGGGTGGAGGCCATTTAGGGAGAGATGACATCGGTACAATGGTACTCGTTCCGCAGGTAGTAGATAGTGTTTCCATTCCCGTCATCGCATCAGGTGGTATTGGAGATGGACGCGGCTGGATGGCAGCGCATGCACTGGGAGCAGAAGGAATTGAGATGGGAACGCGCTTCATTGCAACGAAGGAATGTGTGCATGCATCTGAAGCTTATAAAGAAGCACTGCTTGCGAGTACTGAAAATGATACAACAGTGATCAAACGGTCTTTAGGCGCCCCGGCACGCGCTCTACGCAATGATTTTACTGAAAAAATCCTTAAGATTGAAGGCGAAACACCAACCTATGAGGCGCTGAAAGACTATATCAGCGGTAAGGCTAATAAGCGTTATATTTATGATGGAGACGCTTCTCAAGGGTATGGCTGGGCTGGGCAGGTAACAGGTATGATTTCCGATGTTCCGACTGTAGCGGAGCTAATCGAGCGAATGGTTGTACAAGCGGAAGAAATCCGTTTAAAATGGGGGCAGTAATGAAGAAATGGCAACTGCGCCTGACGTGATTGCCCTATATCCGATAAAGGCAGGGAACAGCATGGAATATTCATACCCATTATCGACGGATTGGACTACGCAGGAAATGGTAGATGTCGTCCAATTCTTTGAAGCAGTGGAAGCTGCTTATGAAAAAGGCATTAAACGAGAAGTGTTCATGGCAAAGTATCGCCGTTTTAAAGAAGTTGTGCCCTCACAGGCAGAGGAGAAAACGATTTTCCGGCAATTTGAGCAAGCAAGCGGCTATGTGAGCTATAAAGCGGTGAAAATGGCCAAGGAATCAACAGATGGACAAATAATACGCTTATAATTCATCACCCGTTAACGAGAAATAAACAAAAGTTGCAGAACCAAAAAGAGGTTCTGCAACTTTTTTATTTAGGTTGGTTGAATGTACGTTGTCACTAAGGCAGCGAGCGCATATACTGTGTCAAAGCTGTCGCCAGGGAACTCTGAAAGAGCGAAGGGAACACCTAACTCGTGGCATAATTCCCGGCACTCTTCCCCAATTTCAAAGTAGGATTCTACATCAGCAGTGAGGGCAAGTAGCTCGCAAGTGACAAAACCTGTACCACCTGCGGCATGTAATTCTCGAATCTTATCCTTTACATCAGGCTCCAGCCAGTTGGCTTTTCCTCTAGATGAACGGTATGTCGTATGGAAATTTTGAATACCAGCTGCGTCAGCAATGGCTATCGCCATTTCTGTAAATTGCTTTACGTAAATGACATTACGCTCTGGGTCCAACGGCTGGCTATGAACCGTAAACAGTACATGCGCATTTTCCTGAGCAGCTACCGGCAGCCACTTGTATGCACGTTTGACGCGTTCTGCATAAACATGGACGATTCCCTCATTCGTATGTCAATCTCTTATTGGTATATGCAAAAGGTCTTGACCGGCAATCAAGTCTGCTACCTCTTTATGTACAGCACCACCACCTGAGGGTGAAGAAATAGGGTTAATCGGTAACGTTATAATCGTATTCACACCATCAGCTAAAGCATTTTCAACAGCATCTTTGATGAATGGTGCTGTATGCTTGTAAGCATTATAAACTTTCACCGGTTCTTCTAGACGCTCATTCAACACTATTTCCAAGCCTTGTGCAATTCGTTGTGTAGAAGAAGCAATGAAGTCAGGGAAACCAGGCTTCTTAAAGGAAGCTGCAATATTCTTCAGCATGGGACCGGGTACGGGTTTTCCGTTAAGAATGTGGCTGAAGTAACTAGCGATATCATCAATGGATGTTGGTGCGCCGTAAGCATAATGGATAATACCGATCATATGTTTAAAAACTCCCCTCAATTGGTAGTATAAGAAATATAAATTCAATTATATTGGAAGTGATAATCATTTTCAATGAAAGAGGGGTGAAAAATAACAGATGTGCAACTTTCACACATCTGTTACTAACAGAGCTATTTTCCCACCATGAGATTGTAAATTGGGAGCAAATCATCGAATGTTTCTTCTGCCAATTGCATAAACTCATCAGAAGAAAGCTTAATCGCTTCCTCCGCTGGAATATGGCGACCGACTAAAAATTCGCCTTTTTTCACATCTCGGAGGCGCACAAGCAGCTGTTTAAGCTGGTCATCACGAGCTTCGCTTAACGGAATGGCATGAGGGGACATATGGTCTCCTGAAATGACGAAATTTTCACTCAATTGGTCAAAAATATTTATATGCTGAAGCAGGCGATCAGCCATTTCCGCTTTCTGCGGCGCTTCATAAATAATTCCCACAACGATGAATAAATGGCTTTCCCATAGGCCAATCTGGAAATGAGGCAATGCTTTATACCCACGCTTGTATGGAGCAAAGGCAACCCAGGAATCTTTTGGAGGGTTTACTGTTCTGCGTGCATGCTTTGCAACATGCGGAAAGAACTCATCTCCTGTATTTGCACTGAAGTAAGCTGAAAAGAATTCACCTAGGGTTTGAAACTTCGGACGGACGATTTGCGTCAGTGCTTCCATTCTTTCGTCTAATCCATTGATCAGGAAAACATGAAAGTCCTCAGTTTTCCATTGTACATTACTCAAAATTAGTAACTCCTTTCGATTTTATGTTTATTTTGTTAAGATTTTGGGAAAAAATCTTATAACAAAAACTTTAGAGAAAGTCAAAGGTTTTTTAAAAAAATACTAAGGAAGTGATGGAGAATGAAACAGATGGTTAAAATTATACGCAAAGTTGACATTGAAAAGCAATACGAGCAAATCCTGCGATTAGAATTGGATTATGAGCTGGCTTCCTTATATGCAGCAATGAAGAACAGTAACAAGGACGAAATAGAAAAATCGAAAAAGCGATTAAAAGAAATTCACGGAGAATTAGAAGGTCTACATGCATATGCGTAATAAAAATTTTATACCTAAGTAAAAAATCACTTGCTGAATGTTCGGACAGCAGGTGATTTTTGTTATACTAACTATATAATGTGAATCCAGCGTTATGTATGTTACATATTGAAACGGGAAGCGAAAGGTGGTTGTACTATGGATTTAAAGCAGTTGGATACCTTTGCGAAGGAAATAATTATTGAAGCGGGAAAGCGGATTTGTGCCTCGTTTTCATATGATTTGAAAGTGGAAGTAGAAACGAAGTCCAGTCCCAATGATTTGGTGACAAATATTGACCGCGAAACGGAATTGTTTTTCATCGAGCAAATTCACAAATTCGATCCTTCACATAAAATTCTCGGCGAAGAGGGTATGGGAGAACATCCAGATTCAATGGAGGGCGTTGTGTGGATTATTGACCCAATCGACGGAACGATGAATTTTGTTAAGCAGCATCGCCACTTCATGATTACGCTTGGCATCTATATTGATGGAGTCGGCAAACTCGGTTACATATATGATGTCATGCGGGGGGACCTGTTTTACGCCATTGCCGGAGAAGGTGCCTGGTACAATGATTCTCCACTGCGTAAGCTGCAGCCGTTAACGATAGATGAAGCAGTGATTGGGATTAATGCAAGCTGGGTAACCCCAAATGCGAAAATTAATCATGAAAAGTTGATTGATCTTATTAATACCGTTCGAGGAACACGCTCTTACGGCTCAGCCGCTATGGAAATCGCCTTTGTGGTAAGCGGCAAGCTGGATGCTTATATTTCTATGCGACTCGCGCCATGGGATATCGGCGGGGGGATTATTATTGCGAAAGAAGTAGGAGCTATTGCAACAAATTTACATGGACAAGCTCCCGATTTAGTTGGTTCGGATACTTTTTTAATCGCTAATCCGCATATTCATCAATTAATTTTAGACAATTACATTGAAGAAAAATAAAAAATACCGCCCTGCATGTTAGATGCCGGGCGGTTGTTTTATGAGAAAAGCTTATAATAAGCCTGCTTCGATGAATTTTTTCTTTTGTTTCATGCCAGTCATAAAAATAAGACACACAGCGATGATACAAGCTAGAATGCCGATAATACCCGCTGTATCGTACTCATCTGTTCCTGCCATAAAGACAAGGGATACTGAGAAGCCGATTCCTATCATTGATAACAGGGCAGCTAATGAGTAGATAAACATAACAACTTTTGCTTTATTCACGAGAAATCCTCCTCTATCAAATCTTATGTGAAAACATAATGCTCAATTTTCCGAAAAGACATTTGCGCCTACATGTGCTATAATATCACAGTTAAACAACTGAAAAAAGAATATGGAGTGGAATAATGACAAATTTACGTCAAGATTTACGTAACATCGCAATTATCGCGCACGTTGACCATGGTAAAACGACACTAGTAGACCAATTATTAAAACAATCTGGAACTTTCCGTTCGAATGAGCAAGTAGAAGAACGCGCAATGGACTCAAATGATATTGAGCGTGAGCGTGGTATTACTATTTTAGCAAAAAATACGGCGGTTAACTATAACGGTACTCGCATTAATATTTTAGATACACCAGGACACGCAGACTTCGGTGGAGAAGTAGAGCGTATTCTAAAAATGGTAGATGGCGTTCTATTAGTTGTAGACGCTTATGAAGGCTGTATGCCGCAAACACGCTTCGTGTTAAAGAAAGCACTAGAGCAAAATTTAACACCAATCGTTGTTGTAAATAAAGTAGATAAAGATTCAGCTCGTCCTGAAGAAGTAGTGGACGAAGTACTAGAGCTGCTAATTGAGCTGGATGCAAACGATGATCAGCTTGATTTCCCGGTTGTATATGCTTCAGGGGTAAACGGTACAGCATCATTAGATCCAAATCCTGCAAACCAGGAAGCAGATATGAAATGCTTATTCGAACAAATTATCGAGCATATTCCTGCACCAGTAGATAACTCAGAAGAGCCGCTGCAATTCCAGGTAGCATTACTTGACTATAACGATTTTGTCGGCCGTATTGGTATTGGCCGTGTGTTCCGCGGAACAATTTCTGTTGGGCAGCAGGTAGCATTAATGAAATTGGACGGTAAGGTGAAAAACTTCCGTGTAACAAAAATCTTCGGTTTCTTCGGTCTGAAGCGTGAAGAAGTCCAAACGGCAAAAGCTGGTGATTTAATCGCCGTTTCCGGGATGGAAGACATTAACGTAGGAGAAACAGTGTGTCCTATTGAGCATCAGGAAGCATTGACACCATTACGTATTGATGAACCAACATTACAAATGACGTTCTTAGTAAACAATTCACCGTTTGCTGGCCGTGAAGGGAAATGGGTGACTTCATCGAAAATTGAAGAGCGCCTGCGTGCACAGCTGCAAACAGACGTATCTCTGCGGGTAGAAGATACTGATTCTCCGGATGCCTGGACAGTTTCAGGACGCGGTGAACTTCACTTATCCATTTTAATTGAAAACATGCGCCGTGAAGGTTTTGAATTGCAAGTATCGAAACCGCAAGTAATTATTAAAGAAGTTGATGGTGTGAAATGTGAGCCGGTGGAACGTGTGCAAGTAGACGTACCGGAAGACAGCGTTGGTTCAATTATCGAATCACTAGGTATGCGTAAAGGCGAAATGGTGGATATGATTAATAACGGCAACGGTCAAGTACGTATTATCTTCAATGTACCAGCCCGCGGTTTAATCGGCTATACAACAGAGTTTATGTCCTTAACAAAAGGCTTCGGTATTATTAACCATACGTTTGAGTCTTATCAACCAGTTGTTCCTGGTAAAGTCGGTGGACGTCACCAAGGTGTTCTTGTATCGATGGAGAACGGTAAAGCAACAACTTACGGTATGATGGGTGTCGAAGACCGTGGTACACTATTTGTAGAGCCGGGTACAGAAGTTTATGAAGGCATGATCGTTGGTGAGAACACACGTGAAAACGATATTACAGTTAACATCACAAAAATGAAGCAAAAAACAAATATTCGTTCAGCTAATAAAGATCAAACGAACGTTATTAAAAAGCCGCGTATTATGACGCTTGAAGAATCATTAGAATATTTAAGTGACGATGAATATTTAGAAGTAACGCCGGAATCAATTCGTCTGCGTAAGCAAATTCTAGATAAAAATGAGCGCGAACGAATTGCGAAAAAGAAAAAATACGCTGAAACAGAAAAGTAAGTTTCACGTAAGGGAGAAAGGATGAAGGGTGTTGCTGAGTTTGGCACTTAACTTTGTTCAAGCATCTGAGGTCAGAGTAGGTACAGAAGCAGAAGTATTAAATGATTTAACAGGCATTAGCCACTTTATTTATGAAAATGCTCCTAACTATACAACCGCAGGATATATAGTGTTCTTTTCTGTATTTATTTTATGTGCCATTGTTTATCAATTAGGCTTTGCAAGAAAATTGAAGCTATGGCAAAACGTTATTATATATTGCTTTTTGTTTTTAGGATGTATTGTTCTGACATTCTTTGCGCTATCTTTGCCAATGATAGAGGGGCTAATCGTAGCAGCATTGTTTTTAGGGATTTATAAACTTCGCTTATCACGTGAAAAGCAAGCGGAATAGCTTAAATAGTTAATAACGAATAATGAGCAGGAAGTACAGGGGCTGTAGGAGACCTACGAAAAATCTCAAGATGAATTTCCCCTGGCGAGTTAGCTACTCAACTGAATAGGCAGTTTGGTTAAAACGAGTCCGGTGTTGTCCCGGACTCGTTTTTATTTTTCTTTCATACATTTATTGTCATTGTTATTCAATGCGTATGTGGTTTTGATTAAATGATCAAATACTTTAGGAATCCTTTCATTCCTGGATGGAAAAAATGATTTTTGAACACTTGACCTTTTCTTAAGAATAAATGACCCCATTTTCAAAAAGGATGGGAAAACCTAAATATGGAGAATGGTTGAATACTATTCTTTCTGCGACTGTTCCTATCATGGGTGCTTTTTTTATTTTCAGAAGATATATATTTAAAAAGAAGATTAGTAGAGGAGAATGACCCAAGTAAGTAAGTTTACTTAGGTCATAGAAAAAAATACGGACATGTAATTATTTTTGATAAATATATAGTACTAAAGATAATCATTGGTTTATAAATTTACGGAGCAGATTGAAAGCCCTAGAAAGTAGAAGGTTAATTTAATGAAATATTTCCTGTCGCACTACATTTGTTTACATCACCAGCGCAATATAAATTTAAAGCGTGTTTTGTATTGCTTCTTGTTGTTACCCATACAGCCTTGGAAGCACCTGGTTGAAGTGTTTGAGCGGTATCCATTTCTGCGTAATTATTCGGACCAACAACAATCCACGTGATAGGTACTGAACCGTGATTCTTAACCATTACCAAAACTTTTGAGGAAGCATTAATATACTTTGATTGAGCAAAACCATTTGATCCTAAAAAAACAGATTCAGATGTTGTAGCTGATGCGCTTCCTTGGTTATAACCCAAAATAGAAATCATAAGCAAGAATGGGACTAGATACTTTAATGTTTTTTTCACTTATACTCTCTCCTTTAACAGCTTTTGTTTTAAAAGTATTGAGTTTTTAAATGATGCACCTTTTTGAATTGTCTGCTCCCGTATGAAAATTCCCCCCCTTAATTGTCGACTGTCAATATTCCTCTTGCAATAACAGGGTTTAATAAACTCAATAATTATCTTTCAAATAATATTATGCAATATTATATATAAAGATAGAATCACTCTATTCTCATAAATGTTAGTCCAGCAATTTTAGGAATTCTCTATCACAAAGCCTCTTTATTTTAAGTGTAGGATGGTACAAAATTGCCGTTGGATATATTATTCTATATTTTCCAGGAATTCACTCAGTTATATAAGGTGTGTTTTTAACTACAGAGAAAGAGTCTAAATGATAATAGCTAGTGTGTATCTATAAAAGGCTAATATTATTGGCGTTTTAAAAATCATCTGTTAAGCGCAATGAGACAACAAATTTTTCACACTTCATAAGGAAATGCCGGTCTCCTGCTGAAGCACATTTTAGGCAATGCTGCATACCCTATTCTAGATAATAGAATATATGTCAGAGGAGGATAGCGTTGAAAAGATTGGTAAGATCGTGCTTTCTCGTTGCAGTAGCATTTATGACACTCCTCGTTCTTGCATCTTGCGGCAAGGAAGAGCTTCAGGAAGTTAAAGTGGGAGAGGTAACACGTTCCATCTTTTATGCACCCCAATATGTAGCCATTGAAAAGGGCTTTTTTGAAGAAGAGGGGTTAAAAGTGGATTTAAAGACAATCGCTGGGGGCGATAAGACAATGACTGCCCTATTATCCGGCGGTATAGATGTAGCGCTCGTCGGTTCTGAGACGTCCATTTATGTAACTGCTCAGGGGGCGAATGATCCGATTAAGAATTTCGCACAGTTGACACAGACGGATGGTACTTTTTTAGTAGCACGTGAACAAATTGATAACTTTTCCTGGGAAATGCTAAAGGGTTCTACCTTCCTTGGCCAGCGAAAGGGCGGTATGCCGCAAATGGCAGGAGAGTTTGTATTGAAAAAGCACGGTATTGATCCTCATAATGATTTAAACCTTATACAAAATATTGAGTTTGCCAACATCTCGACAGCCTTTGCATCGGGTACAGGAGACTATGTTCAGCTGTTCGAGCCGACAGCCAGCGTATTTGAAGCAGAGGGAGTAGGTCATATTGTGGCTTCCTTTGGGACAGAGTCAGGGCACTTGCCGTATACGACGTTCATGACGAAGGAAAGCTTTATCGACAATGATCCAGAAACGGTGGAAAAGTTTACGAGAGCTATCAAAAAAGCACAGGACTGGGTCTATGCCAACAGCGCGGAGGATGTGGCTAAAGTAATTCAACCTTTCTTCGAAGACACGGAAGCAGAGCTCATTGCTACGGTAATAGATCGTTATAAGCAACAGGAATCCTTTGCTAAGGACCCGATATTGGATGAGGAAGAATGGAATAACCTGCAGGATGTGATGGAAGAAGCGGGCGAATTGCCGAAACGGATGGATTATGGGGAGCTTGTTGACACTTCTTTTGCAGAGAAAGTAACGAAGTGATATGGGATTTTTAACAGTCAGCAACGTCCATCACACGTATTTTTCAAAAGAGACGGCAACTGAAGCTTTGCAGGATATCCATCTATCCATCGACAAAGGTGAGTTCATATCATTTATCGGGCCGAGTGGCTGTGGCAAGACAACACTTTTATCCATTATTGCTGGACTATTCCCCCCAACGGTTGGAACAGTCTCGATTGAAGGGCAGTCGGTTTTTGGAAGTGAGCATCTATCGATCGGCTACATGCTTCAGCAGGACTATTTATTCCCTTGGAAAACGATTGAGGAGAATATTACACTTGGATTGAATATTTTAAATAAAGGTCGGGAGCAGGGGCAGGAGGTTACCTCGAGACTTCTTAGTGCTGTCGGTCTACCTAATATAGAGAAAAAGTATCCAAAGGAACTTTCCGGAGGGATGCGGCAGCGGGTAGCGCTCGCAAGGACGCTTGCGGTTGATCCGACTATTCTATTGCTGGATGAACCGTTTTCTGCGCTGGATTATCAGTCTAAATTGAAGCTTGAGGACCTTGTTTCTCAAATGTTGAAGGAGTTTGGCAAGACTGCTATCCTTGTTACCCATGATCTGGGAGAAGCAATTGCTATGAGCGATCGGATTTTCTTGTTTTCCCCGCTCCCAGGGAAGCTGTATAAAACATTCGAGGTGCCGGACGAAATAAGGAAGCTGACACCGTTCGAAGCACGTGCTCATCCACAGTATTCCACTCTATTCCAAATGATTTGGAAGGAGCTTGAGAGCCTTGAACATACAAAAACTACATGAGGAATATAAAAAATCATTAGTAAAAGAAAAACGGTGGACTCGTTTTTTTCAACTATTGATCTTACTCAGCTTTATCTCCTTGTGGGAGGCAGCCTCTCAATTTCACTGGATCGATGAGCTTATTTTTAGTGCCCCTTCAAAAATTGCATTGCTATTCATTGAAAAGATTAATGACGGTACACTATTGACACATATCGGCTATACGCTGTTTGAAACGGTTTTAGGGTTCATTCTCGGAACTTTGGCCGGTACGATCCTTGCTGCCATCCTTTGGTGGTCACCTTTTCTATCAAGGATACTCGATCCGTATCTTGTCATTTTGAATGCGATGCCAAAAGTGGCGCTGGGGCCAATTTTGATTGTCATCATGGGGCCTGGGATGACTTCTATCATTACGATGGGGGCAATCATTTCGGTCATTATCTCGACGATTGTTATCTACACAGCGTTCAAAGGTGTGGACCAGAATTACCTGAAGGTATTGCAGACATTCAATGCTACCCGGCTTCAAATGTTCAAGGAGGCAATTTTACCGGCGTGTATACCAACAATTATTTCGACCCTAAAGGTAAATGTCGGTTTATCCTGGGTAGGGGTAATTGTTGGAGAATTCCTTGTATCATCGCAGGGACTCGGTTATCTGATTATCTATGGATTCCAAGTATTCAATTTCAACCTTGTCCTTTTATCGCTTGTGATTATCGCGGTTTTCGCGACAATTATGTATCAGCTGGTAGAGCTGCTTGAGAAGGCATTGCTGAAAAATGGATAAAGAAAGGAGCTGTTCAGAAAGTTGAAACTTTCCGAGCAGCTCTTCTCTAATAAATATTCGTTATAAAATATTGCTCCTGCAGTGGCGCACCAAAATGCCGCCGTCTTTGGTATAAAGAGCATGTCTCAAAATAATTTTTCAGAAGCACTCTTTTTATGAAAATCATATAACTGCTAAAAATCTTCATCAATCTGTGAAGATGTACGGTAAAACTTAAAGTGGCCTGTTGCAATACGCTCCTCTGTCTTTTCTGCAATTCGCTCATTGCAAGTATCACACATATACGTGTGAATAGGACGATTGCGCAATTTTTTAGCTAACGGCAGATCGTCAGGTAGTTGGTGGATTGCATCACAAATAACACATTTGACGCGCATGCTATACCTCCTTATTGGATGCGGATTGCCAGTACCCCTTTAATTGGGTTGTCTACATTAGAACCGTCCGCGAATAAAAGATGGACAGGTCCGCCTTCTGTAATTGGCTTGCCATCCTGGCTGAATTTGAAGACGAGGTTTTTGGCCTCTTCAAGCGGGAAGACATGCTTATCGCCATTTTCACATTCAAATACTGCTTCAGTCGCTTCAGGTTTGATTTCAGCATTTTTCAGGAATGGGCCTAATTCCATACCGAATGTTCCTGTCATCATGCCTTTTCGGTCAAATTTTCGCTCCGTCTTTAATGTCGGAGGGAATACCGCACCTTCCATAATTTCACGTGACCAATGGGCGCCCATGTCGGCTAAATATTTTTCCTCTGAATCATCAGGGGCTTTCTCTGTTGAAAAATAAGTAGTTAAGTCCAAACGTCGGTCATCAAAAATCCAAACAGTTGGATCGAGTGTGAGAGTATACGTAACGGCACCTTTAATAGGAATAATTGAGTTCATCAAGAATCCTCCTTTACTAATATCCTAATACAGTATACCGCCTTTTCTATAAAATAAGAAACATTTAAATGAAATTCGACTCTCTATGGAAAGACACTTGCAATTTTACTTTCGAAAAGATAAACTTTATTAAGATAGAATCGAAGAAATATCAGATGATGGGGGCGTCCTCATGGATACGAAATCACAAGCTTCCTTCCAGGAGAAAGCAATAGAACTGTTACAAACAGATGCTGATAAAATTGCTCAATTGATCAAGGTGCAAATGGACAATTTAACAATGCCACAATGTCCTCTATATGAGGAAGTGCTGGATACACAAATGTTCGGTTTATCACGCGAAATTGATTTCGCTGTGAAGCTGGGCTTGATTGAGCGCGAGCGGGGCAAGGAAATTCTGGATGCTTTAGAAAAAGAGTTATCCTTACTGCACGATGCTTATACAGACAAATAATAGAAAAACTCAAACCGCCCAGTGCGTTTGAGTTTTTTTTCTAAGATGAGGTTTTAGCATGAAAAAATATTTTGCAACATATTTACGAAACTTCGACTATCTACTATTCTTTACATACGTATTTCTATGTTTGTTTGGACTAGTGATGATTTATAGTGCGGGTATGATGGTCGGTATCATGTATGAAGATGGGACCCCGGATTACTTCTACCGTAAACAGGTAATGAATCTGACCGTTGGGGCAGCTGTGTTCTGTCTCGGGGCCTTTTTCCCGTACAAGCACTATAGCAGTAAACCGGTAATGATGTTCGGTATGTTTATCATGATCATCTTGCTAGTCTGGGTAAAGGTAGGCGGGACGGGTCTCGAAGAAACAGGTTCCCAAAGCTGGATCAGGCTGTTTGGTATGTCATTTCAGCCGTCTGAATTTGCGAAACTATTTATAATTTTATATCTTGGCGGCTCCTTTTATAAAAAGAGCCTTAAATATTCATCGATTCAACATGTGACGCCTAATGACATTCTTAACCCGATTCTTATTTGGCTGCTTATTTTGGCTGGGGTTGGGACGGAAACCGATTTAGGGGCATTTATTATTATTTTCTTTATTGCCATTTCTGTTGCGTGGCTGAGTGGAATTCAAGGAAAATCGCTAGGTAAATTCTTTGTTGTGCTAGGCGGTGTAGGTGGCCTTTTGTCCGCTGTTCTGCTGTTATTTAAGTACGATACGATTTTTAACGAAAGCCGAGCTGGACGACTGAAGGTATGGTCGAACCCGTTTGAATATGCGGAAGGCTCAGGCTATCAAATCATTAACGGCTACTTAGCAATCGGCCAGGGCGGTCTTGAAGGGAAAGGGCTCGGCCAATCGATTCAAAAGCTTGGGTATTTACCGGAACCGCAAAATGACTTCATAATGGCAATTATTGCGGAAGAATTAGGGATCATGGGTGTGGTGATTGTTCTCATCGGTATCGGTCTCATCGTTCTGCGCAGTTTCTATATTGCGATGACAACAAAAGATCCACTTGCACGTATGATTGCGGGGGGAATCGGTAGTTGGATTGGATTCCAGACATTTATCAATCTTGGGGGTGTATCGGGATTAATCCCGTTAACCGGAGTAACGCTGCCTTTCATTAGCTATGGCGGTACTTCTATAATGATGCTTTCTTTAGCGATGGGCATTCTAATCAATGTTTCCATGTACTATAAGAGGGACAAGAAAAAGCTTTCATAAGGGGTTGAGGAGAAATGAAAGAAATCAAGAAAGTATTAGTAGCAAACAGGGGAGAGATCGCCATTCGTATCTTCCGGGCTTGTACGGAATTACACTTGGAAACGGTGGCTATCTATTCGCGTGAAGACAGCGGGGCGTTCCATCGCTATAAGGCGGATGAGGCGTACCTTGTCGGAGAAGGAAAAAAGCCGATTGATGCATACCTAGACATCGAAGGCATCTTGGATATTGCTAAGGATGCCGGTGTAGATGCCATCCATCCCGGTTATGGTTTCTTATCCGAGAATGTAGAATTTGCTCGCCGTTGTGAAGAAGAAGGTATTATATTCATCGGACCGACATCGAAGCATCTAGATATGTTTGGAGACAAGGTAAAAGCGCGTGAACAGGCAATTTCCGCGAGTATACCTGTCATCCCGGGTACAGATGGTCCCGTTAGCAGCCTGCAAGAGGTAGAAGCATTCGGAGAAAATTATGGATACCCAATTATGATCAAAGCTGCACTTGGCGGCGGTGGACGAGGCATGCGTATGGTCCAGTCAAAAGAGGAATTGGCATCGGCTTATGAGCGTGCAAAGTCAGAAGCGAAGGCCGCATTTGGTTCGGATGAAGTATATGTAGAAAAATGTATTGTGAAGCCAAAGCATATTGAAGTACAAATTATCGGTGATGCTGCAGGGAATATTGTGCATTTATACGAGAGAGACTGCTCAATCCAACGCAGACATCAAAAAGTTGTAGAAATTGCACCGTCCAATTCGATTTCGAACGATTTACGCAACCGAATTTGTGATGCGGCTGTAAAATTGATGAAAAATGTAGGCTATATGAATGCGGGAACAGTAGAATTCCTTGTCGCGGGTGATGACTTCTATTTCATTGAAGTAAATCCGCGTATCCAAGTAGAACATACTATTACAGAGATGATTACAGGGATAGATATCGTTCATGCACAAATAAAAGTAGCAGCTGGACATACCCTGCACTCACCGGAGATTAATATTCCTGCTCAAGATAAAATCCCACTATTCGGATATGCCATCCAATCACGTGTTACGACGGAAGATCCAAAGAACGACTTTATGCCAGATACAGGAAAACTGATGGTATACCGTTCAAGCGGCGGGTTTGGTGTTCGTTTAGATGCTGGAAATGGATTCCAAGGAGCTGTCGTTACACCTTACTACGATTCTCTGCTCGTAAAAATTTCGACATGGGGTATGACGTTTAACGAAGCAGCGGCAAAAATGAACCGTAACCTGCGTGAGTTCCGTATCCGTGGTGTTAAAACAAATATTCCATTTTTAGAAAATGTCGTGCTTCATGAGAAGTTTCTAACAGGGGAATTTGATACGAGCTTCATTGATACAACGCCAGAGTTATTTGAGTTCCCTGAACGCAAAGACCGAGGGACGAAGCTGCTCAGCTATATCGGGAATGTCACTTTAAATGGATTCCCAGGAGTGGAAAAACGCACGAAGCCAATCTTTGTCCAGCCGGAACAGCCCAAAGTTGATTTGCTGACACCTTCTCCTTCTGGAACAAAGCAAATTTTGGATGAGCGCGGAGCAGAGGGATTAATCGAATGGATCAGGAACCAGGAAGATGTTCTCCTAACAGATACAACATTCCGAGATGCCCATCAGTCACTTTTAGCGACACGCGTTCGCTCTCATGATATGTTTGAAATTGCAGATGCAACAAGCCGTCTAATGCACAATTATTTCTCACTGGAAATGTGGGGCGGGGCAACATTCGATGTTGCGTATCGATTCCTGAAAGAAGATCCGTGGGCGCGTCTTGAAAAACTGCGTAAGCAAGTACCGAATGTATTGTTCCAAATGCTTCTTCGCGGGGCGAATGCAGTTGGTTATACGAACTATCCGGATAATTTAATACGAGAGTTCATTAAAGAGTCTGCAGCATCAGGCATTGATGTATTCCGTATTTTTGATAGCCTTAACTGGATTAAGGGAATGGAAGTGGCGATTGATGAGGCACGCAATACCGGGAAAATCGCAGAGGCTGCTATTTGCTATACAGGTGATATTTTAGATGATACAAGAGCAAAATATACAGTGAATTATTATAAAGAAATGGCTCGAGAGCTGGAAAATGCCGGTGCACATATCCTGGCAATTAAAGATATGGCAGGACTTCTTAAACCAGAAGCAGCATACCGGCTAATTTCGGAGCTGAAGGATGCAACGAATCTGCCAGTCCATCTTCATACACATGATACGAGCGGAAATGGCATTTATTTATATGCCAAAGCAATTGAGGCGGGCGTAGATATCATTGATACAGCGCTTGGTTCAATGGCAGGGTTGACTTCACAGCCGAGTGCAAATTCCCTTTATTATGCGATGAAAGGTAGTAAGCGCGAGGTTCGTGCAGACATCGATTCATTAGAAAAGCTTTCCTACTATTGGGAGGATGTACGTAAATACTATATGGATTTTGAAAGCGGTATGAATGCACCACATTCAGAAATCTATGTTCATGAAATGCCTGGCGGGCAGTACAGCAACCTGCAGCAGCAAGCAAAGGCAGTAGGACTTGGAGATCGCTGGGATGAAGTAAAGGTAATGTATTCCCGTGTAAATATGTTGTTTGGAGATATTGTAAAAGTGACACCATCTTCAAAAGTTGTTGGGGATATGGCGTTATTCATGGTACAAAATGACTTAGACGAGGAAAACATTTATGAGCGGGGACTGTCCATCGATTTCCCTGAATCAGTAATTGAATTTTTCCAAGGTTATTTAGGGCAGCCGCATGGTGGGTTCCCAGAGAAATTGCAGCAAGTAGTACTGAAGGACCGAGAAGCCATTTCAGTTCGCCCGGGAGAATTATTAGAGCCGGTTGATTTTGAAAAGTTAGCGGCGGAACTAGAAGAAAAGCTAGAATGCCAGCCAACGAAGCAGGATTTACTTGCTTATGCACTTTACCCAAAGGTGTTTGAAGAATATTCAAGAACAGCCAATCAGTTTGGTGACATCTCTGTTCTCGATACACCGACATTCTTATATGGCCTGAAACTTGGTGAGGAAATTGAAGTGGAAATCGAGAAAGGGAAGACGTTGATCGTCAAGCTTGTATCCATTGGTGAGCCGCAGCATGATGGCACACGTGTCATGTACTTTGAACTCAACGGACAATCTCGGGAACTAGTCATTCAGGATATGACAGTAGAAGTAGACGGCAGTCTATCATTGAAGGCTGATCCTTCCAACCCAAATCAAATTGGGGCGACAATGCCGGGTACTGTACTGAAAGTAGTTGTATCAAAAGGCAGCCCAGTTAAACGTGGGGATCATTTATTGATCACAGAGGCAATGAAGATGGAAACAACTGTCCAGGCACCAAAAGATGGAATTGTTAAGGAAGTTTATGCTTCAGCAGGCGATGCTATCTCAACAGGTGATCTATTAATTGAATTAACATAAAAATAGAGTGCGAGGAAACCCTCGCACTCTATTTTTGATTTTGATTGCTTCGATATACAAGTAAGATCATATAGCAGAATAAGCCGAACAATAAAGAAATTAATAAAGAGTGCAGTAGCGCCACGACTAAATTCAGCTTTGTCAAAACGACTAGCATACCTGCTAATACTTGCAGGATGACAATGATAAAGGCAATAATCCAGCCCCAGTAAATGACGCGTTGCTCTTTATAGTTTTTCACAACATGCCAAGTAATAGCAGCAATCCAAAGGAAAATGACCAATACTGCTAATCGATGTCCCATTTGCACCCATTCATACATATTGTATGGAAGAGCGAACGGTTCATTATTTCGGCAGAACGGCCAGTCGGGACAAACAAGGCTGGCATCTGTATGCCGTACAAGTGCGCCTGTATAGACGACAAGGTAAGAATAAATTGTGACTCCAATGATATGCCATTTTAATTTCCTGTCGATAAATACGTTATCAGCGTCAAACTTTTGATCGACTTCAAATACAATGAGAGCCAATAATAAAACAGCAGTAAAAGAAATGAGCGAGATTCCGAAATGCAGAGCTAAAATGAAATCTCCTTGTCCCCATAAAACTTGGGCAGCTCCTATTAATGCTTGTAATACAAGAAAGAAGATTGCGTTAAAGCCCAGGAACTTCACTTCTTTAATATGACCGAGTGTACGCCATGTCCAAAACACTAAAGCTACAATGAAAAGTGATACTACGCCTGTCACGAGCCGGTGTGAAAATTCGATTAAAACCTCAGTCGTAATTTCCTGAGGAATAAGCGACCCGTTACAATCAGGCCAGTTGCGTCCGCAGCCAAGGCCGCTGTCAGTTTTTGTTACGAGCGCCCCGCCTATCAGGATGAACAACATACCGATTGTTGCTGCTACGGCAAGCCATTTCAAATATTTATTACGTTGCATGATAATGTGCCACCTACTTCTGATTTCAACATCGCTCCTAAAAGCGTCTCTAGTTTAAGATGATAGCGAATAAACTAGTAAAAGACAACTTCAAACAGAAATCCCTTTTTATAAGAGGCTTCCATTTCACAAATTGTTCATAAATTCGTACCCGTACCTTCACAAATGTTTTGGAAAAATCGATTACTATATATATGTTGTTTTTCCTCGAATTGGGTTTCCTTGGTTTTCACCAAACTTTCATTGAAATTTGTTTAAACGTCTAGAAATCACAGACAAATTTCGATATAGTTAGTGTTAGCGGAATATGCTTACAAAAATGAAAGGAGGGGCATAGTGTCAGTTGAGCCGTTTATTAACGGCAATGGAAAACTGAACTGCAAACGGCATTTTGTGTAAACGATCATCAATCTGCAATTATAGATTGGAACCGATTTATTCTAATTTGGTGAAACCCTTTACATAATTGTGGTTAGCTTTTCAGCAGAAAAGGTATTTCGTGCATCTAGAATGTTAAAAATACCAATTATGAATTGACATGAACCCATGCGAACCGTTTTGTAAGTGAAATTTTGTTATTTGCGGCGAGGTGCCGACATGTGAAGACTAGCGCGTATAGTTCTTATAGCTGGAGGCGTTCGACAAAGAAAACTACAGGAATGGCTGCTGCCAGCTATTCACAGCTTTAGATGAAGGAACCGGAGTTGGACAAACTTTGTTCATTTATTATATAAGTGAATGAAGGATGTGCTATTAAGATAGTTCTTTCAATGATAAGCTAAAGGTAGGAATTCTTTCTTAAATGGCAAGAATTCACATAGAACTAAACCACAGTCCTGGTTGCACATGAAAATACAACAAAGAAAGAGGGGTTTTATTAAGCTATGATGAAAGGGCTTAAAAAATGGCGTCTATTTGCATTGCTATCAGCGTTAACTGTTTTCCTTTCTGCTTGTGGTGAAGAATACATCTCTACACTCAAGCCATCTGGTCCTGTAGGGCAAGAGCAGTTAAATATTTTAATTTTATCAGTAATCATTATGGCGTTAGTAGTTGTCGTTGTTTCAGTTATCTATTTACTTGCTTTTATTAAATTCCGCCGTTCTAAAGTAGGCGAAGATTTCATGCCTAAACAAGTAGAGGGTAGTCATACTCTTGAAGTAATCTGGACAGTTATTCCAATCGTGTTACTTTTAATCTTAGCTGTTCCTACATTAACAGCCACTTATAAATTTGCAGATGTTGCTGCAATGGATCAAGTGGATGAAGAAGGAAACAAAAATGCACTTACTGTGAACGTAACTGCAAAATTATACTGGTGGGAGTTCGAATATCCGGACCTAGGAATCATCACTGCTCAAGAGCTTGTTGTTCCCACTGGAGAAAAAGTATACTTCAACCTGCTAGCTGCTGACGTAAAGCACTCATTCTGGATTCCAGCTGTAGGCGGTAAGATGGATACAAACGTAGATAACTTAAACAAATTCTATCTACAGTTTGATGAAGAATCTGAAGGCTTAAAAGATGGCGTATTTTATGGTAAATGTGCTGAACTATGTGGTCCTTCACACGCTTTAATGGATTTCAAAGTAAAAACTTTAGATCCTGAAGCATTCGATACATGGGTAGCAGCAATGCAGGCTACTGAAGGCAATGTTGCAGACCAGAACTCATCAGACGCTGGGGAAGCGGCATTCGCGAACAGCTGCTTAGGCTGTCACGCAGTATCAGCTGTTTCAGGTGCAGGTGTTGGACCAAACTTAACTGCTTTCGGTGACCGTAACCGTGTAGCTGGGTTCTTGGAACACACTACTGAAGAAACAACTAACTGGATCATGGATCCTGAATATTACAAACCAGGCAACTTAATGACTGGTAAATACTCAGTGACAGAAGAAGAAGCGCAAGCAATCGCTGAGTACTTAATGACATTATCTGTTGAAGACTAATTCACACTAGATAGAAACTTTGAAGGAGGTTAAAGTTGTGAGCTCTGTCGCTAAGAAAAAGGGCTTCGGGGGACATATTTGGGACTACTTAACGACTGTCGATCATAAGAAAATCGCCATTCTTTATTTAGCTGCCGGTACACTGTTCTTCGCCATTGCTGGATTTGAAGCGCTATTAATACGTGTTCAATTGATGATTCCGAATAACGATTTCATCTCAGCAGGCCTATTTAACGAATTATTAACAATGCACGGTACGACAATGCTATTCTTAGCAGCGACACCGTTACTATTTGCCTTTATGAATGCGATCGTTCCGCTACAAATTGGAGCACGTGACGTTGCATTCCCGTTCCTTAACGCACTTGGATTCTGGTTATTCTTCTTTGGTGCGGTATTCCTTCACCTTTCATTCTTCCTTGGTGGAGGTCCTGACGCAGGATGGACATCTTACGCGTCGTTATCTTTATACTCGCCTGGACATGGTATTGACTTCTATGTATTAGGTTTACAAATCTCTGGTGCTGGTACATTAATTTCCGGTATCAACTTCATCGTAACAATCATTACGATGCGTGCACCTGGTATGACGTTCATGCGTATGCCACTATTCACTTGGACTTCTTTAGTTTCAAGTACATTAATTTTATTTGCGTTTCCTCCTCTTACAGTAGGTTTATTCCTAATGTTAGTGGATCGTATGTTTGGAGCAAACTTCTTCGACCATACAATGGGTGGTAACACAATTATTTGGGAGCACTTATTCTGGATTTTCGGTCACCCTGAGGTATATATCTTAGTGTTACCAGCGTTTGGTTTATTCTCGGAGATTATTCCGGTATTTGCTCGTAAACGTTTGTTCGGATACTCTTCAATGGTATTCGCAACAATCTTAATTGGTTTCTTAGGATTCATGGTTTGGGCTCACCATATGTTTACAACAGGTCTTGGTGCAACAGCCAATGCAATCTTCGCTGTAGCAACAATGGCGATCGCTGTACCAACAGGTATGAAAGTATTCAACTGGATCCTGACTATTTGGGGCGGTTCCGTTAAAGTTACAGTACCAATGCTATATGCACTTGGTTTCATCCCGTCCTTCGTAGCAGGTGGTGTTACAGGGGTTATGCAGGCAGCTGCTCCACTTGACTACCAATTACACGATTCTTACTTTATCGTAGCTCACTTCCACTACGTAATCGTAGGTGGTATCGTAACTGCATTATTCGGTTCAGCACACTTCTACTGGCCGATTATGTTCAACCGTGCATTGAATGAGAAACTAGGAGTTCTTACTTTCTGGATCTTCTTCATCGGTTTCCATTTAACATTCTTTGTACAGCATTTCTTAGGTTTAATGGGTATGCCTCGTCGTGTATTCACTTACATGGCAGACCAAGGTTGGGATACATTCAACTTCATCTCTTCAATCGGTGCATTAATGATGGGTGTTGGGGTAATCCTACTTGTAATTAACGTATTGATTTCAATTAAATCTGCACCACTTAACCGTCGCGACTACTGGGGCGATGGACGTTCTCTTGAATGGGCGCTTGAAACTCCGCTTCCATTCTATAACTTTAAACAAACTCCACTTGTTCGTGGATATGATCCGTATTGGATTGAGAAAGAAGAAGGCAATAAAGAGGGTATGGTTTATGCAGAGCCAATAGGCGATATCCATATGCCAAATAATTCAATTTTACCGTTCGTTATGTCAATCGGTACATTCGTTGCAGCGTTTGGTGCACTTTACAGTCCTTGGGGAGACCAAGCTAAAGCTGGTACTGCGGAAAGCGTATCACCGGGCTTATCATTAGCATTATTGATCGGTGGTCTTGGCCTGACAATTGTATGTATGATTATCCGTTCCTTCAAGGATGATTTAGGCTACCACGTCCATAAGGAAGAGGTAGTACAAATTGAGAAGGAACTTGCTGAATACCGTGCAAAAGGGGGTAAACGATAATGGACGTTAATCAAAAATTTACTCCTCAGAGCTGGCCGAAGCATGCTGAAACGGCTACAATGGAAGGGAAAAACAAATTCGTAGGTATTTGGATGTTCCTTGCATCCGATACAGTATTATTCGCCAGTGTATTTGCGACATACCTAGCGCTGAAGGATCAAGGTCCTGCAGGTATGGAATTCACTGCACAAGGTTTGTTTGAATTGCCATTGGCGTTTATGATGACGATGTTGTTATTAACATCTTCATTAACTTCTGTTTATGCAATGTATCATATGAAGAACCATAATGCTAAAGGTGTCATTACTTGGATGGCAATTACTGTTCTTTTAGGTCTTGGCTTCTTGGCACTAGAAATCTATGAGTTCTATCATTATGTACACATTGGTTTTGGCTATACGCAATCAGCGTTCTCTTCAGCATTCTTCACGCTTGTAGGGACGCATGGTCTACACGTTGTCATTGGTTTAGTTTGGATTACAGGATTATTAATCCGTAATGCGAAGCGTGGATTAACTTTATACAACGCGCCGAAATTCTTTGCCGCATCAATTTACTGGCACTTTATCGACGTTGTATGGGTATTCATCTTTACAGTAGTTTACTTGATGGGAGTGTTAGGATAATATGGCACACGATACTCATTTTGAAACTCGTTCTCAAGCCCAATACGAATATGACCGCGCTCAAAATGCGAAGCATATGCGTAAGCAAGTAACACAATTTGCGATTATGATTATGCTCACTTTTGTTGCCTTTGCAGCAGTAGTAGCAGATTTTTCACCGTACTTCATCAAGCCATTAATCCTTTTACTGGCAGGAGTACAAGTAGTGCAGCAGCTTTATTCTTTCATGCATATGGATGAAAAAGATGCGCCGCATATGGGTGTTATCCAATTCTTTATCTGGGGCGGCGGATTTATCGCCTTTACGTTCTTCGTAGCGTTCTTAACAATCATTTGGTGGTAATTCCACTAAGAAACGTCTTCAGCGAAAGCTGGAGACGTTTTTTATATAATAAAGTGTAAATTACAAATACATAATAAATTCAGAATAAACCTTAAACCTAGTTGACTAATAGGGAATGTATAGTATACTAATAATAAAGAAAATTCTCTCCTTTACATAAATGCTTCTTATCGTGTTCAAGGGGGAAGATTATACAATTGCTGACTAGAAAAACTAGAGGCGTTTTAATGCGGGCATGATGCGGGCGTTAAAGCGCCTTTTTATTTATATAGGGGGGAAAGACATGTTAACTTATTCTACCTGGCAAAAGCCTGAGCTGGAATTTGAAGTAGATGAAACCTACAAAGGAGCCCTAAATGTCCTAAAGTGGGCTTACGAACATTATGGTGAGGAAATCGTTTATGCCTGCAGTTTTGGCATTGAGGGTATTGTGCTCATAGATTGTATTTCAAAAGTAAAGCCAGACGCTAAGATTGTCTTTTTAGATACGGACGTCCATTTTAAGGAAACATATGAAACAATCGAGCGGGTGAAAGCAAAGTATCCACAACTTCGTATTGAAATGAAAAAACCTGCTTTGACATTAGAAGAGCAAGCAGAAAAATACGGGGCTGCGCTTTGGGAACGTGACCCAAATCAATGCTGCAATATTCGGAAACTTGTTCCGCTTAATGAAACATTAATAGGTTCAAAAGCTTGGATTTCTGGATTGCGTCGTGAACAGTCACCAACTCGTGCCAATGTGGAATTTATCAATTTGGATAAACGGTTTGAATCAATTAAAGTATGTCCCCTTATCCATTGGACATGGAAGGATGTATGGAGATACGTCTCAAAGCACGATTTGCCATATAATCCGCTGCACGACAAAGGCTATCCAAGTATAGGCTGCGAAACATGTACAAAACCTGCCTTTACAATGGAAGACTTGCGCTCTGGACGCTGGTCAGGGCAAGGAAAAACGGAGTGCGGCCTGCACGGCTAAAGGAGGGTTTCTATGCTCGAATATATTGCGATTGGGATCGCACTCTTCTTTGCAGCAAATATAGGAGCCAGCGGGGCAGCTGCTTCTATGGGAGTGGCGTATGGCTCGGGCGCGATTAAGAGTGCCCGGCTCGCCTTGCTTCTCTGCGCTATTGGTGTATTACTAGGAGCAGTAATAGGGGGAGGGGAAGTTGTTAAAACGATTAGTGGCGGCATTATCCCTGAGAGTATTATTACAGTAAAGCTCGTTATAATTATTTTAATTGCATCAACAAGCACACTATTTATCGCAAACTTAATGGGCATCCCCTTATCGACGAGTGAGGTAACTGTTGGAGCGATTGTCGGCGTAGGAATTGCTTATCAAGTTCTATTTATAAATAAATTACTATATATCATGGCTTTTTGGGTAATCATCCCGGTCGTTGCATTTTTCATGTTATTCATCGGGGGGAAGGTCCTCTATTTTCTGCAGGAAAAAGGTCGTTTGAAGGATCGTCCTCTTTTTACATATTTGCTGATTTTGGCTGGTTTTTTTGAAGCTTTCTCAGCTGGGATGAACAATGTGGCCAATGCTGTGGGACCGCTTGTAGGAGCTAGTATTATGACAGTTCCTCAGGGGATCTGGATCGGCGGAATTTTTGTCGGTATAGGAGCGCTGCTTCTTGGAAAGAGAGTTCTTGAAACAAATGGTAAAAAAATTACTCGTTATGAAAAAACAGAAGGTATTTTAATTTCAAGCACAGGAGCTATTTTAGTAACAATCAGTTCGATCTTTGGTTTGCCTGTCCCTTTAACACAGGTCACTTCATCTGGCATCATCGGACTGGGTGTAGCTAAAAATGGTGTGAAAGTGTTTGATAAAAATATAGTAAAGAAGATTTTTAGAATTTGGATTGTGTCTCCGCTATTTTCATTAGCGATCTCTTATATGCTCGTTAAGCTATTTATAGAAAATGACTTTTATTCAATTGTTGTACTAGCAAGCATGGCAATTGCCATTATCGGTTCTATGAGTCTTATGAAGATTGTACGAGAAGAGGCGCGAACATTTAATGATGAAGGTTCTGGAATTTAAACCAACCAAACAAATTGGAGGAATGTGAAATGAGTTTACAACCACACGGGGGAAAATTAATCGATGCGTATTATCCGGAAACAAATGTGACAGCACTGGCTAAAGAAATCGAAATTGATGCTATTGCATTAAGTGATTTAGAGCTGATCGGTATTGGAGCATACAGCCCGATTGAGGGATTTCTGAATAAAGAGGATTACGAAACAGTTGTGGAAAACATGCGTCTAGCTTCTGGACTTGTATGGAGTATTCCAATTACGTTACCTGTAAATCCAGCAATAGCAAGAACATTGGTAAAGGGCGAAGAGGTAAAACTTGTTCAAGAGGGCACTGTATATGGAACATTAACAGTTGGAGATGTCTATGAGCCCGATAAAGAAAAGGAAGCGAAATCTGTATATGGCACGGCAGACAAAGCCCATCCAGGAGTAGCAAAATTATTTGAGCGTCCTTCTGTCTATGTTGGCGGATCTGTCAAATTAATTAAAAAGTCAGAAAAGCCATTCCCAGCATATACATTCGAACCAAAGGAAACACGCCAAATCTTTAAAGAAAAGGGATGGAAAACGATCGTTGGCTTCCAGACGCGGAATCCTGTCCACCGCGCTCATGAATATATCCAAAAGATAGCTTTGGAAATCGTAGATGGGTTATTTTTAAATCCGCTTGTAGGAGAAACGAAGTCTGATGATATTTCTGCAGCCATTCGTATGGAAAGCTATGAAGTATTGTTAGAGAAGTATTATCCAACGGAGCGTGTGCAGCTTGGCGTATTCCTTGCAGCAATGCGCTATGCAGGACCGCGTGAGGCGATTTTCCATGCGTTGGTCCGCAAAAACTATGGCTGCACGCATTTTATCGTTGGCCGGGATCATGCAGGGGTCGGCGATTATTACGGCACATATGATGCTCAAAAGTTATTTGATGTGTTCGAGCCGGAGGAAATCGGCATTACACCTTTAAAATTTGAACATAGCTTTTACTGCACGGAATGTGAGGGTATGGCTACAACAAAAACATGTGCACATGGCCCAGAAGCCCGTGTCATTTTATCTGGAACAAAGGTACGCGAAATGCTAAGAGCAGGAGAAATCCCACCAAGCACTTTCAGCCGCAAGGAAGTAATCGAAGTGTTGATTCGCGGATTACGCGAAGAAGCGACTGTTTAGGAGGAGAACGAAAATGAGTACAAATATTGTATGGCATGAAGCTTCCATAAAAAAAGAGGAACGCCGCGAAAAAAATGGACATTCAAGCTTTATTCTCTGGTTCACTGGACTTTCTGCATCGGGTAAATCTTCGGTTGCGAATGCTTTTGCACACAAGCTGTTTGAAAACGATAAACAGGCTTTTGTTCTAGACGGAGACAATATACGTCATGGATTGAACAATGATTTAGGGTTTGATGAGGTTAGCCGTAAAGAGAATATTCGCCGTATTGGTGAGGTAGCAAAACTATTTGTAGAAAGCGGACAAATTGTATTAACTGCTTTTATTTCCCCTTACCGAGAAGACCGCCAAGTAGTACGAAGCTTGGTGCAGGAAGGTGAATTTATTGAGGTCTTTGTGAAATGCTCGGTAGAAGCTTGTGAAAAAAGGGACCCTAAAGGGCTATATAAAAAAGCTCGTAATAATGAAATCCCTCATTTTACGGGCATTAGTGCTCCCTATGAGGAGCCGGTTAATCCTGAAATAATTCTGGATACAGAGCAGTATTCGATCGAGGAATGCGTGGAGCAGTTGCAGCAAATTCTATCGGAAAAAGGATATATTTAACGAATGAGCGGTCAACTAAAGTTGACCGCT
>JAPSKP010000017.1:35889-48230 GCA_031181585.1 Lysinibacillus sp.
AAAGTTGACCGCTTTTTGTTTTGCTGAGTAGCATAAAATCAAATTTTGCGTATCTGAAAATACTTTATTTATTTTGTAATGAATACCTTATGCTATTTTAAAATGCTAGGAATGCCATAAAGAAGCAAATGTCATACTATGTTCATTGAAGTCTCCGTAAGACAGTTCTATAATGGAGGTATTGAAGTTAAAGGAGCGCAAATTTATGTCATTAAGTATATTTGGTTTTCAGGCGCTATGGAGTCCTTATTTAATAGGTGTTGTTGTATTTTTGCTGGTTGTCTATTTTTTAACGACGACTGTTTGGAGAAAAGACTTTAAAGTAAGCGAGCCTCTAAAGAAGAGCGAGGCAATCTACTTTGTCCTAGGGATGATTTCTCTTTATATTATCAAAGGGTCCCCAATCGATTTGATGGGTCATATTACATTTACGATGCATATGACACAAATGGCATTGCTACTATTATTAGTTCCGATTCTTATCATTAAAGGTATCCCATGGTGGGTATGGAAAGTTGTAGTGGAAGCTCCAGTAGTACGGGTAATTTTTAATATCTTTACGAAGCCGTTAGTAGCGATTTTTCTCTTTGTTTTCATGTTTAGCTTCTACCATCTCCCAGCAGTCTTTGATGTCATCAAGCTCGATATGACACTTCATGGTATTTATACATTTTTACTTTTTATAAGTGCTGTGTTCATGTACTGGCCGCTGCTTAACCAAGTAGAGGGACAGCACAAAATGAAAAATATCAATAAGCTGGCGTATATTGCGGGGAATGCTGTACTCATAACCCCTGCTTGTGCATTGATTATTTTCGCTTCTCATCCTTTATATGCTACTTTTTCTGAGGCGGAATCTTGGTTAAAAGCGATGGAATTATGCGTGCCTGTTGATACTTTGTCGAGTCTGAATTTATCAGGACCAGAGTTATTTACCAATATGGACCCTGTAAGTGATCAGCAAGTAGGCGGCGTATTGATGAAAATCATTCAGGAAATCATTTTTGGCGTTATTTTGTTCAAGGTATTCCGTGCTTGGTGGAATAGCGAACGAATTAATCCTGAGGATATTACAGAGAAAGCGTTACGTGATTTCCAAAACCGTACAAACTATAACTAATTTAGAGAATGAATAGGAGAATAGGAAATGGGTGTACCAATTTTACCAACGATTAGTACATCATTCATCGTGCTGAGTGCCATTTTAGTAGCGATCGGATGGGTTTTAATTGTAAAAAGAAAAGTCGAGGCTCACAAAAAGGTAATGACTGCAGCAGGTGTTGCAGCAATTGTGTTCTTCATTATTTATGCTTCACGAACAGTATTTATCGGTAATACGGCATTCGGTGGTCCGGATGAACTAAAGATATATTATACATTTTTCTTAGTTTTCCATATTACACTGGCGACAGTGGGGGCTGTTTTTGGCATTATGAGCCTATGGACAGGTTACAAAAATAATATGAAAATCCACCGCAAAATTGGACCGATTACAAGTATTATTTGGTTCTTTACAGGAATTACAGGTGTAATGGTATACATGCTGTTATATGTAATTTATGAAGGCGGAGAAACAACGTCGGTTATCAAGGCGATTTTAGGATTTTAGTGCACAAAAAGGATGTCGCTGTCGACATCCTTTTTTATTATGCAGGAATTTGGTACTATCAGATGATGAAAAGGACAGGTCGTATCCCAATAGCCATTAAAATCTCCTCCTGGGGCCTTTTTAGCAGGCGCTCCTTTATTAAGAAATGGAGGAGAGACGGCAGCAAAAAAGGCAACCTTATTAGGCTGCCAGTAATTTACTATTTTAATTGTTTTTCACGTTCTTCTGCTACATCTTTTACGGATTCTTTTGTAGCAGACTCTTGAATTTGCTCATCTTTTTTGACAGCAATTCCGTATTTTGATAATTCCTTTGCAACAGCATCTAGGATTTGCTCACAGTCTTTGACAAGGTGTGCAGGGAATACTTCGTCAGTGTATTCGACACCGTGCGGATAGTAGTATTTACCAAGTGCCGGCTTCAAGATTTTCAACGTCGCATCATGGGCGCCTACATCGCCAGAGATTGCGTCGCAGAATACACGTAGATAGAAACGGCCTTCACGTACGTCGAAGCGGCGGTCGAACGTCATACGGTCGTAGTCCCAAGCCCCGTGACATTCTAGGCCGTATTTTTTTAAGATGTCCGTTAGAAATTCCTGATCAACAACAATATTTTCAATTTTTGTATTTTCGAAATACATTGCTTTATCCTCCTTTAGCAAATCGTACATATTATATGCTTTATTGTTAATAATAGAACAAATCGACATTTGTTGCAATGACAACATTGTGTCAGGGACTACCAAATTGCTATAATAATAGACAATCAATACAAAAAAAGGTGGTAACTCCATGAAGGCTCTATTCCGCATTTTAATCATCGCAACTATTATTGGCCTTATCTTTTATTATGCCACTATAGATAATGAACATGCTCCTCTTGAGGGTCCTAATTCAGTACAGCAGGCGATACCCTCCGAACAGTATATTAATGACTATAATGCAGCTTTATCACCACCTGAGACAGGTATTTCGACAATGATCGGCCAGCCCAGTGATGTACTGATACAAAATTACGGAGAGCCTAAAAGGATAGATACCACAACCTATGGGTACGAATGGTGGATATACGAGCAGCTCATGTTTGGAATTGAACAAGGCATGGTTACGCAAGTATACACAAACTCTGAGGACATGGATGTAAGTCCTTATACAATTGGTCAGCCTGTTGAGGATATTTACAGAATGACTATTATGGATGCAGAAGTTTCCGTCACCATCGATGAAAATATATATATGTTCACGATGAGTGAAGAGGATACGAAAAATCGTCTACTTGTTAAGTTTGACACACTGTATGCCCAGTTATACATAGACGAGGTGGAAGGGAATTTAGCGGGTGTTCGTTTTATGAATGGTAAAACACTTGTCCTTCATCAGCCTTATGAAATGCAGTTTGTCGGAGAAATGATTGAAAAAGAAACACCTTCTTCGTTTCAGCAATTTGAAATCAATCAGGCAAATGCTGAACAGCTTTTTGAATTAACCAATATATACCGTCAAAAGTTCGGGGGCGAGCCTCTGATTCCCTTTGAGCCATTAAATGAGACAGCTGCGGCTCATAGTGAAGATATGTTTTTACAGGATTATATTTCCCATGAATCACCGACTTATGGCTCTTTAGAACAAAGGCTGGAAAAAAAACCAATCTCCTATGAGGAGGCAAATGAAAATGTAGCCAAGGCATATTTGGATGCGATTGAAGCTGTTCATGGTCTGCTGAATTCTGCTGATCACCGGGCAATTATGCTGGATGAACAGTATACACATGGTGGAACTGGTGTTTATTATAATTATTATACGCAAATTTTTATAAAGAAAAACTTCCCTGAAAAAAGCGGTTTGCATTAGCAGACCGCTTTAATTTTGCGACGAAAGCGAAGTATCAGGATAAGGTTTTTTGCTGAATTCAAAAATTTAACATTTTTAATATTTGTAAATTATAGGTATCCTGCTTTTTTGTGTCAAATTCCGTGCGCCCACATACTGTAAAGCAGGAGGGTATAACGTGCAATTAGCAGAGTTATTAAAAGATTGGCCGTGCACGGTAAAAGGCTCAATAAGAGAAGAAGTAGTGCGTATTGAGGATTCATTGGAAGCTGTGCGACCAGGTGATTTATTTATCGCACGAAAAGGAAAAAAATATGACGGGAAAAAATGGATTGATCAGGCGGTTGATCGAGGTGCAAAAGCAATTGTAGTCGACGAAGAAGTCTTTTTTGATGATTTTGTATGCGATGTTCCGTTGATTTGGGTACCAAATATATTGCAGTTTAGTGCTTATGCAAGCGCGAAGTTATGCGGTTTTCCATCAGAAGTGCTGAAAATTGTTGCTATCACCGGGACGAACGGGAAAACAACGGTCAGCCATTTCATTGGACAGATGCTTCAAAAACTAAATAAACGCGTACTTGTAATTGGAACAAACGGTGTTTATTTAAATGGTACGCCGTACGATGCAGATATAGAACAACTTACAACGCTGCAGCCAAAACATTTACACCCTTTATTTTTAAAGGCGATAAAGGAAAATGTTGAATATGTAATAATGGAGGCATCCTCAATGGGATTAGCAACGTACCGGCTGGATCACTGCGATATAGATATTGGTGTATTTTTGAATTTAGCGGAAGATCATTTGGAAGATCACGGGTCATTTGAACAATATAAATTGGCTAAACAGCGTCTCGCAGGGTTAAGCAATAAGCTGGTGTTAAATGGTGATGATTCTTTTTGCAGAAGCGTTGGCGTTCTTTCGAAACGTGAAAAATGCTATTTTGGATTAAAAGGACGCGTCGATGTACTATTGCAGACATTAGCAGAAGGGAAAAATGAGAGCACATGCTGGGTACAAACCGCACATAAAGAACGTGTTGTCACCGTACCGTTTATAGGAGATCATCAGCGGGCAAACGTGGCAGCGATGATAGCGGTATTAAAAATGCTTGGATTTTCCTTTGACAATGTTATGGAATACATTCCCGAAATGACTTTGCCGGAAGGGCGGATGCAGACATTTTATAGCAAGCAGGGCTTTCATGTGATTGTTGACTATGCCCATACAGCCGATGCATTAAAGGCTGTCCTTCAAACCGTAAAAAATACCTTTTCGCGAAATG
Organism: Lysinibacillus sp.; assembly: GCA_031181585.1. Taxonomy (GTDB): domain Bacteria; phylum Bacillota; class Bacilli; order Bacillales_A; family Planococcaceae; genus Lysinibacillus_B. The sequence goes on from JAPSKP010000017.1 coordinate 40,620, forward strand.
TATATGTTGTTTTCAGCTGTGGAGGAGAAAGAGATGTGGCAAAACGGCGGGAGATGGGGACTGTCGCTTCCAAATATGCAAATCATATTATTTTAACTACTGATAATTGTCGTAGTGAAAATCCAGAGGTAATCAACAGGCAAATTGCCGCTGGTTTCTTTGCAACCCAAAGCTATGAAATGATCTTGGCGCGCGAAGAGGCGATCGAGAAGGCGCTCCGTTTGGCAAAAGAGGGAGATGTTATTGTGATTGCCGGAAAGGGACATGAACGTACCCAGACAATCGGGAATATCACTACCCCATTTTCCGACATTGAATGTGTTACCTCATTACTTGCGCGGCTCGATGACGAAAAAAGTTGCGGAAGCCGTAGCTAGTTTTTTACCGGTTTCATCTTCAATGATACATTCCATAACAAGCATGCGGCGTCCTTTATTGACGAAAAAGCCTTTTGCGATTAGCTCTTTATTGGTTGTTGTAGCTAAATAGTTAATATGTAAATTCGTAGTTACAACATTTTTACCAGCTTCGATGGAACGGGCTGCTAGTTCGCCCATCGCTGCATCGGCGATTGTGGCCAAAATTCCCCCGTGCGGAAGCTTAATTGTATTATGAATGACTGGGGTAACCGGAATACGGATGACACTATGATCAGGATAAAAATCGCCTGTCATATGAAGCGCTGCATTGATATATCGGTGATGGAAGCCTGTCTGTTTGTTTCGAAGTCCCTCGAGTAGATGCATCAGCACTTCCTCATCCTCCGGTGTACTTTTCAATAAAATTTGCTGTAAAAGTTCTTCAGCCTTTTCTTTTGTTGAAGTAGTCATGATGGCTCTCCCCTTTGTCTAAATCTTATCTATACCTAATGTAACATAATTTCTGTTATGATAGGAAAGAGATTGGAGGAGTTTTCGATGTTGATGACTTCAGAATGGGCATTTATTTTAGACGAAGCTGATAGATTAAGTACCATGATTCTTTCATCTGAACAGGCGCAAAATCTCCATATCGCCTACAAGGCTGTATATGAGGATACAGAGCTTTCTGCTCAAGTAAAGGCGTTCAGTCGTCTAAAGGAGCATTATGAAGATGTACAGCGTTTCGGGAAATATCACCCGGATTATCATACAATTATGAAAAAAATCCGTGAGCAGAAGCGTGCTTTGGATTTGAACGAAAAGGTCGCCAAGCTAAAGGTTGCAGAGAACGATTATCAGGATTTGCTGGATGAAGTGAGTCTATTAATCGGAAGATCTGTTTCGGAGGCTGTAAAGGTACCTGTAAGCAATCCATTCTTTTCGACAGGTGGCGGCTGTAGTACAGGTGGCTGTGGTTCAGGTGGATCATGCTCGTGTTCAGCATAACTCAAACAGCAGGGAAATTCCCTGCTGTTTTTTTATTTATCCACAAACAAGTAAATACCTGCATATAGCTGTAGAGAAACAGTTTTCCTTTTTCTTGTCACCTATAAAAATGACTGAAAGCTGCTTACAAGAGCTCTACGAGTGTATAACTGTTTCCCTTCACTTATCGGATACGAAAATACTACTTTTTATAAAGAGATAATCTTATATAAATAACTTTTTCATTAAAAATTGTGTTTTTTTCCAATCAATTCATTTACAATGTACGAGATTATGTTAATAGAGGGGAATAAGAGGTATTGAGTTCAAATAAAAGATTTATCTTTCGTTTGCGATATTTGATCATCGGGGTAGTTATGATGGCTTTTATTTCAACGATAGCTAGCAGTTTATGGGGTGTCTATCAAATATCGAAAAATATATTAATTGAAAATACATTGGAAACAAACCGTGTGTATGCGCAAAAGTTAGCTACGACAGCTAATACTTATTTAGAGGAAACATTCAAAACGCTGCAATTCAGCGCTCTCTATATTGCGGAGAATTATGAAAATGAAGTATTGCTCCAACAGGAAGTGGAGCGTTTAAGATATCAGACTAATGTATTTAACTCTGTGGCAATTACCGATGATGAGGGAATTATTCTAGCTGTCTCTCCTCCTACATTAGAGCTGAAGGGAATTCAACTTAGCAGTGAACAGACAGGGGAAGCATTAGAGAGACGAAAGCCGCATATTTCCAAGCCGTATGAAGGCATAACAGGGAGAAAACTGATTTTTATTTCCCAGCCTATTTTTAATGCAGCCGGAGAGTATAGCGGACTTGTCGGCGGGACAATTTACATTGAGTATGACAACATATTTCACAAATTATTAGGGGAGCATTTTTATAATGACGGCTCTTATGTATATGTAGTAGATGAGGACGGTACCCTCATCTATCATCAGGATTCAAACAGAATTGGAGATGATGTCGCAAGTAATAAGGTGGTTGATCATCTGATGGAAGGCGGAAGTGGAGCGGAAGAAGTTACGAACACAAAAGGTGTAGAAATGCTTGCTGGCTATAGCGCAGTTGAACTCCCAAAATGGGGAATTGTTTCTCAGCGGCCGCTTGATGTAACATTGCTTCCTTCTACAGATCTAGTGAAGAAGGTGGCGCTGATTTCAATGCCTTTTGTTTTATTAGCATTGGTCATTGTTCTTATCATTGCATCATTTATTACAAAGCCGCTGCAGCAGATGGCATTACTCTCGATGAATGAACAAGAGAGGATAAAGATTGAAGAACTTCGTAAAGTGAAAAGCTGGTATTTTGAAGCGCGTATCTTAAAAGAATCGCTTGTGCATGCCTTCACTCTCCTGCAAAATCGAATCAGCCATTACCAGACTCAATCTACAACAGATGCGCTCACTGGGCTGATGAATCGGCGTTCTATGGATGAAACACTAATCCGATGGACGGAGGAAAAGCAGGAATATGCAGTATTGCTTGTTGACTTAGATCATTTTAAGAGTGTAAACGATACATATGGACACGCTGTGGGAGATGAGGTGCTGAAGTATCTGGCTAAAACTATGCGGATGCATACCCGTCCGCAGGATATTTGCTGTCGGTACGGCGGTGAAGAATTTATCATACTTTTACCGAAAACAACCGAGGAAGGCGCCTATGCAGTAGCAGAGAATCTGCGTCAGTATCTGCAGGATACAAATAGCCCTTGCGGCCGGCCGGTAACAATGTCTGGAGGCATCGCTGCGTATCCGCAGGCCGGAGACTCTCCAAATGTGATACTTGAAAAGGCTGATCAGGCTCTTTATAAAGCAAAGCACCAAGGCCGCGATCAAGTACAGCTTTTCCAAGTAGAAAGAATGACTCAGTAAAAGAAGCTTGGCCCTATACTAGGGTCAAGCTTCTTTTTTATTGTACATATTTTTTTAGTAATGTTTCTGCGATATCAGGGCGATCTGTTACAATACCGGATGCGCCTGTGCGAACAAGGCGAGACATTGTCACAAGGTCATTGATTCCTGTATACAATACATGACAATTTAGATCGCTTAAAAACTTCACAAATTTCGGAGAGTCGAAATTCATTACATTTGATTTTAATGGCGTTTCAAACACGTCTACCTTTGGAGAGTATAGATGGCCGAATTGGCTAGTCAACGATGTGTAAGCTTTAGCCAGGTCAGAATCACCAGCTCCTAATGCTACACGATCTTGTGCATAAAGATTGAAACGGTCAGTTTGCTCACTGTAATTTGAAGATACGATGATACGTCCTGTTGCTTGCAGTTCTTCGAGAAGGCGCCATAACTTGGACGGCATCAGACTGCCTTCGTAAGTATCGGGAGCATCCTTAATATCGATGTATATAAGTTTATCAGGAAATGCCTGAAGCAGTTCGCGTAATGTCACGATTTCGACTTTTCCCCCTTTGTACGGGTGATTTCCTTCTAAACAAATGAAATTTTCACCGATGTTCAGTTCGCGCAATTCAGCGAGCGTCAGGTCTTTTACATAGCCTGTAGCGCCTGTTAGACGTTCCACAGATGCGTCGTGGAACAAGACGATTTCTTCATCCTTTGTCAGACGGATATCAACCTTAAATCCATCAATTCCATACTCAGCTGCCTTTTCAAATGCCAGCATGGAATGTTCAGGTGCCAAGTGACCACCGCCGTGGCGTGCCAATACAATTGGTCTTGTAAAATTCAGAACGTCTTTATCTTCACGTTTTTGTGGTTTTGCTACTGCTTTTGTACCTGCCCAGACAGCTGCACTAGCTGCTGCAATGGCAAGTGCGACTTTCGTTTTCTTTCCCATACTTGTCCTCCTCTTACGTACTGTACTCCTTTGTTAAGCTTCAATATACATGTAAGACATGAATAGAGCGCCGTATTACACTAAACTTTCGAGGAAGCACTCTACTGTTTTCCATTATAACGGAAAATCCTCCATCCTGTCAGCTAAACTCTGTTGCTATCATTTTTATGTCTATGGTATGCTCTAAACAAGAAATGAGGGATTTATCATGACAGATAGGCAAGGAATTATCGTCTATGTGCATCAATTGAAGCATGCAAAATCTTTGCGGAAATACGGCCATGTCCATTATATTTCCCGTAAAATGAAGTATGTAGCCATGTATTGCAATCAAGAAGATGTCGAAACGATCAAAAATAAATTACAACGTCTTCCATTTGTGAAAGACGTTGTCGAATCATTCCGCCCATTTTTAAAAACCGAATTCGAGAATGCGAAGCCGGATAAAGCAAAGGAATATGATTATAAAATAGGGCTTTAATTAGTGCATCGGCGGGAGATAGTGGCTCATGCGCAATATACCAATTAAATATTGATAAAACTGATTCGGCTCATTAAAGAAAGAGGAATGCTTGATTTCAAGCGTGGTTGCCTGCTTATTAATAGCAGATAGTGCTTCTTCAAATAAGTCGATTCGTTTGGCACGCTTGTCCTCGTTGTAAGGGATTCCTTCCCGGCATACGTAAATTGGCATAAATTTACTTTCCTCCACAGGCTTTAAAGCGACAGCGAGTGAACAAACTTTTTGCTCATTTTTATAAGATGTAAAAATGAACGCCTCATGGAAGCGTGCCTCATTCGTTTTAATAAGCTCGCATAGCTCATATACATCGCCATAGCCCTGACCAAGCTCTATGAATTGTTGAATCATACTTTGTCACGTCCTTTCCATTCAATATAGTATCATGATGCAGGAGGAACAGGCACTTGAAAATCGCAGTAAGTTTATTCACCACACTTTTAGTTGTCATCGGAGCGATGCTCTTTATGCAATACCAAGTGTATTCAGACCAGGAAATCCCGACGAATGAAGCCTATAAGTACTCGCAGGAAATCGAGATTACGTATCGAGCAGGCAGCCTGGACGTCCGACATCATTTTAAAAATTTGCCGAATGATGATCTAGAAATTGTATGGCCACCTACAGCGGTAGATTCCCAATGTTTTTTGGAGACAGAACACAGCTGTGCACGTCTGAGTGAAGATAGGACAAAGTTCAAGGCAGGAGAGAATCGTTCACAATCTATCTCTTATATTATTCCAGTAGAGGGCGGACTGACGGCCAATAAGCTAATGAAAAACATTTTCGCCTCGCTGCAAAACGGGGACGTTCAGTTTTCAACTGTACATATCTCTACGGATAATACAGTGACAGGACAATGGGTAACAGGATTGCCGATGATTGGACAGCAGTCACTGGCGCTTGTCAATTATTCCATGTTCAGCGGCACAGGCCCTCTACACGACCTGTATTGGCAGCCAGAAGGCCTTGCATTACAGAAAAAAACAGAGGCGCTCTCGCTTTATGCAAAGGCAGCTATTCCAGCAGATATTAGTAAACTAATGGATGAGTTACCAGTATTAGATGAGGAACATATTGCCATCATCGGTGGGACAAGTCAGAAAGAGGAAGGGTACCGCATGTTGTTCATGCCGGAATTAACTTCTGAAAACCTGACAAAAGAAGTTCTGATGAGGCAGATTGAGTCTATTTATGATTTCGGTAGTTCGCCGCTCTGGATCAAGCATATGGTTGCTATGTATTTATCGGGGGAAACATTTGGGACCCCGCGCGCCAAAGCAGTTATAGCTGAGGTGAACAGCCAAATGTCTGAGGAACAGCGTGCAGACTGGAAAAAACGTCTAAAAGAGCTGGAAGGAAGCAAAATTACTGCCTCGGTATTAGATGACCAGTTATCAGCTGTATTAGGCACCTATACTGAATATTTCTCCATGAATGTAGATACTGAGCAAACATATCCTTTCGTTTTTAACGACGGACGCGATGTCTTCGTTGGTGAAGAGGCGATGAAGGATGTGGATATCATTTTACATGAAGGGAAAATACTATACACAGCCGATACGTTGCTTCGAGGGTTAGGCTATACGACGTCTTTCGGGCCAAATGGCTACTATGTAAATAGTGAAACGCGTGTATTCCGTTTCCCAGGAGCTGAACATGGCTTCTATGTCTTTAATCAGCGCCGTTATAATACGGCAGCCTCGCCCCTTTCAGTCGTAGCGGGTCATTATTATATTGAAGAGGCTTGGCTGCAGCGCTTATTTTTAGTGGATTTACAGAAAGATGAGCAGTCAATCCGTATTACTACAACAGCACAACAATAGAAAGTTTGGTGAGATTATGCGTGTTGTAGCAGGAGAGCGTAAGGGTATGCCATTAAAGGCAATCGCCGGTACGACAACAAGACCTACAACAGATAAGGTGAAGGAATCTATTTTTAATATAATAGGTCCGTTTTTCGAAGGTGGAATTGCGCTCGATTTATTCGCCGGAAGCGGTGGCCTGGGGATAGAGGCATTAAGCCGTGGAGCGGATAAAGCGATTTTCGTCGAAAAGGACGGAAAAGCATTCGCTACATTGCAGGAAAATATTAAAAAATGCCGCTATGAAGATTATACGGAAAGCTTCCGTACAGATGCGGTACGAGCAGTGAAGGCACTGCTCAAACGGGATATACAAATAGACTTGTTGTTTGTTGACCCTCCATACCATAAGAAGGATTACTATGATTTAGTGGAAACACTTGTACAAGGGGAAAAAATAACAGCAAATGCAACGATTGTCTGTGAGCACTCGACAGAAATACAGCTCCCTTCAAATTACGGTGCATTTGTCTGTACTCGACAAGAAACTTACGGTAGTACAATCGTCTCGATTTACCGTAGACAAGAGGAAGAGGGAGAAAGCGTTGTCTGAAAAAATTGCAGTAGTACCAGGAAGTTTTGATCCGATTACCAACGGACATTTAGACATTATTAAACGTGCAGCCGATGTATTTGATACAGTATATGTGGCTGTACTAAATAATTCATCGAAAAATCCTTTGTTTACGGTGGAGGAACGGATTGATCTAATCGATCAGGTAACAAAGCAGTTTACGAATATTCGGATTGAGAGCTCGTCCGGTCTGTTAATTGAATACGCTCAGGAAAAAAATGCGAAAGCAATCGTCCGCGGATTGCGTGCTGTATCTGATTTTGAATATGAGATGCAGATTACATCAATGAACCGGGTACTTGATGAAAATATTGAAACATTTTTTATCATGACAAAAAATCAATATTCTTTCTTAAGTTCAAGCATCGTCAAGGAAGTAGCGAAATACGGTGGTAATGTAAGTGAATTGGTACCTAGCGTAGTAGAGCAGGCATTGAAGGGGAAGTTTGAGGCACA
>JAPSKP010000018.1:0-36434 GCA_031181585.1 Lysinibacillus sp.
ATCACTCGTTCTTTAGGATAATGATAAGTTACCCTTTTCGATTTTCCTCCTAATGTGTAAAGGAAAGAAATAAGGCCAACTCGCCCAATAAACATGAGAACTATAATCACTATTTTCCCGACAATAGATAAGTCATTGGTAATACCCAGGCTCATTCCGCATGTTCCGAAAGCTGACGTAATTTCAAAAATGATCTGCGTTGTCGTGGCATGAGGCTCTGTGATTAATAAAATCATCGTTGCTCCAAGCACCATAAACAGCGCAAGGAAAATAACTGCAAAGGAACGAAATACATCGATTTGATGAATTTCTCTACCAAAAATCTGTACTTCATGTCTGCCATTTGCAAATGTAATTAAAAATAGTATGGCAAGGGCAAATGTGGTCGTTCGAATCCCCCCGCCTACCGAGCTTGGGGACGAGCCAATGAACATAAGAAAGCTCATGAAAATATCAGTCGCTTCACTGAATGTCCTCACATCATATGTTGTCAAGCCGGCAGATCTTGTCGACACTGAATGATACATGGCGGAAAAAATAGCTTCATGCCATTTCATTCCTTTAAATGATTGGAAAATCTCAAGTATATAAATACCAAGAGAACCAATGACAAAAAGCGCCCCGTATGTAACTGTCGTAATTTTAGTAAATAAGCTGAACCGGAACCCAGGTGTTCTCCGCAAGAGAAATGCCTTAATTTCAATTAATACTGGAAATCCAATTGCTCCCAATACAATAAGCAGCATTGTAACAAACTGTACAAAGTAATCTAAATGAAATTGTTGCAGACTCATCCCCGTTATATCAAATCCGCCATTAGTGGTTGCTGATATAGAAGTGAAAACACCGTGACTAAACGCTTCTCCCCAGGTCTCATAATAGCGTTTAAAATGAATCGATAAAACGAGCGCTCCAAATGCCTCAATGGCCAAAAGAAGCTTAGCAATTTCCTGTATGAGCTGGACAACTCCCGCTATGCTTGTCTGATTATGGTCAATCATAATGAGCTGCCGTTCCCGCATTCCGATTTTTTTCCCCACCAGCAGCCAAATAAAGGTACCAAGCGACATAATGCCAATTGCGCCAAACTGTAGGATAATGACAAGCATGACAATCCCAAAACCTGTGTATGTCTCGGATATATCAAAGACAGTGAGACCTGTTACACTAACAGCACTGACCGCCGTAAATAGCGTATCAATAGCTGAGACCTCTACACCTGGCTTAAGTACCCACGGTAAACTCAGTAGACCAAATGAAACCGCTATTGCTATGAAATAATATGAGACGAGCATTTGGAAAGGCGTGATTCCCTGCTTTGTTTTCTTTTTCATTCGCACAGCCCGTTCTCCTCCTAAAAAAACGTATATAGCGAAATTTACCACAAAAATAAAAGATGCGCTATAGGTGTTATACCACCTTTAGCACATCTCCATTCTTACTTAAGCCTCTTTTTTATTTTTCACTACACCAGTTAAATAGCCGCCAATCGCAATTCCAAGCAACACTACCCAGAAAATAGCTTTCCATGTTGTGGAATGCGGGAAGTGTGGGTCAATAATTGCAAGTTTCTCATGCCCTAGTGCTAATACCGCTAATTTTACTCCAACCCATCCTACAATCAGGAATGCGGCTGTTTCAAGAGTCGGGTAATCATGCAGCACTTTTACGAACCATTGAGCTGCAAAACGCATAATTACTAGTCCGACGAATCCACCAAGGAACATTACAGCAAACGGACCTGCATTAATACCGCCGATTTCGAAATCCCCAAGATGCGGTAATGTCATAGCGATTGCTACAGCAGCAAGCATAGAATCGATTGCAAAGGCAATATCAGCAAGCTCTACCTTTACGACTGTCATCCAGAAGCTAGACCCCTTACCCTCTTTAAGCTCTTCATCCTCGTCCTTCTTAAAGTGATTATCATACAGATGTTTGATAGAAATGAACAGCAGGTACGCTGCTCCGATCGCTTGAATTTGCCAGTAATTAGCCAAAATCGTAATTAAGAATAGTGCGATAAAGCGGAATACGAATGCTCCTAATAGTCCGTAGAATAGAGCCTTTTTCTGTTGCTCACGTGGTAGATGTTTTACCATTACCGCCATTACTACCGCGTTATCAGCAGCAAGCAGCCCCTCTAGAAATACGAGCACGAGTAGGACCCATGCGTACTCTAACAAAATTGCTTCCATAAATTTAAATTCCTCCTTTTTTTGTATAACCAATTTTTGTCCAACTCAACAAGGCAAAGCTGAAAAATCCGTTTAAAGACAAAGAAAAAGACCCATGCCTAAAAATAGGCAAAGGTCTTGCTAAGCACAAATTTTATGCTATCACACCCGATGGCTCCAAACCATGTCATGACGAATGTGAAGTAAGTAGTTTCCTACTTATAGCTACTCCCCTTTGACAAAATGTCAACGGATATTCAGTTACTTTGTAATACAAGTATAAACGATACCTAGCAAAGAATGCAACTATATTATTTGATAGGAATTAACAATTCTTTGTGATTCTTATTTTTCTTATAAAACTCTACTAACATGGGCATTATTTCAATTGCTGCTGAACATGAGATATTGATATTCTTTAAGCATTCCTGAGCAGTGGATACATCGAATCCAGCATTCTCTCCTGTCTTAGTAGGCCCGCAAACAATTCCTGACCGAATAACCGTGAGAGGAATTTCTGATCTCGATTCCTCCACATGTACTTCTGCTTTATGCTTTGTTTCTTCGTAATCATTTTTTGATGCAGGCAGGTGTACGAGCTCTGTCTCTAAAAGACGCCTATATCATCTGCCTGCTAAAAGGCGGCGGGCTAAGTGACCTGCTATAAACTGAGGAAATTCAAGTAATAGGATGCACCCACCTTTCACTTCCCCTTATGAAGCCCTTTTCCTCGTTTCTTGATCGATCAAACTATAGATGATCGGGACAATAAATAGAGTCAGCAGTGTCGAAGTAAATAATCCCCCGATTACGACAATGGCCATTGGCTGGTTCATCTCGGTTCCTTCCCCAATTCCGAGAGCTAGCGGCACAAGACCAAGCATTGTAGTGAGTGCAGTCATTAAAATAGGACGTAAACGGTCCTGTGCACCAACTATAATGGCGTCATAAGTACGATACCCTTCTGCCTTCTTCTGATTAATATAGTCAACAAGGACAATACCGTTGTTTACTACAATACCAACGAGAACTAGAATCCCGATTACAGCCGTGATACCTAGTAATGTATTTGTCAGCCATAATGAAGCTGCCACACCAATTACCATTAGCGGTACACTTAAAATCATGATAAATGGATATCTCAATGATTCAAATTGGGCCGCCATGACAATATAGACTAATATAACGGCTAGTCCGACAGCAAGGTACAAATCACTTTTTGCATTTTCATAAAGCTCCCGGTCTCCACTGAATACAATTGACGTTTCTGAAGGCAAGTCCGCCTTTTCAATTGCTGTGTCTACTTTTTTCGAAATACTGCTTAGTGACTCAGCATTTTCGTATTGAAGAAAGAAAGCAACGGCAGCTGCTTGATCTGATCTACGGATAGATGTCTGGCTGGCAGCAATGGAGACGTCGGCTACATCTTGCAGTTCAACAAATACACCTGCTGCTGTGCGAAGCTTCATTCTTTTTACAGATTCTACATCCGTCTTATACGTATCACCAAATCCTGTATAGACCGATAGTACTTCGCCATCATCTGCTAATATTTGAGTAGTTAATACCCCCCGCATCATAGAATAAACGGTTTGGGCTATTTGAGCCGGCATCATGCCATATTCATTTGCCACCTCACGATTGACAGTAATTTGAATTTCATCAGCCGTGGCATCTAAATCTGTCGTAACCTCTAAAATGGCTTCTACCTTTTCTAGCTCAGCCTGTATTTCCTTCACCGTCTCTTTCAATCGAACTTCATCCGAATCTGTCACCCGGAAAGTCATAGTATTCGGTGATGAACCAGACGACGTAGTTAATGAAAAATCAACCTCTCCCCTGTCACCGACAATTCCCTTCACATCTGCCTCTACTACTTCCGTAAACTCAAAGATTGACCGATCGCGTTCTGATAGCGGGACAAGTTTTACATAGAGCTGAGCTTTATTGGAAGTTGAAGTTCCTCGTGAAAGGGCTTGCTGGTCGCCGCCGATCATGCTAATCAATACGTCCACTTCCGGCTCCTTTTCTATCCGCGTTTCTACTTGTGTGATTATTTCTTCTGTAGCAGCAAGAGACGTTCCACGTGGCAACTCTACATCTACCGTCACATATCCCTCATCTGTCGGCGGGATGAACTCTGTGCCTGTCTTAAACAGTGCAAAGCAGCTTGCAGCAAATATTGCCCCAATCACAACTAAAACAAGGAAACGATTGTGCAATGTCCAGTTTAAGGCTTTTCGATAAGACTGATAAAATGCTGAATGGGCACGCTGTTCATTTAAATTTCCATTTTTCGTACTTAAAAATTTACTAGCAAGCATCGGCACTACCGTAAGAGCCACAACCAGCGATGCAAATAGACTAAAGGAAATTGTCAGCGCAAATTCAGTGAAAATCCGGCCAATCAGCCCTGAGGTAAAGATGACAGGAACAAATACGGCCACCGTTGTCAGCGTAGATGCAATAATGGCCACTCCAACTTCCTTTGTACCTATCGAAGCTGCCTCTTTTGGAGATTTACCAAGTGCTATATGCCGCTCGATATTTTCAATGACTACTATGGCATTATCGACAAGCATCCCTATCCCAAGCGCCAAAGCACCAAGTGTCAAAATGTTCAGCGAAAAATCCGCGAAGTACATAAGGACAAATGTTACGATGACTGAATACGGAATCGCGAGACCGACAATCATAGGGCTTTTTAAGCCCCTCAGGAAAATAAACAAGATAAGCATGGCAAAAATGGCACCGTAAAGCAAAGAAGATCCAATATTACTAATAGCCAGGTCGACATAATCTCCTTGGTCATATAAAATATCTGCCTGAACACCGGAAAACTCAGGCTTAGCTAATAATTCATCCAGTGCTTCTTTGAAGTTTGTTGATACTTGCGCAGTATTTGCTCCCGACTCTTGCAGGACAGACATTAATACCGCGCTCTGCTCACCTGCGCGGGTAATGATTTCCTGCTCCTGCTCTGCCCGCTCTACAGTCGCTATATCCTTCATTTTTATTTCCTCTCCTGTCAACGGATTGACAGAGAGCGTAAGATTAGCTATTTCTTCTGCAGAAGTGAAGGTACTTACTATACGTGTCGTTAACATGCGCCCTTCCTCTGTATTGACGGACTCACCTGGAAGAGAGATATTGTTCGCCTGAATGAGCTGAACGATATCTGATTGGGCTAAATTGCGTGTCTCCATTGCTTCTGCGTCTAAGGCAATCTGAATTTCTTCAATGATTTTCCCTGACACATTCACACTGGCCACACCATCTTGCCGTTGCAGCTCTAATTCCAATTGCTCTGCAATCTTTCGAATATCTACCTCATCTGTTTCAGCTCGCAAAGCCAGTTGAATAATAGGTAATTGAGAGGGATCAAATTTTAAAAAGCTTGCATTTGCCTCCTCTGGCAGGTTAACCATATCCAGGCGCTGAAGCACCTCTGATTGAACCTCACTTATATCTGTTGACCAATCGAACTCCAGCACAATAAGATTGGTGCTTTCTTGAGATGTCGATTGCAGCTTCTGTATACCAGGCAATGTAGCGAGACTGGATTCCAGAGGCTTCGTTACTTTTTCATTTACCTCTGTAGGACTGGCCCCTGGATAAGTAGCCACCACTACCCCAATCGGTGGATTCAGCTCCGGAATGAGGGTAATTGGTATTTTCAATAATGATACTGCACCCAATAAGATGACGAGCACCATTGTTACAAATGTAAACACAGGCCGCTTTATTGAAAAATCAGTTATTTTCATATAGAAATCCTTTCTAGCTGTATGCTCGCTTATATATTCGTTTCTTGTCGATTTATTCCTTTCTTGGTAAAGGGAAATCTTTTCTCTACGAGGTAATGTTGCCTTATTTTAGCCAAAATTTCAAATTTCTCTTCCTTTTTAGCTTTGTACATAAACCAAATGCTCTCAAATGCTTGCCTACTCCTGTTAAGCGCCAGAGGCTTTAACCACGAAGATTGGAAAGCCTATAATACGTTCTCTGGCAGAGCAACGATTTTCAAATGATGAAATAGAAAATGGTCTCTAATTTTCTGAACAGCTAAAAAAACCGTTTCCTGCTAAGTAGGAAACGGTTTGAAAATTATAGTAGGCTATATAGTTTGATTTGCTCATTTTTCTCTGAAAACCAACGCATAGCAAATTCATTTTCAAATAGGAAAACAAGGTTGTCATAACGGTCCTTCACAAGCATCGAACGTGCAGAATTCATCGAATCCTTCACGTCTTCTTCATTTTCGACCCAACGTGCCATTTTGCTGCCGATCGGCTCCATGCGCACTTCTACATTATACTCATTTTTCATACGATGCTCGAATACCTCGAACTGTAACTGACCAACTGCTCCCAAGATTACTTCTTCTGTATGCAGCGTCTTGAAGTATTGGATAGCACCCTCTTGCACTAGCTGCAGCACGCCTTTTTGGAATTGCTTTCCTTTCATAACGTTTTTCGCTGTTACACGCATGAAAATTTCAGGCGTGAACTGAGGCAGCTTTTCAAATTGAAACGTCTTTTTCCCGCCGATGACCGTGTCGCCGATTTGGTAATTTCCTGTATCATATAGACCAATAATGTCACCAGCAACTGCGATATCCACTGTTTCACGATCATCTGCCAAGAACTGTGTAGATTGTGTTACTTTAAAAGACTTGCCTGTACGTGCGAGTGTCATATTCATCCCACGCTCAAATTGTCCTGATACAATCCGCACAAATGCGATACGATCCCGGTGTGCTGGATTCATGTTTGCTTGAATTTTAAAGATAAAACCTGAAAAGTCCTTATAATCAACTGGATCAATGAACTGCTCATCTTCTGTAATCCGTGGCTGCGGTACAGGTGCAAATTTCAAATACGTATCCAAGAATGTCTGTACACCGAAGTTCGTTAATGCAGAACCGAAGAATACAGGTGTTAACTCACCACGGCGGATTTTCTCCTCCGAATATTCATTCCCAGCTTCATTTAATAATTCGATATCATCCATCGCCTGCGTATAGTAGGATGTTACTTTCATTGGGTGATCCACTGCCAGCTCTCCGTTGTCATCTACGGGCAGATAGCGGTCTGCTTCTTCTGTACGGAACTGTTCGATTCGTTTATTGTATCGATCATAAATACCGAGGAATTCTTTTCCCATACCAATTGGCCAGTTCATTGGATATGCATGGATACCGAGCACTTCCTCTAGCTCTTCAATTAGCTCTAGCGGCTCTTTCCCTTGACGGTCAAGCTTATTAATAAATGTAAAGATTGGAATACCGCGCATTTTACATACTTTAAATAGCTTCAGCGTCTGCGCCTCAATCCCTTTGGCAGCATCAATAACCATGACAGCACTGTCTACTGCCATCAATGTACGGTACGTATCTTCCGAGAAATCTTGGTGACCTGGTGTATCCAGGATATTAACACGGCATCCTGAATAATCAAACTGCATCACTGAAGATGTTACCGAGATCCCACGTTGTTTCTCGATTTCCATCCAGTCGGAAGTCGCAAATTTCCCTGTCTTTTTTCCTTTTACTGTTCCGGCGTCGCGAATGGCGCCCCCGAATAACAGCAGCTTTTCCGTAATCGTCGTTTTACCAGCATCAGGGTGACTAATGATAGCAAAGGTACGACGTGATAATATATTTTGTTCTAACGTCATTCGTTTCGTCTCCTTTTTCAGCGGATAAGCAATGAATTGATAATACATCCGCACGAGAAAGACACCAATTGCCCCTCTGCTGCAGGACATGTGCCTTTCCAACATACTTACTTATTTTAAAAGAGTTATGCTGCCCGTTACAACCTTTTTTGCTCATTCTTCATAAATTTACTAAACCAGACCATTATTCGATAGAGGAAGCAGCCGATTAAAATGGCTATTGCATTCAAAATGACATCGTCGATATCCGTACTTCTTCCGATAAAATACTGTACCCCCTCAATAAATAAAGGGATAGCGAGAGCTATGATAAACATTCTTCCCCATTTTCTGATGGACGACCATAAAAGCGGAATAAAAAAGCCAAATGGGATAAAGAGAACCACATTTCCTGCCAAATTATAAAAGGCTATTCGGGCGAGCGGCCCCTGAAGCTGTTCTGTGTAGGCAGAAATAGTAGCAAAAGGTACAAGGTTATTACTTCGGTAAGTATGAGCGGCCACTTCAATATGGCCGTTTCCTATCCAAAATTGTGGAATAATCGTTTGTGAAAAAATACTGACGCTATAGAAAAAGAACAGCAGCATGGTAACTTCCCTGCCAGTACTCTTTTCCTTGTTTCTTAACCAAAGGAAGCGTGCAATCACATAAACCGGTGCCAGGATTATGCAATAAACAACTGTGCTTCTTAAAAATTCTTCTATCATCCTGTTCACCTCTCTATCTATCACGCTTTTTACTCGCGAAAGTTTCCTTATTTCTCCCATGACCGAGGCTGATAAGTGGTATTTTGCTATTTTCTTTTAAGGAGGTTATTGCAATAGCGGGTGCTTCATTATGGCAGCTACTTGATCAAATAAGGCAGTGCAGCCAGTTTTTCTATGAAGTTTCCAGTTAGGCTGTCAAAAAAGAAAGGGCTTGTCCCTTTTAGGACCAGCCCTCTTCTTATACGAATTTTAATTTCCCTGCTTCAATAGCGATTTGCGCGTCGCTGTGTGGATATTTTTTGTTTTCGATAATCTGATAATCTTCATGCCCTTTACCCGCAAAAATAATGATATCACCAGGCTCTGCGATTTCCACTGCATGGCGCACTGCTTCTGCACGGTCACCGATGCACGCATAGTTATCATGGAGCATTCCTTTTGCCAGATCACCTGTAATACTGTCATATGCTTCGTAGCGTGGGTCATCTGTTGTCAATACCACATAATCAGCTATTGAAGCTTTTTCTGCCATGGCCGGTCTTTTTGATTTATCCCGGTTTCCTCCCGTTCCAACAAGGAAAATAAGCTTACTTCCTTCCTTTTTATAAGGAAGTGCAGCATCAATTGCTTTTTCGATCGCATCCGGCGTATGTGCATAGTCGATGAAAATTTGTATCGGCAGTTCTGTATGTACCTTTTCCATACGGCCTTTTACTGGTGGGAGATTTTCAATTTGTTCGATAATCAACTCCAAAGCAAAACCGCGTGAATAGAAGGTTGCCGTAGCTGCAAGGATATTATAGACATTAAATTCACCCAGCAAATGCATAGCTACCGGGAAAGTCCCTTCCGGTGTCAGCATATCAAAATAGGTCATGCCATTTTCATAACGGATATTTTCAGCGCTGAACACTGCCTGATTTTTAAGTCCGTATGTCCAAATCGGAAATGGCGTCAGCTTTGCATACCGCTCGCTCCAAGGGTCATCCGCATTCAAAACAACACTTTTATTTTTCGATAAGTCTTGTCCGAGCTGTGAAAACAGCAGTCCCTTCGCATTTCCGTACTCCTCCATCGTGCCATGGAAATCCAAGTGGTCATGTGTCAAGTTCGTGAAAATGGCTACATCATAATCTACCCCAGCCAAACGGCCAAGTGTCAAACCATGTGAAGAGACCTCCATGACCATTGCACGGCAGCCTTCCATTTTTGCACGGAAAATCATCTGCTGAGTATTG
This sequence comes from Lysinibacillus sp., assembly GCA_031181585.1. Taxonomy (GTDB): domain Bacteria; phylum Bacillota; class Bacilli; order Bacillales_A; family Planococcaceae; genus Lysinibacillus_B. The sequence goes on from JAPSKP010000018.1 coordinate 9,802, forward strand.
AGGGCATCACTTGTTGTGTTCGCTGATTCGTACAGTACACCATTTAAATTAAAGCCAATCGTACCAGAGAGGGCTGATTTCTCACCAAGTCCAACTAAAATATTGTGAATGATACCAGCTACACTCGTCTTTCCGTTTGTTCCTGTTACCCCGATCATCGTCAAATCATTAGATGGATAATCAAAGAACTTTGCCGATAGCAACCCTAGCGCCCGGTCTGTACTGTCAACAATAACCTGGGCGATATTCCCTTTTAAATCAAGTTCACGTTCTGTTACAACAATTGTTGCACCAGCATCCACAGCCTTTTGGGCAAAGTCATGCCCATCTACTGTATATCCTTTAATACAAATGAATAGCGTACTCGGTTGTACACCACGCGAATCAATTGCAATATCTTTAATATTATTCGGCAAACGCCCAATGACTTTTTTGTGCGGAAGAGCGCTCAAAATTTCTTCTGCATACATGCTTAATCCTCCATTTCAACTAGTGGTGACATAATATAAGCAAACAATAGCTGCGCCGTAGCTTTCAGGGAATCGATATGTGTACGTTCATAAGCATGGCTTGATTCTATTCCCGGTCCAAACAGCGCATGACGGATATCGTACCCTGCACGGATTGCTGCAGAGGCATCCGAGCCGTAGTAAGGGTAGATATCGAGCTTATAATCGATCTGATTAGCTTTTGCAAGCTCAACAAGATGGCGAGTTAATTCATAATGATATGGACCACTTGAATCTTTCGCACAAATAGAAACGGTATACTCATCGCTTGTCTGTCCATCACCAATAGCTCCCATATCTACTGCTATATATTCAACCACTTCAACTGGAATATTTGAATTTCCTCCATAACCGATTTCTTCATTGTTGGAAATATAGAAATGTGTTGTATATGGCAGCTTTATATCGTTTTCCTTTAGATATTTCATCACTTCTAATAAAAGTGTTGTGCTCGCCTTATCATCAAGGTGACGAGATTTGATAAAACCGGTTTCCGTCTTTTCAAAACGTACATCAAAGGATACAAAGTCTCCTACCTCAATCCCCATTTCACGTGTTTCTTTAGGTGATGAAGTCTTTGCATCAAGTCGTACTTCTATATGATTTTCATCACGCTTTAAATTATCCGCCCCGCGGTATACATGAACAGTTGTTTCATGCATTAAAATTGTACCACGAATTTTATCGCCTGCGGCAGTATGAATCGTACAGTATTCTCCTTCTACCGCATTCCAATTAAACCCGCCAATCATCCCCAGTTTTAAGCGGCCGCTCGGCTTAATCTCTTTTACAATAGCGCCTAATGTATCTGTATGAGCTGTCAACAGGCGTTGTTTTTCTTTATTTTCACCTTCGAATGTTACGATAAGGGCACCTTTATTCGTTTTCTTATAATCAATCCCTAAATTATGTAGATATCTACCCATAAAACGCATAATCTCTGTCGTATACCCAGATGGACTTGCTATTTTTACCAACTCTTCTAACAAATTCACAGTGTTTTCTTCATTAAAATTGTAGTTCATGTCAAATACCCCCTCGATTTTATTTATCATAACAAAATTCAGCGTTTATCGACACAGGGAAATCATGTATTATGAAAATATTAACGTGATTTGAGGTGCATAATGCAGCAATTAGAAATTTTGCATAAACGTAATTTGTTCATTTACTTTTCCATGACAATCGCTTTTTCTATTTATTTTATAACAATTATCGCAGGAATATTTGAATATAGTCATTATTACCCCTTTATAGCAATGACTTCGATTGTACTCATAGGCATTTTATTTTGCTTGAAAATATCGCCTAGAGTCTTAAGAGTCGTCTTATTATGTACTTGGAATTGTCTCATCGTCTTTAATATTTTAATCCATCAACAGGTGATTGCCTTCTACTGGTTGCTGTTTTTTATTCTAATGGTGAGCATTTATCAATCCTTTATCATCACTATGGTCGCTTCGCTTAGCAGCACTGTTCAAGCAGCCTTCATTCTGTTCTTTTTCTTTAAGCCAACCTACCTCCCGTCTTCTGTTGTCAATGAGATGTATATTTTCTTTCTTTTACTGATTGTTCTATTAGGAGCCATACAACTATTATATATTCGTCGGTTTTGGAAAACGGTTGAGCATACCCATCTTGAACGAGAACGAAGACTTTCTTCTACCGAGGCATACTTGCATTTGTTTTTTGAGCAAGCTGAGGACGCCATTGCTGTGTTTGACTTAGAGGGAAAAACGATCGAGGTGAACCCTGCATTTGAAAGGTTATATGGATGGAGCCGAGAAGAATGTATCGGCAATTCCCTGCCCCTTATTCCTTCTGGCAATGCAGCGGCAGCAAAAGAAAGAATAAACCGATTGATGAAGGGGGAAAGCTTTCACCTTCTGGAAACCCAGGATATGAAAAAAGATGGTACTGTCTTTGATGCGCAGATTTCCTTGTCGCCCATCTATAATGAATATGATGATATTATTGCAATTTCTGTCATCTCTCGTGATATCTCGCTAATTAAAGAACACGAGAGATTAGTAATGCAATCCGAAAAGTTAAATCTAGCTGGCGAAATTGCTGCAGGGGTAGCACATGAAATTCGCAATCCGATGACTGTTATTTCAGGATTCACCCAAATGATAGCATCGGATAAAGACTCTCCCTATTATAGCTACATAGGGACGCTCCAGTCGGAAATTGAACGAATTGATACGATTATCTCAAACTTTCTCATTCTATCGCGACCTCAGGCAGAGACATATAAACGAATCGACCTTCGTGCCATATTAGATGAGGTAACAGAGTTTTTTTTATTGGAGTTCCACAGCCGCCAGATCCATTTTTCCATAGAAAGTCAGGAGCAGCGTGCAATCATTAATGGAAATGCTAATCAAATCAAGCAGGTATTTATCAATTTGATTCAGAATGCAATTGAGGCAATTGACTGCGAGGGCAGGATTACACTTTCATTAAGCAATGACGATGAGCATCTATTTATCCACTTACTGGATACTGGAGCCGGTATTCCTCCTCATCTGCTAGAACGTATTTTTGAACCGTTTTATACAACAAAATCAAAAGGGACTGGCCTTGGTATGATGATCATCAATAAAATCATCACAGAACATATGGGATCCATTACGCTGCGCAGCCAAGAACAAGTCGGAACAGAGATTTCTATTACTTTTCCTCTTCTTTCACTAGATAACTAGTTATTATATTTCATCAATGAATATAATTTTCGCTACTTTCTCTCCATTCAATTACTATGAATTGTCCAAAGTCTGTTTCTATACTAAAAAACCAGGATGGGTAAGCTTTACCCCCCTCCTGGTTTATTTTTGATTTTTTTATAATTAATTACAACACGGCTCGTTTTTTATAGAAACTCTCATTATTTCTCCAATAAAGCCTGAAAATAGGTATTAAATATGGTTAAATAGGTACCTTATGTCCCTTATCATCAGGCGAATAGTACATTATTTCATAATGGTACGTACTAATTTTACCTTTTGCTTATATGGCGGGAACAATAGATTGTTTGCCAGCTTTGATGACCGTTTTAAAATGGACTTTGGATGTGTAAAATTCTCAAAGCTTGCTTTACCATGATAGGCTTTAACCCCAGAAGGTCCTACGCCGCCAAATGGTAGATGGGCATTCCCTACATGTGTTATTACATCGTTAATACAGCCGCCGCCAAATGGCAGCTCCTCTAGGAAGTATTCGATTGCACCTTCATTTTCAGAGAATAGATAAGCTGCAAGAGGCTTTGGCAATTGGCGCACACAATGTATAACGCGCGGCAAGTCTTCATAAGCCATGATTGGCATGATCGGGCCAAATAATTCATCTTCCATCGATGGGCTGGACCAATCTACATTTTCTAAAATCGTAGGCTCAATATATAAATCATCAGCTTCTGTACGGCCGCCAAACGTAATATTCCCAGCTTCCTGGTCTAGAATTGACTGCAGGCGGTTAAATTGCCGTTCATTAATAATACGGCCGAAGTCCTTACTTTGCTGCGGGTCTTTTCCATAAAATTGTGTAAGTGTTTTTTGCAGCTTTTGCACAAACTTCTTATAAACGGAACGCTGCACAAGCACATAATCCGGTGCTACACATGTCTGACCGGCATTATTGAATTTCCCCCAGGCAATACGTTTAGCAGCTACGTCTAAGTTTGCCGTCTGGTCTACGATTGCCGGACTTTTACCTCCTAGCTCCAAAGCAATTGGTGTCAGTCTTTCAGCAGCAGCCTTCGCTACGATTTTGCCGACTGCGACACTCCCTGTAAAGAAGATATAGTCAAAAGAAGCGTGAATAAGGGCTGTTACTTCTTCTTTCTCGCCCTCAACTACACGAACGTAATACGGTTCAAAGGTTTCTTCTAAAATTGTTTTTAGTATCGCTGCCGTATGAACACTGGATTCCGAAGGCTTGACGATAGCAGTATTTCCTCCAATAATCGCACCGAGCAGCGGCTCGATGACAAGCTGGAATGGATAATTGAACGGTCCAATAATCAATACTACCCCATAAGGTTCCCTTACGATAAAGCTCTTACCAGGCTGGAACTGAATAGGTGTCTTTACCGCTTCCGGCTTCATCCATTCATCCAAGTGATCCAGCATATAGGAAATGGAGTCATAGACTATTCCGATTTCCGTTGCATAAGCTTCAAATTCACTTTTATTTAAATCCAGCTTCAAGGCCTGAATAACATCTTTTTCATACTTTTTGATTGTTTCCTTCAGCTTTACAAGCTGTGCTTTACGAAATTCTATATCCTTTGTAGCCCTTGTAAAATAATACGTTCGCTGCTCTTCAATCATATTTTCTACATCTGCTTGCGTAAAATTCATTGTCTATTTTCCCCCTCTTTTTTTAATTTGAATGCATAATCCAACTGCTTGCTCACATATTAACTATATATACATTACATCGGTAATGTTAAACCCTTTCCGATGATGCATGTTGGTACAAAAATCGTAACACTTGCACTGAATGTTTACAAATAAAATCGCTAGGGTACAGTTTATCAACAACAAAACGGAGACTTACTATTTCCACTAAAAGAAGGAGGCAATTTTTATGATTATTACAGAGACATGGTGGGAGACTATTTTTTCTGGCGTACTAGCAATAGGAATCGACGAGAAAAAACTGCATCAACTAGAAGACGAATCATTCCTATATTTCAAGGAACAATTGCCTGAAATTCAAGATGAAACTGAATATTAATGTAAATAACTAAATATGAAAATTTAATCTAAAGCGCAGTCAGGCCGATCGGAAAGCTTATGCTGCGCTTTTTTACATTGTCTTTTATCCCCTCCACTTTGCATTTCCTTCTCATCCCCCGTATAATCGCTAAAGAGATTGACTATAAACGTGGAGGGAATGTATGTTTAGAAAATTCACGAAGCTTTATATGGTTTTATTATTAATTTTGATTGTTATTGGGGGAGTTGGCATCTTTCTTTCGGATAAGCCAGATGAAGATGATCTCGCAAGTCTAGAGGAACAAGCGGCTAAAAAGACACCTGGTTACGCGACAATGACTTCACTAGCTCAAATTGTTGAAAAGCATCTCCTGGAAGATTCAATTCTTGATATCCAGGTTTCTCCTAACGGTAACCGGGAAGATGCATTGTTACAATTACAGACAACCGAATTTCTGACAGAGGATATACTCCTTAAAAACACATTTAACATGCTGCAGGATGTACAAAAAGTCGATACACTTAATACATTTACAATTGCCTGGTTTATGCAGGAGGAAAGTGAAAATGCAGAAGTATTGACACTCACAATCGATAGAAAGACGCTGGATCAGTTACATACCGTTCGTTATAATGACTTACCTGAAATCGCTTCTTCCTATGAAAAGCATGAAACTTTACAATAACTAAATTTCCCGGCAGTGAGGGTTCCATGCTAGTCCCTATATTGCGATAAAGTATCGCCTATTTCACTAGCTTCCCTCACTTTTTTAGGATAACCGTTACCTGCCTATTTTCCCCTGATTTCTCTTTACGCCTTGTTTAAAAGACAGTCCTAATCATTTCATGGACGTTGCAGTAAGGGTTATCCAGACTATTCCCCTCTCTTGATTCCATCATGGCCGTACAATTACGGATCGCAATTTCATGACGAAGAGCGATAGGAGCGATGACCTCCACATTCCCCTTATTTCTTCTGTAGCGTGAAACACCAAGATATTCCTCCATTTTTTCATTTAACAGCGCCCTCGGATAAACTTGACTAACGTCAATCTGCTCAAAGTGTAAAAGTAACCACAATTCAAATGATTCATTAGTATAAGCAATACGGATATTGTGCTCCGTGCAATAAACATTGACCTCTAGTAATTGCTGAGTACTTAAATCATCTTTGTCAAAAACAATCCACACCTCATCAAACGGCTGATGACTTGCATCACGGTATGCGTGCTGTGCCAGCTTCATAGCAGAGCGTTTCGCATTCTTTATTTTTACGCTGGCCATTTTTGAACGTTTCAAAATTCGGATCTGCTCAAAATAAATCCTTTCTGTTTCACCTTCACAATAAATAAGGACTTTTCTGCGTAAGGCGAGCCAGCCTCTTTTCCTCATTCCCATCGCTTTCCCTCACTTATCGGTAATCTTGATTTCTCTTGCTCTACAGCGGTAACCAGCAGGCTATAGAAATTTTCAGCGGCCCCTTATCATTTATAAGTTACGTGTATCCATAAAGCGATACTGCACCAAATAATTACCGTCCTTTTACCGAAATGACAAGGCCTCTAAAATCATGATTAAGAAAGCAATACTGCTTTACAACAAAGGATATGATACAGAGACGTTTTCGTATGCAAGCTTTATCTTGAACGAATAATAGGGGATGTAGTTTTACGGAGGACAAAGAGGCAGCTAGCAGCTGTGCACCATCAGCACCTATTCGCTTAATTAGGAGCCGGAAACCATTAGTCACACAAATTCTGCTGCATAACATATTATTTTGGCCCTGAATTCCTCTCTAAATTAATATGTACTTGTAATAAAAGCCTGGCCTATCTCGCTGAAAAAAGATAGGCGCTTCGCATGCCTCACTCTAAAGACAAATCAGCATGTTTACACTCTTCTAACCAGCCTCTACTTACATCACTTCTACCTATTACTTACCTGATGACACACTATCATAGAAGAGAGCTTGTCTATAGCACCATTTGCCCTCATTTATCACCCGACTAGGAAACAGATTATGCTATTCAACAATTTCAATTTAGCCTCTCGTGTACCTTATTGTTATTTTTATTGTGAGAAATAGGTATATAACTATACCAGTAAGACCTACCATCATATGTTAATAAGGAATTACATTATAGGATAAAGGAGGCTACCCAATGTACGGAGGAAATTGGTTCAATCAAGGTAGAAACGGCTTCGGTCAATCTCCTTACAACTCTGCACCTCAAGTATTCCCTGATACTTTCGAACAGCCAATCGTTTCACCGACACGTGAGTTTGTCCGGACAAATATTTACAACACTTACGTGCCGCGCATTCACCCATCTCATACAACAACAGTCAATCGACATATGATTCACAATCAGCACTTTTTCCCGCACACTGAATCTGTAGTAAATGAATGCTTTGAAACAAATACAATCTGCGGCATGCCACAACACGGTTGTGGTTCCTCAAGAAAAAGAAGACTCTAACTCTCTTCCTGCTATTGCCTAAAATTTTGGACGCCTATTAAACAATATCCCGGCTCTTCACAGCCGGGATATTGTTCTTTTTTTGAAAGTTTTCATGAATGAAATAATCTCGCAGAATAAGCCAGCTACCTAGACATTGATACTATGCAGCAAGTAAATACTATCTTTCATAATAAAAAAGTCTACGCATTATTTCTGCGTAGACTTTTAAATAACTATTGTATGGATGCATTCATTTTTTCTAGTTCACGGTGAACATCTGAAAGTGACTGAATCAATTCCTGTTTTTGGGTATTTGTAAAATAGCTATAGTTCACATAATCTTCCTTGCCAACTTCATAATAAGCGATAACCTCATTTAGCTTTGTTACTTTCTCTGTGACAGCCGCCGCTTGTTCTGCATCAGCACGGTTCATAAAAATTTTCACGATTTCTTCCACAGCCTCAGTATTTGCCTTCACATCATAAATATGGGCTTCCGCATAGCTTACTTCTTTGTCTGTCAATTGCTCTTTTGTTATTTGCGCCAGCATATTTTCTGTATCATCTAACAACTTCTGCCCTTCCAGCTCCACTTTCGGCAGCTCTTCATTTAACTTTTTAATATTTGCCACAAGTTCCTCTGCCACTGCTTCATAGCCAACAGTCTCTTTTTGATTGAACAATCCGTATTCCAAACGTCGGAAGCCTGCTGCTTCATCTTCTTTGCCTGCAGTAATTGATGCGTCAATTTGTGTATCTAGTTCAGAGAAGCTTGCTTTTATCGGCTGCAATCGTTCATAATACATCCGAACAAGTGGATAAAGCTTCTGTGCTTCCTCCAGCCTTCCTTCCTTCACATACCCTGCTAGTATTTCTGCATCAGCGATGAAGTCCTCCATCTGTGCTATTGCAAATGTACGGAACTGTTCTGTTTCAGATGATAGATCAAGTTCTTCTTTCACTACCTGCTCTTCTTCCTTCTTTTCTGTTTTATCACTGCCACATGCAGCAAGTGCAGCCGTTGCCAAAATAACAGCAGCAAGCCCTTTTTTAAATGTCATTTTTCTCACCTCTAGTAATGCGTCTTTTCTATTACCCTTGCATGAACAACGAAACGTTCCTTATCATTGACAGATGTCGTGCATGTTGAAAATGTAACAATTCGATCCTCTGTTCGGATTTGTACCGGCATAGTAATTTCAGATCGCAACTGAATTTCTTCCAAAAATGCAGCATATGAGTCATCAGTGAAGTCAGTTTCAATATAATAAAAATCAGTCGTTGTTTTATAAGCAGCAAACACTTCAAGTTCATAACGCTTCTCAGGCGTTTCATATAGAAAAGCTGGATGTGCCTCTGCATAGGCCTGTTCAGCAAATTTTGCTAACTCTCCAAACATTGTTCCATTCCTTAGAACATGCCCATAAAAAATGGTATGCCGGTCAAGTACGCTGCTGTTTCGATAATCCATGAAGATGCTGCCCCCGCGGCTTTCTTCGTCCAAATAATTATGCCTCAGATAAAATTCGTTGTCCGCTGCCTGCAGGACAGGATTATCCAGTCTGGTTCCCTCCAGTGAAATCCAGCCAATAATACGTGAATTTACTTGCCGCAGCTCATCTAGCTCCTTTTGATTGGCAAAATCCTGGATTTCCTCCAGCTCGTTATCAATCTTCACATACGAATACATATATCGAACAATTTGCATGCCTGCATATACCATGACTACGATACAGGCCAACTGAATAACTTTTTTCATTCAACATCCCTTAAATACTTAGCGGCATCATATAAAGGCCGAGTTCCTCGTCTTCATGGAACACTGCATTTACGCCGTATACTTCTTTGATGACTTCTTTCGTAATGACGTTCTTCGGCTCCCCTTCTGCTACAACCCTGCCGTCATTCATTAAAATGATATGGTCACTATAGCGAATCGCCTGATTGATGTCATGCAGGACCATCACAATCGTGAGCTCATGTTGTTCATTTAACTCTTTCACCAGTTCCAACAGCTCTAACTGATAATAAATATCCAGATAAGTTGTCGGTTCATCCAAACATAGCATTTCCGACTTTTGTGCTAAAGCCATGGCAATCCACACACGCTGGCGCTCTCCCCCGGATAATGCAGATAATTCATTTCCACGTTTTCCCAGAAGATTCGTACAGGCCAGCGCCCATGTAACTGCTTCTTCATCTTCTTGCGTCTTCTTTTTTAGCAATGACGAATAAGGTATCCGCCCGAACATGACAAGTTTTTCTACTGTTAAGTCCTGTGGGATATCATTTTGCTGATAGACAATTGCAAACTTTTTGGCAAACTCCTTTGGCTTGTATTCCACCAGATCTCTGTTTTCGAGACGCGCCTGCCCCTCTAATGGACGGTTATTGCGCGCCATGACACTTAATAGCGTTGATTTTCCACAGCCGTTCGGACCGATGATTGTTGTAATTTTCCCTTTTTGAATCGCTGTCGTGACACCGTTTAAATGATGTTTTGTGCCATCATGCGAAACAATCACTTGATTGATTTCCATTTCGTTTGTCACTCTTTTCTATTTATCTTTGCGGATCAGGAAGATTAAAAATGGTCCGCCAATAATGGCCATAATTGTAGATGCCGGGATTTCCATCGGCGACAGCATTGTACGGCCGATTGTATCAGCCAGCAAAATAATGAACGCCCCCAATAAAGCTGTGAATGGGATCAGGATTTTATGATCATGACCGACCAACCGGCGGGCGATATGCGGCACAAGGATACCGACAAATGAGATCACTCCTGCCACCACTACAGAAACCGCTGACAATAAGACAGCCACAGCTGCTATGGCGATACGTGCTCCCGTCACATTGAATCCAATGCTTTTTGCGGTTTTATCCGAGAGAACCAATACATTGCACCACGCATACATGGCGAATGCGAGGATAAGACCGATTGATCCGTATGTAGTAATTACCGTCACATCATCCCATGTTTTTAGTGTCAGGTTGGATGTGATGGAGCCTGCTGAAGAGGCGCCAAAGCCGATAAAAGCTTCAGTCAAACCAGAGAACATAGCATTGATCGCAATTCCAACAAGGATTAACTTTAGCGGGTTTAGACCGGATTTCCATGACAATGCAAACACGAGCAAACATGCAATCGCCCCACCGATGAATGCAGCAATGGGTGAGAAGAAAAAGTAAGCCGGGAAAAATGAGACAATGAACAACTTTGTAAAAGCAGCTCCTGAGGATATCCCGATGATACCCGCATCTGCCAGCGGGTTTCGCATAATTGCCTGTAAGAGCACCCCTGCCACTGAAAGAGCGGCTCCTGCAAAAATAGCGACAAAAATGCGCGGGAAACGCAAATCCCGAATAGCTGCCATTTTCTCGTTTGTGCTATCAAATAAGCCTGTGATGAATTCCATATAACTGATTTGGACACTGCCAGTGGTAGCTGCATATATGATGGTCAAACCTAATAAACCCATCACAGCAATAATACTTACTATTTTTTTCGTCACAATAAAACACCCTTTATTTCCTGTCTATATGGCATTTCTAACACTGGTAAGCCATTGCCGGCCTTACTTGCTATAGAAAATCTCTACCAATGTATCGAGGGCTTCCGGTACATTCAAAGCAGCTGTTGTACCAAACAGCTCTTCCTCCAAGTCATAGACACAATCATTTTTTACAGCATTAAAATGCTTCCACACATCATTTTTCTGGAATTCCTCATCAAACATCTCTACTACTTCTTCCGGCATACCATGTGCCAAGCGCAGAATAATATCAGGATTAGCATCATACAGGTATTCAGTATTGGATGCTAAATACTCCGCATCCTGACCGGCCATGACATTTTCTCCGCCTGCAATTTTTACAAGGTCGCCTGCATATGAATTTTCAGTAGCCACTAAGTAGCTGCCTGGCACGCCAAGCAGGATCAGCACTTTAGGCTTTTCATTTTTATCAGCAACAAGCTCTACCGCTTCAATTTCTTCCTTTAATTCGTTCACTAAATTCTCAGCTTCCCGGACACGATTATAACGTCCGCCAAGTTCCTTGATTTCATCAAGCATACTATCAATACCTGTCAAATCAACAAAATCAACCGGAATTTTATACTGCTCAAATGAATCTTTCAAATCGTACTCCAATGTAGACACGGATAATACCTCTGTCGGATTCAAGGACTTAATAATTTCCGCATCCGGGCTCATCGCGTTTCCAATCGTCGGCAGTCCATCGAAACGTTGCGGCAGCTTCTTCTCTGTCTCCGGAACGGCAACCGCATCAAGATCCAAGCGGTCCAGAATGTCGGCAAGCACCACTGTCCCAGCAATAATACGGTGCTCCTCCTGTGTATTTGCCGCTTCTTTTGCTGTATCGGCTGTTGCTTTTTCATTTGCTTCTTCGTTATTGCTACAACCTGCGAGTACAGCTATAGCAAAAAGGAAGACCCACAATCCTTTTTTCATGTCGTTTCCCCCTGCTTATTCAGATTGAGGTAAATTTTCATCCAAAGTCGACAGTGATGGAAATTTACGTCAATCGAATATGTTTCAAAATATGACAGTAGCTCCCTCACACAAGGGGAGGAAGCTGTCTGTCGAATGTATTGATTATAAGTTTACAAGCACTTCCAACGCATTATTTAATACTTTTGCCATTTGGTCACGTGTAAGCGGTGCGCCTGGGTTTAGCTTACCAGCTGAGCCTGTCATGATGCCAAGTGCATTCAATTGAGCAGCCGCTTCATTCAACTCTTCATCATTTGCCGGTACATCGCTGAATGGCATTTTTGCATCCGCAGCCGGTTTGTATCCTTCCTTCTCCAATAGGCGGTAAATCATTTTTGCTGTTTGGGCACGTGTAATTTTATTGTAAGGAGCGAACGTTTCTTTATTAACACCATTAATCACACCATAGTTGTTTAGCGCCTTAATGGCAGAAAGCGCCTCTTCATCGTTTAGACTCTCAATGTCTTTGAAGTTTGTAGTTTCAGGTACTTCAAGCTCCAATGCACGGAACAGCATTAATGAGAATTGGTAGCGTGTTGTCGTATTATATGGGTTGAATTTCTCACTTTCTTTGAAAATACCATATGAATATAAGGAAACAATAGCACCATAGTTCGCTAGCTTTTGAATATCAGTGAACGGGTTCTTTTCCCCACCGAATTGCAGCTGAACATTGTATTTTTCATCGTAGGCAAAATCACCAAAGCGTACTGATAAATCAACTGTCGCTGTGTAAATTTTTGATAGGTCATCAACTGATACTGTGTAAACTTTTACTGTATTACTGCCAACAACTTCCTCTGATTTTTTTGCTACTGTGGCACCTTCCACAGTGAAGTTATTTAAATGCTGACCTTCCGGGAATGTTACATCTACCTCATAGCCAGTTTCTGTTGCCGTCACTTCCACTTTATCTGCCAAGTATCTTCCGTGCATGATAGACAATTCGTTTGAGCCATCTTGGTAAACGTAAGCAGATAAAGTTTCTGATTCACTGGCATTATCTTCTTTTTCTTGTAAGTCTAAACCTTTATCAACAGCGATTTTGAAATCATACCATTGATCGTGGGTACCAGCTACTACATGTAGTTTTGCTGATGTTAAATCATTTAAAGATGTCAGCGGCAGGCGGACAACATGTGGATATTTTGTTAGAGAACCAGAAACTGTTTCCGCTTTTACATATTTATCTCCCACAAGTACTTGATATTCAGCAATCATACCGTTCGATTGTTCTGTCCCGCTGATTTCTAAGAAGTACTTGCCATTCTCCACAACTAATGTCGCTTCTTCGTTTAACTGACGTGTAATTGCTGCGTAATTCCCTTCACCCGTTTTTTGGTTATAAGCATCAAACGTTACTTTATATTTACCATCAGCAATTTTACCGTAAGGCGTAGAAGGCTGTGTTGGTTTTTCTTCCCCTGCTTCTTTAATAGATGTTGCATCCGGTGTTAACGTTGCCGTATAGTCACCTTTAGCCACTGGAGAATTCACTGTAAATACGCCTTCGACTGAAGAATAATCTTTATCTACCGGTATTAGTACAACTTTTTTACCGTCGATTTCATGCAATGCCGATTCACCTTTTACAGTAACCGCTGTAAGCATGGATAGCATCGTGTCAGAAAGGTTTATTTTGATATACTGCTGACCATTCTGCTCAACTAGTTCACCTGGTCCTTTTACAAAATTAGCTAACATGCCTGTTTCGTCTGTTACTTTAAAATCGATTGTGCGAACAGCTGTCCCAGCAGCAGGTGTGACAGCTTCCTTTGTCGTGGCCTCTGTTCCATTTACATTTTGTGTTTCACCTGCATTTGCTGATACAGCAGCAGGCGTGATAGCCGATACAGCCATTAATGCGGCCAATGCCATTTTTGTATTACGGTTCTTTGCCATTCTTGATTCCCCCTGATTAATTTGTTTTTGCTTGCTTTGTTCGAACAAAAATAATTGCAGCTGCCATGAATGCCACAAGAGAAGCTAGTGGCAATGCATCGCTCGTCTCTGGATTTTCTACTTCTACCTCTTCAGTTTGCGCTGCATCCTGTTGGTCTTTGTTTTGTGCTGCTTCTTGCGAAATATCTGCCTCATTCTGTACAGGTTTTGACTGTTCAGCTGTAGAGGTTTTATCCACCTTCCCACTTGCAGTGGCAGGCTCTTTATTTGAAGAAGTGTTACTTCCTGACGACGGAGATGGATTTGACTTTGGCTCGGTAGTATTGAAAGGAGCTGCTGGTGGTGCTGTTTCCTGCTGCGGCTTGGCTTCAGGAAGACCAGAACCATCAAATACAAAGTCTACGCTATAAGCGTGATGGTAATCGATGTCCTCTATGTCTATTTTCATCCCAACTGTCAACGGATTAAATGAACCGATATTGAATTGAACAACTCGTTGATCAGCTCCTGTATTAGAACTGATAACAGATGCCCCTCCCGGTGGATTGAACTGTGTCACCCAGGAGCTGTTTTTTATCGTTAATTGAATACTCATCTTCCCGTTATTGACTGTTAGCTTAGCAGGTTTTAAAAAATAGTCATTTGCCATAGAAGCAGAATTGCTGCCCGGCTTGTTTACCTGGTAATTCACGTTGTATGTACCGTCAGCGATTGCGGCACTAGTAATAGTCGGTAATACGAGGAATAACATGAAAATTACCGAAACCAGTAATGGAAAAATCTTTTTCATTTTGTCACGTTTCCCTCCCTCTGAATTGTTTTCCATCTACTAGAATGCCATAAATAAGATTTATTCTCAATTAGAATTCCATTTAAATTTACAGGATTGTCACATTCTCCTGACTTTTCGACACAATTTTTCTAGAGATAACTAGAAACATAGCTCTGTATCCTAGAGATTGACGCTTTACTTCAAGAAATGGTAAAGGAGAACATCTACTGAAAGAAGTTTCACTTATTAGCTAAAACATTTATAACTACTCACGAATGGTAATTGACCTATTGGGACAATCTATTACTTAATCCTTACTAAATGATTGGGGGATAATATGTCTTCACTAGAAACTGTTAAGTGGATTAATGAACAATTCAAAAAGACTAATGAATTAACACAAAAAACCTTGAAATATGAAGATAAACATATCCTTTTATTTTATATCAAATCTCTTATCGACCAAGAATTACTCCAAAAGTTAATTATTAAACCTTTTTTTGAAATGGCGACAGAAAATCAATTCAAGCTATATATGCAAGCCTTGCCCCAGTTTCAAGAGGGGAAATCAACAGAACAAATTCAATTAGAAGTAATGAATGGTAATGTAATCATTGTGATTCAAAATGAAATATATTTACTTGATTTGAAATTATCCAACAATGATCAAGTCAACTCCACATCTGTAGAAACGACCATACATGGGTCTCAATTGGGATTAAGTGATAATCTTATGACAAATATTAATGTAATTCGTTCTAATTATCACAAGCCTTCTCTATGTGTTGAATATTTAGTCAAGGGGGAAATAAATCAACATAAAGTCGCTATTATTTATGATAATGAAAAAGTAAAAAATGATGTATTAGATACAATACGGAAAAGGCTTCAGAACGTTGATAAACAAGTCATTACTTCAACTACTCAATTGAATAATTTCTTGAATGATAAGCGGCTTTCCTTATTCCCTAGAATGATCATGACCGAGCGCCCTGATCGTCTTGTATATAATATTGCCGGTGGTAAAGTCATCTTAGTGGTGGATGGAAATCCACAAGCACTAGCTACACCAGCAGTCTTTTTTGATTTCATGACGACGATGGAGGACAATTACCATACATTACTTATTTCAACATTTCTACGTGTTCTCCGCTATATTGGATTATTTATCAGTCTTCTTCTACCAGCTTTATATGTAGGGATTACTTCATTTGCACCGGAAGTGTTTCGAACAGAACTTGCCTTAACTATTGCCGGCAGCAGGGTAGGAGTGCCCTTCTCTTCTTTTATCGAAGTGCTATTTATGCTGTTCTTTATGGAATTACTATTAGAAGCAAGTATTCGACTCCCAAAAGCAGTTAGTGCCACAGCTACTACTGTAGGAGGTCTCATTCTAGGAACAGCAGTTACTGAAGCCTCGCTTGCATCTAATATTATGGTCATTATCGTTTCGGCAGTGGCTATTTCAACTTTTGTCATTCCCGTAAATGAAATGGCATTTTCGATAAGGATCGTGCGCCTATTCTTTATCGTCATCACAAGTGTATTCGGTTTAGCCGGTTTAACGCTCAGTTTCTATGTATTAATCATGTATTTAGTTCGTTTGGACAGTTTCGGGGAACCTTATCTGCAGCTATATATTTCACCGAAAAATAAGTCAAAGTCGGAGGAACAGATTTGAGTCGATTTTATTACTACTTAATTTTGGTTAATATGGTGGCGAATATTATCGCCTGCGTTCCTGCCATTCTTCTCCATTACCATAAAGAGGGTACCGTTACTTCTATGCTTCTGGCTGTGATTTTAGGTACCGCTCTTGTAACAATCTTTACCCGTTTTTTTAATACCTTCCCCGAAAGGACGCTACCTGAGCTATTACAAAAAACAACCACCAAATGGTTCTATCTTCCGTTTGTCTTCTTTTTAGCTGTAATGTGGTTTATTGCTGGGTTGATTACAATGGTAACTTTTACATTTCTTCTGAATCGTTTTCTTAGTCCAGAAATGCCAATCATTCAAATTAGCTTAATGATTATTCTTTCCGCAATTTTCGGATGTTTGATGAAAACCGATCGGGTATTATATACAATTGAAATTATCCTGTTAATTACTTTCCCCTTAATCCTTTTTATCTTTTATAAAGCATACAGCAGTAATAATTTAGAATGGGATTATGTGAAGGAAGCAGTTTTATATGTCAATCAATTACCTAATCTACACTCATTCTCAGCTTGCTTTTTCTTATTTTTGGGAGCTGCCAATCTGCTTATCTTTAACCGTTTCTTTGCAAAGAAACAGACCTTTGGCTGGAAGCAAGTAATTTTAATAGCTGTTATATCAATATCTACATTATTTACTTCTTATTTTATACCGATTGGCTTCAATGGGTTTGAGAATATTGATGAGCTTGTATATCCATGGATTTCCACAAGTGATTCATTGAGGATGGAATTTTTTATCATTGAACGTGTTCTCTATATGTTTTTATTGTTCTATTTAGGTATAGCCTTCTTAAGCATTCTGATCCATTGGCATGTATCTTTCGAATTTTTAAAATTTGTATTTAATTTAGATGAAATCAAATTTAAGGGGAAAGCAATTGGAAAGTTTATTCCTATACCCTTTTTTATCATTATTTCTCTCTTTTTCGTTTATCAACTGAATGAATATGAACTATTTCGCTACACAAGCTATTTTTATAACTCTTTAATCATTATTTTTCCAATGATGACCATGCTGCTTTTCTTTATAAAACGGAGGATGAAATATATTGAGCAAACAAATCAAAAATAACCTATCCGTTGTGTTACTACTTCTAACATTTATTCTCCTCACAGGCTGTGAGTTTAAAGATATTGATAAAGATGTATTCGTGGCAATGATTGCCGTTGACAAATCAGATGAAGCAGGTAAATCTTATAAAATAACCTTAAAGCTATATGAACCAACAAGCTCTTTCAAACAAATGCCAGAGCCTACGTATTCATATATAACTGAATCAGGAGAAACAATATCTGAAGCGGTTCGCTTGCTAGAATCCTATTCGGATAAAAAATTAGAATTTGGGCATTCAAAGCTGATAGTTATTGGAGAAGACCTTATAAAGGAGGATAAAAGCAAGGAGATTTTAGATTTTTTTTTAAGAAGACCTGATATCCAAATGATTTCTTGGATGGCCGTTGGAAGACCTTCTGCCGAAGAAATCATCCGGCTAGTACCTCAGGGTGAGACCGCTGCTTATCCAGAATTATTCAACTACTTTGATGACAATGGAACAGAAAGTCAATATATTATTACAACGTATTTATTTGACTTTAGAAGAAATATGAAAAGTGCAGGGGTCGATCCTATTTTACCGATTATTGAGATTAATCACGAAGAATCACACTTTGAAATTAATAAGTCAATAGTATTTAGGGATAAGAAAGAGCCTTATGAACTTAATTCTCTAGATACGTCACTTTTTAACATCCTCTCAAATAGTACGGATAATGCTGATTTCTATATAAAGGAAGATGAGCATTATCTCATAGTGAAAATTGATTCAGTAAAAGCGAAAAAGAAAGTTCAAGTACAAAATAATAGCAACCTAAAGCTGGATATAGAAATAAACCTATCCGGTTATATAGCTGAGTCCAAGAAGCAATTAGTAAATAAGCAACTGCCCTATTATAATAAATTATTTAAGAAGGAAGCTGAGAAACAATTCAATGACTTTTTCAGTAAGATGATTAAGGGAGGATACGATCCTCTTGGCCTTGAATTAGATTATAAATCCCAAACGTTTCATAATCGGCAAATGAGTAATGAGGAATGGGAAGAAGCCCTTGAGAATGCCCAAATTAATATAATTATAAATCCTGGGCTGAAGAGTACGGGAGTAATTCAATAATTGGTTGCTTAAAAACGGTCCTAAATTTTTTAAGTGAAAAATAACTTTCATTAGAATGCAGGTTTCTTATTACTTATTTCCAGAATACTATCGCCATTACTATGGAATAAAACGGATATATTATCCAGAAAACACCACTGTTATGAGGAGTTTTTTTAGCCTGTAAATCAGTTAGTATCTTTTAATTGAAGTAAGTAGAAGAAAGGCTATTAACAAAGACTTTTATTGTTTATTTTCCTCCTTACACGAGGAGCCTTCGCTAGGCTATTGAGCAAATTACAAAAGGTATCAAGAGAATCAATCCCTCTTGGTACCTTTTGTCTTTATTTCTCATTCCTAATTACGTCCGCATGGAAGCCATCTTTTTGGAAGTAGCCTTCATGTGACCAAATGTTGATGCCTTCCTTCTCTGCAGCTTCTTGAATACCTCGGAACTGCTGTTCAAGCGAATTGTTTGGTTTATTTACATAGCGGACTGCTGCTAAGCCTTCTTCCAGTAGCTCCTCCTGCAGCATTACACCATCTACATACACATAGGCAAGTAGGCGGTCGTAATGATCTGTTTCCGGTCCTTTATCAAAAAGCAGTTCTACTGATTCCGCTTTTTCCAATAGATCAATTGTAAATGCTTTTGCATCTTCAGCATACGGCATTGGTTCGCCTTTATTATAATTCATTTCTGGTGTATCGATCATAAGCAGGCGTACACGTTTTTTCTCTCCGTCCATCTGCACACTGATTGTATCACCGTCATTTGCAGATACGTATTCAACGGCCACTGCCTTATTTCCTGTCACCTTCTCTGCTTCTTCCAAGGGAATAATGGCCGAACTCTCTTCCGCACTGCTATTCAATACAGATTCTGTCTGCTTGTCTTGTCCTGTTTCATCCTTTTCCGGGGGAGGATTGCCAAATATCATATATAGTGCAAGCGCCAATAAAACGGTGCCGCTCGTGATAAGTGTTTTAATATCTTTAAGCTTCATTTAATTGCTTCTCCTTCACTGAATATACTATCAACTATTTATCATAAGCGATAACTAGAAAAAACGCCATTTACGAAAACGCAAATGGCGAATCACCTACTCTTCTGGTTTTGCTTTTGGGTTTGGGCCGAGCACAACTGGCGGCACATCTGCAAATGTCTCGCCCTCTTCCTCCAAGTCCCGCATTCTATGTGCAAGACGAGAAGCAGCACAGGCTGCAATGCTCGCCACTAAATCATCAAGAAATGTATGAACGCCGCCGCCTGCTTTTGTATCAAGCTTTTCAATCACACCAATTTTTTGCTTATCCAAATGACCGAACGTTGTAACGGCAATACTTCCATAGGTGAAAACCGAGCCAAGTGCAATTGTTTCATCAACACCGAATAGCCCTTCATCGCTTTCCACAATCGACTGCAGCGGCTCAGATAACATTTTTTTCTCCGCTAACTCGTCAAGTTCTACCCCAACAAGAACAGCGTGCTGCACTTCCCGCTTCAGCAATACTCGTTCTACTGATTCTATGCAATGCTCAATCTTCAAACCAGGGTTATAAGGCTTTTGCATTTCATACACAATATCCGCTACAGCTTCTACTGTGACACCGCGGCGTTCTAAAGCCGCACGTGTAGCAGCTGCTACTTCATCGGAATGGACACGAAGTTTCTTATTCTGCATAGGGAATCTCCATTTCTTTATTTAGTCATATATAATCGGCTCAAAACAATAGATAGAAATTGAGACAGGATCCTATTTCTAATAAGATTTTTCCCATCTAATTGAACCCATAAATAGAACAAACGTTACCTACATATTACACCTTTATTATTCAATATGATACAATTTCGTTACAACTATGAGAAGGAGTGACATATGTGGATAAAGGAACAGTCAAAGATGTTAACTTTTACAGTGAATGCCTGCAGGAACATATGCAGCTGCTGGTTTATATCCCTGCCAACTATACTCCGTTATACAGGTATAATATTCTAATCGCTTCAGACGGAAAAGACTATTTCCAGCTTGGTGGTATTCCTCGTCTTGCTGATGAATTGATTGACGACTATGAAATTGAACACTTGATCATCGTTGGCGTTCCTTACAAAAGTGTGGAAGACCGGAAACGCAAGTATATTCCTTCCGGTGACCAGCATGAAGCTTACTTACGCTTTTTAGCACATGAGCTCGTACCTTACTTGGATAGGGAATTCTCGACAAATGCCCTTGGTTCAAATCGTGGGCTAATCGGTGATTCCATGGCAGCTACAGTCTCACTGCTTGCAGCTATCAAGTATCCGAATATTTTCGGCAAAGCCATTCTTCATTCTCCCTATGTAGATGATCTAGTGATAGAAAAAGTGCGCTCAGCCAAGGAGTTTGATCAGCTTTCTGTTTATCATGTAATCGGAACAGAAGAGGATAAAGTGATTTTGCATGATAAAACAGAAAAAGACTTTTTGACACCTAACCGTCAAATGCATAAAATGATGGTCGAGATGGGTTATGATACATTTTATGAAGAGTTTACAGGCAATCATACTTGGAAGTATTGGAAGCCTGATTTAAAGAGGGCGTTGATTGAAAATTTCGGATAATCTTTTCAACAATTGCGAAAAAGACTGTTCAATCTGTTATACTAAATATGAAGAGAAAATTGATTTTTCGGGAGGTAATGAACTTTGAAGTACGGCATTGTTGCATTTCCATCAAAAAAACTACAAGATTTAGCGAATACTTACCGTAAACGCTATGACCCACACTATGCGCAGATTACACCGCATATGACTTTGAAGGACGTATTCGAAGCGGATGAAACAGAGATTGGGGATATTACAAAGAAGCTTGCAGAGATCGCTAAGCGCTTTGCCCCACTAACAATTCATGCTTCGCGTATAAGTTCCTTCTTCCCAACGACAAACGCGATCTATTTCCGGATTGAGCCGACACCTCAGCTTGAAAACATTCATAATGAAATCCAGGAGCAACTACAAATCGGCAAGCCAAAACATGTCTTCGTTCCACATATTACGATTGCTCAAAAAATGACAGATTCGGAACACGATGACATTTTAGGCCAATTACGTATGAGCGGTGTAGATGAAAAAGAAACAATCGACCGTTTCCACCTTCTGTACCAATTGGAAGATGGATCATGGACGACTTATGAGACATTTAGATTGAGTGGAGCTGAATAAGTTCGTGTTTATTGTTAAATTAGTTACTACTGAAGAAGAAAAACAACTGGCATTTGATGTACGGAAAAAGGTTTTTGTCGAGGAACAAGGTGTTCCACTCCACTTGGAGCTGGATGAATTTGATAAAACGGCGGCACATTTCATTGTTCAGGAAGATGATCATACCATTGCAGCTGCCCGTGTACGTGAAATCTCCCCTGGTGTCGGGAAAATTGAGCGCGTGTGCGTACTAAAAGAGTACCGCGGCAAGCGGCTGGGTGTATTGATCATGGAGCAGGTAGAGAAATACGCTGTAGAATACGGCTGGGAAAAGCTGAAGCTAAACGCTCAAAGCTATGCTATTCCATTTTATGAAAAACTTGGTTATGTAGTTACTTCACCAGAATTTTTAGATGCCTATATACCTCATCGGGCAATGGAAAAAGTAATTTAAAAATCAAATTGCTAAAGCTTCTGCTCAGCTCTGACGAATGTTTTTGAGGACGTAAGGAGAATGGGACCTTACTCTCAAAGACGGACTCAGGCTGCTTCGCTTTAGCCTATAGATATGAACACACAGCAAAATGGCAGAATTCTTTAAATGAAAACGGATTTCCGTAACTATACGGAAATCCGTTTTTTTATCTCATCATTTTTTCAATTTTTCCTAGATCAAGAGATTGACCATCTTGCATAATCGATTTTACGATTTTATCTTCCAATGCTGAATCGACTGGGCGATTCGCCAGTTTGCCTACTTTACGAACAATTTTACGCACTTGTTTTTCATTCGAAAAGTCCGCGTGTTGAATCGCATTGGCAAGCGCTAGTATTTCCTCGAACTGCACACCGGTCTTTTTCTCAACCTGTCTAAAAAACGGTTCCACACGCTTCCCTCCTTAGATGATTACGCTACCTACGATAATTAATAAAATGAACAGTACCACGATCAACACGAACATATTGCCGCTTCCACCGTAGCCACCGCCATAACCTCCGCCGTAGCTGTAGTTCGAACAACTTTGCTGGCCTCCAACATTTCCGCCTTGCCAGCCATAGTTATAATAACCGCCCATAAAAAAACACCTCCCTTCTATTTGCTAATGTATGTTACATAAGCAAATGAAAGGAGGATATTCGTCTAGTCGATTGTTCCTTTTGGCTTAAAAAGTAAAGCTCCGATAAAACCAAATACAATGGCGGCACTAATACCGGAACTCGTCACCTCAAACATACCTGTCAGCACACCGATCCATCCGTGCTTTTCAGCTTCAGCCAGGGCTCCGTGTGTCAGTGAGTTCCCAAACGATGTAATGGGTACAGTAGCACCTGCACCAGCAAAATCAATCAAATACTCATAAAGGCCAAAGCCATCTAAAACGGCGCCTACGACTACAAGAATGGACAGTGTATGACCTGGTGTGAGCTTGCCCACATCCATTAACAGCTGGCCGATAACACAAATAAGCCCCCCTACAATGAAGGCAAATATAAATGAGTAGATCATCCCTGTTTCCTCCTATACTGTTAGTTCAACTGCGTGCGCGATACAGGGAATCGTCTCCCCCTGCTGATAGGAAAGTGGTGATAACAGAGCACCTGTTGCTACAAGAAGCACTTTTTTATAGCGTCCTGTTCTCATTTGAAGATCGACATAGCTATAGAACACAGAGGCTGAGCATCCTGCACCGCTTGCTCCTGCCTGGAAGCGTTCATCTTCACCAAAATACTCATCCCCTCCATCCCGGAGAATATCAAGTTCCTCACTTTTAATGCCATCTTCAGCAAGCATCGCCTTTAATAGCTTAAGACCGATTTTCCCAAGGTCTCCTGTAAAAATAACATCATAATCGCTGATTTTCTGGTTACGTTTCTTTAAATGGGTAGTAATGGTACTGTAGGCCGCTGGTGCCATTGCTCCACCCATATGAAGCGGATTTTCCTGTCCGTAATCTACTACTTTTCCTACAGTAGCAGCAGCCATATACGGCATTCCCTCATGATATTTACCAACAAGAGCAAACCCAGCTGCTGTCACTGTCCATTGCGCTGTAGCAGGTTTCTGCGCACCATAATCGACCGGATAACGGAATTGACGCTCTGTCGCATTATGATGACTACTTGCTCCTGCAATAGCAAAATTGGATGCACCTAGCTCTGTTAAAAGGCCTGCAATAATAACAGATGAGACAGCTGTAGCACACGCTGCAAACAAGCCAATAAATGAAACGGCAAGCTCTCTTGCCGCAAAACTGGTTGGCGTCATTTGATTAACGAGATCCCCGCTTAAAAAGTAATCAATATCTAAATTTTTTACATCTGCTTTTTTTAGAAGAACTTGGCATGCTTCCTGTACAAGCACCATTTGTCCTTTTTCATTCGTATTTTCTTGAAACCGTTCATCATCCATAATGGAATCAAAATAGGACTTGAATACACTTCGTTTTTCAAGCGGACCCGTGACAGCCGCGCATGCTAAAATTGCGGGCTTCCTCTCAAACACGATTACCATGATACCACCCCAATTGTTACTAAAATAAGTTTAATAAGCGCTACAAAAAACGCTGACACAACCCCAAATAAAATAACTGATCCGGCTAGCTTGAACATATTGCTGCCGACTCCGAGAACAAACCCTTCTGTACGGCTCTCAATAGCAGCTGAAATAACGGCGTTACCAAATCCCGAAACCGGCACTGCGCTGCCCGCCCCGGCAAACTGGCCGAGCTTGCGGTACAAACCAAATCCTGTCAACAACATGGCGATAAAAATAATGGTCGCCACTGTAGGATTTCCTGCCGTTTGTTCAGTAAAATCAAAGAAAATGATATAAAAGTATGAAATTGCTTGTCCAATTGCGCAAATCACTCCCCCTACTAAAAAGGCTTTGAGCATATTCATCGCAACAGGAGGTTTCGGGCTAATTTGCTGTTCGATTGTTTGATAGCGCTGTTCGTTCATTTACGTTTCCTCCTTCGCTAGTTTCCTTAAATCTTCAATTTTTTCGCTTAAATTTTTTGTTTCATTCTTTTCGATAAGCTTTGCTGATTCCCAGTGCAGTTTAAAATCGGCAGAAACAATTAGTTGTAAGTTCGGATACTCCTTTTTCAACTCTTCTTCCACCTTCTTTTCGATGGATTTCTTTTTGTACTTCTTCCATGGCTTTACCTGCATTGCAACAAGAAGCTTATCTTCTATAAAAATGACATTGGCATGCTCGATATCCTGTTGCTTATCCAACATTTCCTCGATTCCTTTTTCTTTCTCGCCATCATATGTAGCATAAAAAGTTGTCAGTTTTTCGTTCGTATTGCCGCATCCCACAAGTAGAAGACAACAGCAGACAATGAGTAGCTTTCCTCTCAATTTCCTGCACCTCCTTTTTGTGCATAGTATCGTCTCTGACAGTAAATTTTATTCAACCGTAGCAATCGCCCTAATCGCTATTGCACACTTTCATATTGTAGAAAGAGTTCACAGACAGGGAGGTGAATATATGGGTTGTGGAAGAGATAGCGTAGGTGGATTTGGCGGCGATAGAGGCTGTGTATGTGAAGTTGTGCGTGCAATTCTAGATATCCAAAACCAAGCTACTGAAGAGGATTGTCCGACATGTACTACAAACTGCTTCTTAGAACCGCTTGGCGGCATTGTAAGTCCTGCTCGTAAAGCAGCAGACACACGCGTATTCAAGTTACTAACAAAAACAGGCACACCATTCATGGCACAATTCTCATCAGAATTTTATGAATACTGTACATCTGTATTCTTCCGTGTAGAAGATATCTTTGATGACTGCTGTGCTACTTTGCGCGTTTTAGTCCCGTTATACGAATACGGTGGTGATGCTGTAAATTTACTATCTGATTGCGGAACAAAGGTAAACCTTGCAGAATTATGTGAGGTTAACCACTTTGCTGCATCAGACAGCTGTATTACAGTCGACTTAAACTGCTTCTGTGCTGTACAATGTGTTGCAGACGTAGATCTTAACATTTGTAACTAAGCAAAAGAAGTGCAATAAAAAAGAGCAGATGCATTATGCATCTGCTCTTTATTTTGCCGTAATGTAAGCAATTGATTCAGCCGCCAGCCAAATCTCCTGATTCATCGCGCGGATCAGCACTTCCTCGCCTTTCACTTTCTCGATAATGCCGTTTAATTGCTCTCCATTTTTTAACTGGAAGTACAATTGTCTCTCTTTATTGACCGGGCGTGCAAAGTATCGAAGCTGATGGAGAATCAGCGAGGGTACTGGCTCCTTCCTTACATAGATCGATGTACTTTCATCATCGATTTGACGCGCAGGGGGCGGGGTATGAATGTACAATAACGGATACTCCAACCATCCACATCCTTTTTTCCTTACGATATGCTATGGAAGCTTCATTGCTACATAATTTGACTTAAAAACATGGTTGCAAGCCCAAGGTAAATCATTAAGCTTGTCACATCATTCAATGTAGTGATGAAGGGACCCGATGCTACTGCCGGATCAATACCCATCTTATGAATCAGGAGTGGAATGAATGACCCTGCAAGCGTCGCCACTAAAATTGAACAACTGATAGCTCCACCGACAAGGAGACCCATCACAAGACTATGCTTCCAGAAGTAAATAATCCCTACTACAATGAGGGCACATACAATACCCATTATTAGTCCAGTCAATAGTTCCCGCATCAGCAGCTTCATCTT
>JAPSKP010000018.1:36534-47653 GCA_031181585.1 Lysinibacillus sp.
ACGGTCATAGCAGAACGAACTGTAGAGCTTTCTAGAATCGAAACATACTCTGTCGTCATAATGGCTCCTGCCGTATATTCGGCATATGCGAGCAGTTCATTGATCTCTTCTGCTGTCTCACTGTCCATCATTTCTAGATAACTTTCTCGTTCTTTATTATCCAACTCATTTAATACGTCTACCGCGTCATCGGTATACATTTCCGATAACATGGCGGCCCCGTAGGAAGTATCCATTTCTTTAAGAAAATCTTGATATTCATCATCTTCTAGCTCTAGCTCACGAAAGATAACTGCCAATTCCTGAGGAGATAAGAAATGATACATGGTCTCCCGTATATCAGGTCCAACCTTCTCGTAAAATTGCGCTTGATCGTAAGGATGAAGTGCTAAAAAATGTTCACGGAATAATTGGATATTTTCTTCCTTAAGCAGTTCATAAAGAAGCTCCTCATTATACTGGACGTCATCCTTTTCATTTTTATATTCGACCATGTAATCCCTCCTCTCACATTACATAATAGTTGTGTGAGCTGCCATTCGTAAATGATTATTTATCGTTCCCACAAATTTTTAACATTTCAGTTGGCTGCACTCCCAATCTGTTCCTTTTTCTTTCTGAACCAAATGAGATTTATAGAAAATAGGATTATATATGTATTTAATAAATTGATTAAGAAAAACTGACGGCCCTTCTCATGAAATAAATAAAAGATGCTCGTCTATTCCGAACATCTTTCATCTATTTTATTATATTCATCATATCAAGCGGCAATATACATTCAAATACAAGCGCTTTACTAGTAACAGGATGCAGCAGCTGAAGCTTCACACAATGAAGCGCCTGCCTTGTAATAAGCTTCCTGCTCCCTCCATAAAGCTCATCACCAACTAACGGATGACCGATATGCGACATATGCACCCGAATTTGATGTGTGCGTCCCGTATGCAGCTTCAGCCGGATATGAGAATACGGCTGGCCTTCAATTGTCAAGTGTTCAAGCAGAAAGACATCTGTATGTGCATATTGTCCATCATCCCTTACTTCCCTTTCAATAATGCTGGATTCTTTTCTGCCAATAGGTGCAATAATTGACTGGGGCTGCACATGTCCATGCACAATTGCTTCATATTCCCGGTGAATAGACCCAGCGCGTTGCATAAGACTTGCCAGATGATGAATATGCCTATGCTTGGCAATGCATAACAAACCAGATGTATCCCGATCAAGCCTTGTAACCACATGTACGGTAGAAGCAATGTCTTGCTGTGAAAAATGGCCGGCAACAAAGTTTGCTACACTGCCATCCGGATGCTCCCTCGATGGAATCGTACTCATATAAGCCGGTTTGTTCAAAATAAGAAGCGTTTCATCTTCATAGACAATATCAAGATTCCCCTGCTGCGGGATAAGACCATTACTAATCTGTTCCTTCGGGAATATGATAGTGATTTTATCCCCAGCTTGCAGAATATAACGAACATTTTGCTCCCGCCCGTTGACAAGAATTTCCCCACCATCAAATTTAATAGCGGTCAGCGCTCGTTTAGAAATACCAAATTCGCTAATTGCTTCACGCAGGAGCTGTCCTTGTTGTTTCGCAATAAAAGTCACTGTAAATCTATTATTCATATTTCCCTTATCCTATTCGTTTGAAACAAATGAATCGTGCACGCGCTCCCAGAATGGGAAGGGTCGGAAACGGGCAAAGCGTACACGCTCATTTGCTACATTGAATGTAATGGACTTAACGTCCGTTTGTATAATTTGAATATGGTCGATTGTCATATTAAATTTCTGATCATTCACTGGTTTTAATACACAGTTATGATGCGCTGGCAGTACAAGTGAGGAGCCAACTGTACGGAATACACGGTTATTGATCGAAGCCATCTCTGTCAGCTGGAATGCATGCAGCGTCGGATGAATGATTGCGCCGCCAAGTGCCTTATTATAGGCTGTACTTCCGGATGGCGTTGATACACACAGACCATCCCCCCGGAAACGCTCAAAGTGTTTGCCATTCAACTCAATGTCCATCACAAGCGTAACGTCTGGAGACTTAATTGTTGCCTCGTTCAAAGCCAAATACGTACTTGAATCCGAATTATTACGATGCACCTGCACCTCAAGCAGCGGGTATTCTACTGAATTAAATTCTTTCTTCGCAATTGATAGAACCAGCTTCTCTAATTCAGACGGCTTCCAATCTGCATAGAAACCTAGATGCCCTGTATGAATCCCGACGAAGGCGACTTTATCCAGCCGGTGAGAATAACGGTGAAACGCATGCAAAAGTGTACCGTCACCGCCGATCGACAAAACGATCTCCGGCTCTTCTTCATCTATTTCTAACCCGAAATCCTGCAAATAGGTTTTGGCAAGCTCCATCAATTCATTCGACTGTACATCGCGGCGTGATTGAATGGCAAACTTCACTGTTTGTCACGCTCCTTTTCTGAGTTATTTAGTATCGCTAGATCGTCTTTGTATTCATTAAAGTAAGCTTGTGCCTCTTGAATTTCACTGCGGATTTGACTCATCTCTTCATCTAACCGAAAGGCAGCCTCCGCAGCATTTTGCAGCCTGTCTTTAATCTCTTCAGGAAATTCTCCCTTGTATTTATAATTTAACGAATGCTCAATTGATGCCCAAAAATTCATGGCCAATGTACGAATTTGGATCTCAGCCACTATGATTTTTCGTCCTTGTACCGTTTCGACAGGATATTCAATAATCATATGATGAGAACGGTATCCGCTTGGTTTACTATTCGTAATATAATCTTTTTCTTCAATGATTTTCATATCTTCCCGCTGACGAATCAGTTGCGTCACAGTCGAGATATCATCAACAAATTGGCACATGATGCGCACGCCTGCAATGTCCTGCAGCTCCGATCCCAACTTGTCGGAAGGCTCGAATGGTATGCCCTTTTGCAACGATTTATCATATATGCTTGCCAAAGGCTTTACTCGTCCTGTTACAAACTCAATTGGTGAGTTTGCATTCACAGTGCCGAACTGCGAGCGCATTCCCTTCAATTTTACTTTCAGCTCGTCCACTGCTTGCTTATAAGGGCTTAAAAAAACGTCCCACTGTCCCAAAATAATTAACCTCCCAACAATGAGGCGACGAAAATCACTTCGTCAGCACATCTTTCCACTTTCTTATATTATACTTCATCATTTGCTAAAAACGCTTGAAAAGCTGTTTCTACACGGGCGACAAATTCTTCACCGTAATTACTGTTGCCTTCGATATTATAAATCAATGCTTCTAATTCTTCATGGAATTGCTGTAATTCTATGAACCGCTCTCCTAGAGAAAGGAGAGGGTCCTCCCCGCGCAACAGCATTCCCAACAAAGCAGGCCAAGTACTTTCTCCAAAATGTAAATAACTAAACTCCTTGTCCTCCTCAACGATATAAATAAAGGCATATTGGTCTGAATCTACAATGACCTTTCCTGCCGGGAGTATTTGAATGTCCTGTACCTTTTCATTTACACTGAAGGTAATTTTATTATGTATTTCAACATGATTTTCGATATTATATACGTTACGCAATGGACGTCTTCCTTTCCACTTTATCTTTTCATATTTTAACATACAGCTTTCGTGTATGCAGTCTGCTTTTTAGAATTGGGGAACGGAAATATAAACAACCGAGAAGAAAGGATGATTAAATGAGCCAGCAGCTGGAAATTGAATTTAAAAATTTATTAACAAAAGAGGAGTACCACCGTCTCCTCACTCATTTTAATATTCAGCAGGAGCAAATTGCGCGACAGGAAAACCACTATTTCGACACACCCGGCCAGCACTTAAAAAAAGCGATGAGTGGACTCCGTATTCGTGTACTGCCTTCTCACATCGAATGTACATTAAAGGAACGATCTACAGAAAATGCCTACCTGGAAACAACCGACCGATTATCCGATGATGCTGCCACTGAGATGATTCAAGGAACTGGATTCCATGCTCCCTCGGTCAAACAACGGCTAGCTGCAATGCATATACAGCCCGAGCAATTACAGCTATTCGGTACATTGGCAACAAACCGTGTAGAAATAGAATATAAAGGCGGAATACTCTTTTTGGACCATTCTTTTTATTTGCAATGTGAGGATTATGAAGTAGAATATGAAACAAATGATGAACAAACAGGTATTGACATTTTTCAACGTTTTTTGGCAGAGCACCATATTGAAAAAAGACACGCAAAGAAAAAAATCGCGCGCTTTGCAGAGGCTTTAGCGCAGCAATCTGAGTAAGGGACGATGAAATGGATATTCAATCATTACGCACATTAATGGAGATACAGGCAATTCAATCGGTTGGCGGAGACAATCAAACGAATTCGGTTTTAGGGACTGGCTCCTCCGCTTTTTCAGGGCTTATAGAGGAGCTATTAGAAAGTATGGGGAATGGACAAGCTTCAGAACTGTCTGAGATGCTTGGAAGCCATGCCAGCTTAGCGGACATTTATGGAAATAGTGAGAAAAAAACAGCGGACTATTTGCAGTCGCTGATCTATGAAGGGCAGCTTAATGTACCAGCATCAGTGCTTGAATCACTTTCTTCTTCGTCTTCTGCTATCTCTAAACAAACTGCTATTGCTTCTAATACAGATTTTAAAACGGCTATCGAGGAGGCTGCTGCAAAATTCAATGTTCCTGCCAAGTTGATAGAAGCGGTTATTAAACAGGAATCCGGTTTCAACCCTAATGCCGTGAGCTCAGCGGGAGCAACAGGCCTTATGCAGCTAATGCCGTCAACGGCTAAATTCCTTGGCGTAGCAGACGTAAAAGATCCTTTCCAAAACATTATGGGCGGGACTAAATATTTACGCCAAATGTTAGATAAATTTGATGGGGACATGTCTTTGGCGCTTGCTGCATACAATGCGGGACCAGGTAATGTCTCAAAATATAAGGGAATACCCCCTTTTAAGGAAACGCAAAACTATGTAAAAAAAGTATTAAATACATATAATACTTAACATATTTTTACATCCCTTTTGTCATGTCAGAGCTCTTTATTTGTGAAAAATGAAAGTCGTTGTTAGAATGAACATATCGTCTACTAAATACGTTTGTGAAGCAGCAAAGTATACATCATCACGTATACTAGAAGAAGTTAGACATAAAGGAGTAGCACCTATGAATCGAAAATATACGATTCCTTACGAGGAACTTGGCGCTGAAAAGCTTTCGGAGCTTATGCATGCTTTTTATGCACGCGTCGCAAAGCACCCACACCTCATTCCAATCTTCCCTGAAGATTTAACCGAAACAATTCGTAAGCAAATCCAGTTTCAAACTCAGTACCTAGGTGGACCTAATTTATATACAGAAGAGCATGGTCATCCGATGATGCGTGCTCGCCATATGAACTTTAAAATTACCCCTGATCGTGCGCAGGCCTGGCTGGAATGTATGGCTGAAGCTATGGATGAGGTTGGTTTAGACGGAAAATTCCGTGAAACGTATTTCCAACGTCTTGTTATGACTGCTCATCATATGATTAATGCAGAGAATGAAGATGAGGAGGGATTCGATGAATAATGTTCAGCTATTACCACAGCCTGTCGCACCTTCTATTACTACTTATAAGCCGGTAGAATTATATATTTTCATTGACCCGCTTTGCCCAAAGGCATTCGCAATGAAAAGTATATTGCGCAAGCTTCAACTTCAATATGAACATTATTTCACGTGGCGCTATGTATTAAGCACAGAACTGTCTGCGCTCAATTCTTTAACAAAGCGATTGAAAGGTTGTTATAACGGGGATGAACTAGATATTACCCACCCTGTCCTTCCGTCAATCGCAATCAAAGCAGCTGAGCTTCAAGGGAAACGCGCAGGTTCCCGTTACTTGACGAAATTGCAGCAATACGCAGTATTAAAGACAAAGAATGTAAATTCACATGCCACTCTTCTCGAAATAGCTGAAGAGGTTGGGCTGGATATGAATGAATTCGCCATCGACTTCGGCTCCAAGGAAGCGGCTCGTGCATTTCAGTGTGATCTCTATATCACACGCGAGATGGATGTAGATGAAGTACCAAGCATCGTCTTTTTCAATGAATGCATCGAAGAAGAAGGGTTGAAGGTAAGCGGCTCCTATCACTACGAAGTGTATGAGCACATTTTAGAAGAGATGATTGGCGAGGAGCTTGTGCCCCAGCCCATTCCTTCGATAGAAGACGTATTTAAGCGATACGAACTTCTGACAACAGCAGAAATAGCAGAAATCTTCTCCATCGATTATACTGTGGCAGAGCGTGAATTAAAAAAACGTATGCTTCAGCAAAAAATCGAACGTATTACAAATGAAGACATAACAGTATGGCGTTTAAATCGCAATTATAGATAGTTTCTTTTATATTTTCATAGTTTATTAGAGTCGTCGCTCAGGCTTTCGCTGGGCGGCTTTTTTTATTAGTTAAAATTACACGAAAAAAAGGCTCTCCTAGAAAAAACAAAAGAGGCGCCCTAACCTCGACAGATAGGACGCCTCTTTTTCACAAAGGGGATGGGAGAAATGTTCACGTTCAAACAAAGGGGTGTATGTTTGTTATGTGATTTATTTCACATTTATAATTTAGCATACAATAATAATCGTTGCAACAAAATACATATAAATTCACAAATCCGTCAAATAGAAAGCGCTTGCAAATAACTGTTATATCAACACTTCTCTTCTATTCTACCGAAGCAATATACTATATTTATATAATCACCTATTATTATTGTAGCAAAACAAAGTGCGAGCGAGAAAAATACTTTCTAAAACAGAAAAAGACCGTTAGAACGACTCTAACGGCTTTTGTCCTATTTATTTAGAAGCAGTTTTTCAAGTTCATTTAGCTTTTCTTCAAATACTTTACAAGCTTCTGCAATCGGCTGCGGTGATTCCATATCGACGCCAGCTGCCTTTAATACTTCTATTGGGAAGTCTGAGCAGCCTGCTTTCAAGAAGTTGTTGATATAGCGTTCAACAGCAGGTGTACCCTCTTCCAGGATCTTTTTGCTTAATGCTGTTGCAGCACTTTGTCCTGTTGCATACTGGTAAACATAATAGTTGTAATAGAAGTGAGGAATACGAGCCCACTCTAGGCCGATTTCTTCATCTACCGTTATTGCATCCCCGAAAT
This sequence comes from Lysinibacillus sp., assembly GCA_031181585.1. GTDB lineage: Bacteria > Bacillota > Bacilli > Bacillales_A > Planococcaceae > Lysinibacillus_B. Next base: position 43,698 of record JAPSKP010000018.1, read on the forward strand.
ATTTCACGTTTAGATCATAATACACTTCTGTCAGTCTATCTGCTGTCAATGCCTCACCTTTTGCATCCATCTCATGAATCATATGCTCAAATTCAGCAAACATTGTTTGACGGAACACTGTGCCACGGAAGCTGTCTAACCAGTGGTTCAATAAATAAATTTTTTGCTGTGGATCGTCTATTGTTTTTAGTAAATAATCAAATAGCAATTCTTCATTACATGTAGAGGCTACTTCTGCCACAAAGATTGAATAGCTGGCATATGGATACGGCTGATTTGCCCGTGTATAATAGCTATGCATACTATGGCCAAACTCATGGGCCAATGTAAACAAATTATCCACATTATTTTGCCAGTTCATTAATACATATGGGTTTGTACCGTATGTACCTGAAGAATAGGCACCGCTTCGCTTCCCTTTGTTCTCCATCACATCTACCCAACGGCTTTTCAGCCCATCTTTTACAATGCTTTGGTATTCTTCACCTAATGGTGAGAAGCTTTCCACCATTAATTCTTTTGCTTTTTCGTAAGGCATATCCATCTTCGCTTCTTTAACAAGCGGTGTGAACAGGTCATACATATGCAATTCATCCAGTCCAAGAACTTCTTTGCGAAGGGCTACATACCGGTGCAGCAATGGCAGATATTCATGAATCGTTGAGATGAGTTGATCATATACCTTTTCAGGAATGAAGTTATTACTCATCGCAGCATGGCGTGCCGAATCATATTTCCGTATACGGGCTCTCACATTTTGCGCCTTTACATTACCGGCAAGTGTTGATGAAAATGTATTGCGAAACTTCCCGTACGTTTCGTAAACTGCCTTAAATGCCGCTTCTCGCACATTCCGGTTAGTACTTTCTAAAAATGAAATATAAGAGCCATGCGTAACACGCACTTCTTCCCCGTCTTCATTTTTAATTTTCGGGAATTCTAAGTCAGCATTATTCAATTTGCCGAAAGTATCACTAGAAACGCCCGTCACCTCAGACATTTGGGCAAGGAGCTGCTCTTCTGCTGCAGATAAAATATGCGGGCGTCCCATGTTTAATTCTTTCAAGGACTGCTCATACAGCTTCAAAGGTTCATAGCTTGCTACATATTCATTAATTGTCTCCTCATCAAGCGTCAAAATTTCCGGTGTTAAAAAAGACCATGCCGCACTAAGCTTTGCTCCTAAAGAACGCACCCGGCTATCCGTTGCCTGGTATTTGCCATTCGTTGTATCTTGGTCATGCTTCAAATGGCTATATACATATAATTTACTGAAGCGCTCATACATCTGGTCACCAAACTGCAAAGCGTCATACAGACTTTGTGCACTCTCTGTTGCTTTTCCCTTATAGCTTTTTGCGTGCTCTTCCAATGCCTCTATTTCCTTAAATTCCTCTTCCCAAGCCTCATCCGTTGAAAAAATCGGCGTTAAATCCCATGTCAGTTCTTCAGGAATTTGATCTCGTAATAATACTTCTTTTGCCATTTTATCTATCCTCCAATAACATATTTCGGTATTCGAAGTTCTATTTCATTTTCTCAATATTTCTAATTAATTGCAATCAATTCATTAAAAACCACTTGAATTAACTGCCCAGTTGAATAAGCTCCCCCTACTTCCCGAATGGAAAGTGTCTCTAAAATGCGCAGATACTCCTGTACCGCTTGAAGGGCTTGCTCTGTAGCCGGGAGACTCGCCCAGGACAGGAAATAATAGATTTTACTTTTCTTCATATTTTTACATGACAAACCATGGCAGTACAGGAAGTAAAGAAGCATCAGCTGCCACTCTGCCGAAAAAACAGGTATAGCCCTTGCATGTACTACAGGTATACCGATAAATAAAGGAATCTTTTCGCGGGGGAGCCGCAATTCGTAAACAGCTCGTAAAAACAGATCATTTACCCCTTTTTTGCTGTAAAAAAGACGATTGTTTAAAAACTTCAGACGATACCTAGTATATTCTGAAAACATTTCATTAAATCCTTCTTCTTTCAGCTTTTTTGGCTCATAAAAAGGGAAAACTTGCGCTTTCAGCGGCAGACTTACTAATCGGGCTAAAAATGTATTACCATGCAGAAAGATAAAATGACAAAAATAATGAAATTGTTCCGTTTCAGGGGCATAGGTAATCAAATAATCTTTTTGGATGAATTGCTGATGGAACTGCGTGAATGAGGCTTTGAGAATAGATCCTTTTTGTAAAAAAGAGGACGGCGTTTTTAATAACCAGATGGGGATGATCTGTGCATTTTGATAGCCCTGTGTCCGTTCCTTCAATAAAGAAATAGGAATCCGGCTGCACTGGAACTCAATGGCATATGACTGCTTTTTTCTAATCAGCAAATCCGGTCGCTGCTGTAAATGGGGCAGATAGCATTCTAACTGAACATCTTCTTCTAATCGCTGCAACCTGTTGAATAACTGTTGTTTTCCTAATAAATGCATATAGGATTCACCTTCTGTAAATAAAGAGGCACATGCTGTATTTACAGTATGAGCAAAATGAGGAATTTTAATAGCACCCGCTTTTAAAACTACCCGCTCTTTACAATGAGGACAGAATGCTTTCGTTTTACGCAATTGCAATAGGGCTGCTTCCGTTAAGCTTTCCGTCAATGGCAAATAGTCTCCGTGCTCATTGATTGCGACAAGCATAACAAAACCTCCTTTGCCACATTGTAAAAAAGGTACCCTCATCGTTCAAGTGAAAAATTGTTTTTTGTTCAAAATTTTATTTTGGCTCTGTATAAGGGAAATAGATGGCATACTTCCATTTACTGAACCAGCGAACGTCAAATAGCATTATTTTTTCCGCATAAAAAACCCGCACTTAGAAAAGTGCGGGAAATCATCTATGCAAAATATTCAAGAACCGTTTCAAAGCAATTGTTTTCCATGATTAGATTGCCGTACTCATCTAAGCGGTGGATTGTTAAGCGTGAAGGTCTTAAATATTCTTTAATAAGCGCTAAAGCATTTTTACGTTCACGTTGTTCTGGTAGATCAGTGAAATCAACATGTAAATAATAACGCCCCTCAAATTGATATAGCGAAGATGTCAATCCCATAGGGACGATACGCTTAGCAAGCGGTATTAGTTCATCTATATCCTTGAAAGCGAAACGGGCGTTTGAAATCGTCATATCTTCATCAGAATCTGTATCAAACGATTCAAAGATGACACTTTCCATTTCCCGTAATTGTGCTGCTACTTCTCGATTTTCGTCGAAGCTATCCATCATGGCTGTCGCCTCTTGATCAGGATGTAGGTTGGCACGTGTGACGATGACTTCAAGTCCCTGCTCGGAAGCGTTGATATGAATCCAGATTGGGCCATCCATATCAAAATAATCCTCTGTATTCACTTCACCGATTACATCCCAAAACAGTTCCTCGCCTTTTGAGCGGTTATACCAGATCTCCTCACGGCTATAGCCGCGATCTTCAATATCACTGTACGTAATAAATAACTTCAGTGTATTTTCATTAATGCGTTCGATGTCCATAAGACTTCAACTCCCTTCACAGTCATTCGTTGAAACACATGTAAACCAAGGTTACCTTACTATTTGTTTAAACCATCAAAAATCATACATGCTCTTTCCAACTTATGAACACTACAAACTTTCTATAAAGTTCCGAGAAGCAATTCGAACTCTATAACTCTATTGTATGATGTTCCTGTATAAAATGAAAAGGAAAAACACTATTCCCCATAAATAATTTGAATATTGAAATTGTATTGTACTACATGTATGAAACCAAGGGCAATTTTTCTGTCTCAAAGAGAAGCTAGCACAGGCTTTGGTTTAATAGGCGGGAACAAGGAAATCCGCTTTCCTTTTCCTATATAAAAAGTCTCTTTTCTGATTCAGTAATCGTTATACCGGAAAGCAGCAACCGAACTACTCGCGCTGATTATTTAGTAACACGAGGCGATGAAAAGAAAAAAG
>JAPSKP010000019.1:0-20315 GCA_031181585.1 Lysinibacillus sp.
GATATGGCTTCTATCCGTATGAAATCCTATTTCTTATCTATGTGAGACAAAAGCGCGGTTTACCTGTACCCCAACATTTTGACGATTTTTTAATGAATACGCCGGAAGCACAAATGGTGATACAGGATCCGGAACCATATCCAGAATGGGATCCTCTTCTGCGCCTGATTGATAATTTTTATCGGAAAAACTATCCGGAATATATCCCGAACAAGCATGGGGCGTTGTTTCAAGGAACCGAGAATCTAGGAGGGAAATAGAATGACAGAAGAAGAGATCGTACCGATTATTTTCAAAAAAAGTGATGAAATAGAGGCAATTCTAAATTACTCGGAATCGGAAAGTATATATACTTCGATATTAAAGTATGGTCTGTCTACAAAGAATTTTCTCTATGTAGATTTTAAAGGTGAAGAAAACTATGAGATCACTAATTATATTCTAGATTACGAATTCAGTCACCAACTCGAATTAGCCTCTCTGGATGAGCTTGAAGACTTGGATACGTTTGAATATGAATTTTTGCCCGAAAAGATTAAGGAAGTCAATAAAGTATTGTCTACCAAAGGATTTGGACTTTTTTCTTACCCAACTGAAGGGGACTTTTATGCTCTATTTATTGCCAAGCTGGAGGACAAAGCCAAGTTGTTACAAATAGAGCTGCTGGAGGATGAATACATTCCGTATAAAGAAAGATTTATACAGTACTTCAGCTAAGCGGTGCAATGTATGTGAATTAGATAGGTTGATGATGAGGTGAAGCATTTCATTATCGACCTTTTGTTTTGAAGGAATTATTGACTATGATAATACAAAAGTTAAGTATGAAATCTAATAAACTAGCACTAACTACGACTATAGGAAAAAATGATTGGATCCGGCTGGTAAAAAGCAGGAGTTAAATGATATGAAAATATTACAACTTGTACAAACAGAGATAAACGCTGGAGAGTTTGAACCTGGATGATTTGCTGAAAAATAGAAAAGAGGTTTTTAAAATTACAATTAATGATCCAGTTTTTGGTGAACTTGAATATGATTATGTTTGGTCTAAGGACACTACTATCAACTTCTTAGGAAAAGAATTCGAGATAGCACTTATGATTGAAGGGGATGAGGATGGTAATTTTGATGATGAACAATATGAGGCATATCAATCATTAATGCAAGATTGGGAACAATTGCAGCAAAGCTTTTTAAAACCAATTTTAGACTACTATCAACAAAAGCGACATGAACTAGGTTACGATATTGAATTTAATAAAGATTATCCTTTAGTAGAAACAATCGACCAACTTATTGAGATGATTACGTTGGTTGGAATTGTTGTTTCATATGGAGACATTTACGAAGAGCGTGATATCGGAATACTGTTTAATTGTACATGGGATGAGGAAAATGGACTGGGGCTTCGTTTATTAGATGAAAAGGTGTGTGAAGCAGGATACCAGATGTTGCGATTTAAACAACGGGACTTGTTAACAAGGATTAAAAGGGAAAGAACTTAAAATCATTGCCTGGATATTTTTCTTTCATAACCAGCTAATGAAAAAGGTAGAGGTGTACACGTCGTGGATATCTTTGGGGAAGGAAAGCTCTTATTGTAAGAAACCATTATAGAAAGTACGGGATAAAGTGGATCAAGCAGTAGTTAGAAAAAAAGTTGAGGAAATTATGGAAAAAAGGTACCTTCTGGAACCTGTCGATAAACTAATTGCAGAACTTCAAATGATTGTAGCTTTTCCTGGTGTCAGGGATTTATTTTATACTGATCGGGAACATGAATACATCAGTAATAGAATAATTGATTATGAGCACAGGAAAAAAGGGGACTTTTCGAAAAAGGAATTGATTGATCTGGTCAATATCATACTGGATGCTTCGGGTGAAGAGTATGAAATAGATAACCTTTTATTAATAGTAGAAGATGCGGTAAAGAACATGGATATCTCAGATTATATCTACTATTCGGATGAGGATTTAACAGCCGAGCAGATTATAGAAAAAGCAATTTCAAGAAAATCATTTAATATCGAGTAAAGTATTTAATGATTATATGAAATGGAAAATGGCCGGAAGGGAATTTAATCGTTTATTATAGTTGTGTTCTATTCCCTGGTTACTGATCGGATTAATTCTGAAGTGGGAGGGAAGTTCAATATGAATTTGCTACAAGAGTAAGAATGTGATGGGGGAAGCCATAGAATATATTGGTAGCCCCCTTTCGGATTTAAAAGGTCCACTGCCTTACAGTGAAGACGAATAGATAAACGAAGCTTCTTTTTGAATTTCCTTTCAAACAATATGAAAGCATGATATAGAAACGTAAAAGGCTTGTCCTTAGGGATGAGCTTTTTATTTTGCCTAATTCCTTAAACTATAGATTTGGAGGAAATCTTTTAAATGAAGTAGCACTGGAGGCTAACCATACTTCTCCTTCAAAAAATGTTACTGAGAAAATAAAGAGTGCTGTTTTACATAAAGATTCGGCATTTAAAAAACGGCCAGAGAAAATACCTTGGTCAGTGGGTTTCTCTCCATAGCCAACAAGATAGCATAATGGATAGAAGAAAATAGAAATAATAGGTAAATTAATACCTAATATGGTAAAATATTTAAAGAGAAAAGTCTGAACTTTCTATGAATAGCTTAACGCAGAGGATGGATGGGAATGAGGTATTTTTTAAAGGGCACTGCCGTAGCAGCGCTAATCGGGACATGTCTAATGCTTGCTTCCTGTACAGAAAAGGATACAAGCGAACCTTCCGATGATCAGCCAACGATTGAGAGTATAACGGAAGCATTCGAACACCCTGAAACAAAACAAAAATTCAAAATCGTCAACGCCTATGAACTTTATCAAAACTATACAGATAAGGTTGAAAGGAACCCGAATGATTCGCAGATGGAAATTTACGAAGAGGAGATAATCGATCCAATCTATAGTGATTGCTTTGAGGACGGTGAATATATACACATGGCTGATTTGGCTATTGATGTAACACAGGGCAGCTTACCGAAAAATCAAGCATTAAGTGAAAAGATTGATAGGGAAGAAACAGAAAAGACGATAAAAGAGGCACTTTTTAAATCAGCTGATTTACTCCCAACCGAAAAAGAAACAACGGTATGTGTTTTACCGACTACAGATACAAATACAATGGGCATAAACGTGGGGACAGGCAAAATAACGCTTCTGTACAATAAATATTATACTCCTGAAGAGATCAAGGCTACAATAGCTCACGAATACCATCATAGCGTTTGGACTGAGAAGCACCTGCCTAAAGAGGTTCCTTATACGGTATTGGATAATCTGATATTTGAAGGGAAGGCGGTCATGTTTGAAAAAGCGGTTTATCCCGACATTGATTTTAGTCAAGTTGATCTAACCTATCAAAAAGTTTATTGGTCAACCATTGAAGGAGATCTTGAAAAGCCTGATTTGAATCGGTCACTTGAAATTCTTTGGGGAGGAAATGGGCTTCCTACTGGCTATGGATACAGCGAGGGATATAAAATGGTCAAATCCTATCTGGACCTGCATCCTGATCTAACACCGGAAGAATGGACGGCTCTCAGCTCAAAAGAAATTTTTGAAAAAGGAAATTACCTTAAAAACTATCAATAACCAATTGATTGTCGTACAGGTGGAAGCACCGAGAACGGCAATAAAAATAGGTCAATGGTGGAGAAACAGTCAGCCTAGAACCGGCCTATCTATATAAAGAACAGTGCACAATGTTTGAAGCGGGCGAGCTGTTTCATAATCCATCCGGAATATAAAATCTTGTTTTAGCAATGGTAGTCTGAAATCATTATTTTGAATGGAGTGATTCGATTTGGAAGAAAAAAATGTGAAAAGTACATTTGCTGGTGAAGTCTCTGAAATGGTGGCAGCGATTTTTAATATGCTGGACATCCACACGGAGGAACTGACGGAATTAGAAAGGCAGATTATCTCTGCCTTTTCATTCGGCATGATCAATGGCGCAGCGATGGAAGAGGGTGCTGACCCGATGACTGTGCAAGGAACAATGGCAGGGGTTTTGATTGGGCAATTGGGCTATTCGGAAAAACAGGCGGTGGACTTCATGCAGCAGCTCATTGAAAGTACGAACCGTGAATTCCATCCTACGATGTACGCCATCATTCACAGGGGTCTCGAAGGTTATTATGATTATCGAGACCAACAATATAGTCTGGTGCATGAGAATCTCACGGATATTATAGCCACGATCGTAACTAGCAATGACTAATAATGAGACGAAACATAGTACGCAGCACTCACTTGATATACCAGCCACTGCTCGTACATGAGGGAGCGTAGCTTGTAAGGGGCTGAAACAGCTTCTAATGGGAAGGGCGGTTGCGTAACAGCGTGATAAAAACGTTTGGCGCTACTTCAATATCCTTCACTTCATGAAATCCGTACATTTTGTAAAGATTTTTAGCAGGTACATTTTCAGCACCTGTCGTCACAGCTGTTTCATAACCCCTGCATACGTTCTCGAGCAAATACCCGAGCAATCTTTTGGCTATCCCTTTTCTGAAATGGACCGGGTCAACAACTAATCGGCAGATTTGAAAATGGCCTTCGTCATGTGTGTAGGAAATAAAGCCGGCCAGCACATCCTCTATTAGATAGCCTACAAATGTTTCGTTCGATTGAATAATCGAGTCTACTGTATCTTGTAATTGCGGAATCCCGTCAAAATTCATTATGTCTGCCTCTACTTTATAGGCGGGTATTTGCACAGCAAGCATTTTTTCAGCCGTTTCCTTATGTTTATTATTAAGCTCGCGAATCATGTTTTCACTTCCTGACGTTGTATTTTTGTATCCAAATAACTTTCTCTTTGCCAGCCAATACCTGTTTCATCAAAAGGGCAGCTTACTCCTAAAGAGACCAGACAGCTGCCTGGCAGGCTATTCCTATTCATACGGCGCATAATGTTTTAATCGTTCCGGTGATTGGATGGTATGGCCGTCTTCCGTATAAAACTCAAATTGCCCTAACTGATTTTTGTCATGGGCGAAATAGAGATAGTTGACTTGCGGTTCATCTGAAAAAATGACTGTAACCGCATACGCTGGCAGCCCTGCAAAATGCCAACTCGCTTCGATTGACTGAATTTCCTCCGGCTTGTAAGCCATTTCTTCCATCAAAAAATGCTCGATTCGCCGCTCATACATTTGTTTCTTTAGGTGAACCGTACAAAACGGAGCAAGCAGTAAGATGACCACCCCTGCTAAAAGAAGTTTCTTCATGCCCATCTCCTCCTTTACGGTTTCATGAAACGCTTCACCGGTAGTCAGGCAGAATATGATATCCTTATTTTAACAGATATTGAAGGAGGAATAGCAAGATCATCCTTAAAAGTGTAGTAAAGGGGAATAGCGAGATGAAAAATGATTTACTTAATGAAGGGAATGCATGGGAAGCTGTATTGTCTGCTGGCTTAACGATCAATCGTCCGGATGGTTTTAAAGTTGCGCATGATTATTTTATCGCATTGGATTTTTTACATGAGCTTGAAAACGGCGGGCATGGAAGTCTACTGGAATGGTCTTCAGACATCATAGAGGAGCTGGGTATCCGTACATATATTGAGCGCCTAACCAGTATGCTTGAAAAAATAGGGGCACCGGAGTATCCAGAAATTGAAAAGCAATATGCCGAAAAATTATGGGTACTCAACAGAGCATTGGCAAACGGGGAAGATGTCGTGGAAGAGTATGACCGGTTGATTGAGGAAGCCGATAAAAGATATTCGCAGCTAGGAGAACGCCTGCTTGATCGGATGCAGGCGTATTCGTTGGTGATTTATAAGGAACTAAGTGAAAACATTGAAGAATAAAAGGATGGAGGTCTTTACTAATAATGCCAGATGATCTGGAATCTGCCGCTCTAACTAGACAAAGAACAACAGATTCCGACAATTAGTGGAGTTTCATAATGAGGAGTGATTTATTTTGTTAACGATATTACGTATTGTATTTTCAATCATAACACTGGTCCTGGCCGGATACGGATTGGTGACAAATAATACTGAATACCAAGCGTATCTGGAGCTGTCTCTAGGGTTACTGATGCTAATTATGGGAATCGATGAAATAAAGCAGGGTAGAAAAGGATGGGGCTATTTCTTCCTATTGTTATTTGCATTGATAAGCATCCTATCTATTCAAAGACTTATATGAAAAAGTTGCATAGCAGGGACATAGCGTAGCAGCGGTAGAGACACAACAACATTTCTTTTATGAATAAAGAATCCAATTATTACAGTAAATGAATGTATGGTGCAAAAATTCAGTCAATAATTACTTTCTCTAGTATAATAAAGCACAGCAACTAGTGAAAGGAGACTGATCATGAGTTTACAAGCAGTACAAGCATATTTTAAGGAAAGAGGGCGAGAGCAGGATATTGTCGTCCATGAACAGAGTACAGCATCGGTGCAGGAGGCGGCGGATGCTGTAGGTGTGCACCCGGCACGTATCGCCAAAACATTGTGCTTTCAAGGGCAGGAGTCGCCGGTTCTTGTTGTCGCTGCCGGGGACACAAAGGTGGATAATGCAAAGTTCAAGCAAATATTCGGCGTAAAGGCAAAGATGCTGGACCCGGATAAAGTACTGCAGGTCACGGGTCACGCGGTCGGCGGTGTCTGCCCATTTGCATTAGCAACGGATGTGCCGGTCTATTTGGATGCTTCGCTGCAGCGCTTTACAACCGTTCATCCTGCATGCGGAAGCAGTAACTCTTCGATCGAGCTGACAGTAGAAGAGCTTCAGGAATTCGCGAGGGCTGTTAAGCTGGTCGATGTGTGTAAGGGCTGGGACCCCGAGCTGGCTGAGTAATTTCCGAAGGCTACATAAGGTGTATATAGTAAGTGGAAAGCATCCAAGCTGCGAAATAATCGAAAATGGTGAAGGGAAATAATCTATTCAAATGTTAAAATAATTAGAAAATTACAAAATTATTACCCAGGAAATGAGGACGTTAAACCAAAAAGTGAAAGTTCTTTTTGGTTTTTTTGTGAAGGAAAATCCGCGCAATGAATCATACAAAAAACCGGAAATCCTAAAAAGAATGTCCGGTCATTTTTTCGATTTAAGGTTTTAAGAAGTCTGGAGATTGGTAGGCAGGGTTTGGATATTTATAGAATCCTTCACCTGTTTGAATCCCCATTTTTCCTTGATCCAGGAACTCGCTTTTCACTTTATCAGCGATTGCTTTGTACGGATTGTTCTCTTGATCTGGATATTTCGCCGCTTTTGTGCTGACGATGTTATAAACTGTTTGCAGACCGACAACATCAATAATAGCGAATGGTCCCATTGGGGCACCTGTTGCGATCATCCACGTTTTATCGATTGTTTCTGGTTCCGATACGTCGTTGCCCCATAGGTATTGTGCTGCATCAAGGAACGGAACTAGCAGAGAGTTTAAAATATAGCCAGGCTGTTCCTTTTTGATGTGCAATGGCACCATGCCGATTGCTGCAGCAAAGGCTAGTACATCCTGTACAACCTGTGGGTCTGTACCTGGGTGCTCCATCACTTCACCCGTGTTGTTTTTCCAGATTGTGTTGGCAAAGTGAAGCGCTAAGAATTTTTCAGGACGGCCTGTAAATTCTGCAAAATCACTTGGCAGCATTGTAGATGAGTTTGTTGCAAATACTGTTTTTTCAGGCGCAACTTTGCCAAGCTGTGTATAGAAGTTTTGTTTGATTTCCTTTAATTCCGGCACCGCTTCAATGACAAGGTCAGCATCCTTCACAGCTTCCGCCATGTCTGTTGCATAGCTGATACGGCCTTGTGCTGATTTTACCGCTTCCTGTTCATCCAGGAAGTAGTTGCCGTATGTTTCTTCTAATTTAGCGATTCGCTCTTTTGCATTGGCAATCGCTGTGTCATTGATATCAAAAATCGTGACATTGAATCCTTTAAAAGCCGTTTGGAAGGCGATTTGGCTTCCTAGAACGCCGCTTCCTGCTACTGTTACATGTTGATAATTCATCATAAGAACCTCCATTTTTCATTTTTACCTGCATTTAAAATATTCCCAACCCTCACCGTATCAAACGGCTAGTTTGATGAAATACGTTGGAGCCAAGACGTGAGATCACGCGGATGCGCGAATATGATGGAGTCGCACGGAGCCTGACGGACAGCCTCTGCAATGTCAGGGCGGGCATCTTGCTCATAGCGCCAAATCCACTTGGCAAATTCCAGATCCAGCTTTTCAGGACAACCGGGTGTCATATCTGGTCGGGTTTTCCCGAAATTTGTAACAGCACGTTTCAATACGCGCGGAAAGCAAATATGCCGCGGGAAATCGAGCCAAATAATCAAATCCGCATACTGTGCCCGAAGAGAAAGGGTGGAGTCAAAATTGCCATCCATAATCCAGGCTTCCTTCTGCAGTTCGGTCAACATCTTTTCCCGGAAAACCGGGCGTTCTGTAGGGATCCAGCCAGGCTGCCAAAAAAGCTGGTCCAGGTGAATGAGCGGCAGCCCGGTCAGCTGATGCAGCTGCCGTGAGAAGGTGGACTTGCCGGCACCGGCACAGCCGATTACCAAAATTCTTTGATGTCGCATAAAACCTCCTATAGTTTGTGCATCATAGACTGCGCTTCATACCATGGAACAGAAAAGCCCTTGCCTTTTGCACAAAAAATACTGGAAGAGGAGTACTCCGGATCTGCATCCTTGTTGTAGCTGATCCGTTCCATTACTTCTTCCGTATTGTGGCATACATCATAGCCGTCAAACGTCAATGTAATCGCGCCTTTTCCGTTCGTATACGCAGCGAATTGGGTACTGTAGTTCATAAAGGATGCGACTGGCACTCTTCCGGTTAGTAAAGCGTAGTTTTCGGTTACTTCAGGCGGATCAAAGGTGCCCGAAGCCTGCTGGACATCCGTCATCATACGGCCGATATGGTCACTAGCGGCCTTCATTTTAAAATGATAGTACGGCTCGAGCAGAATATTCTCTGCCTGTTCAAGCCCTTGCCGCAGTGCCCGGAAAGTCGCCTCGCGAAAATCACCGCCATCCGTATGCTTAATGTGGGCAGCTCCTGTCAGTAGCGTGAAATGGATATCCGTCACAGGAGAGCCGGTCAGCAGGCCATGATGGTCCCGCTCAAACAAGTGATGCTCGATAAGGCGCTGATGCCCAACCGTTAAATCGTCCGCATGGCAGGCATTTGTAAAGGTAATCCCTGACCCTCGCCGGCCGGGCTCCATTTTTACATGCACCTCTGCATAATGCTTGAGCGGTTCGAAATGTCCGTAACCGGTCACAGTAGAAGCAATTGTCTCTTTATACAGAATTTCGGGATCCTCAAACTGCACCTTTAGGGCAAACCTCGTTAGTAAGATGTCCCGCAAGATTTCCAGCTGAATGACACCCATAATATGTACGTGAATCGATTGTGAAGCTTCCTGCCAAAGGACGCGTAAGGATGGTTCCTCCGCTTCAAGTAACCGGAACAGCTGCAGCACTTCCTTCATATGAACATTCCCATTATATACTACTTTTGCCTGTAAGGTAGGAATAAGCTTATACATTTTTGCCTTTTCATAGGAGCTCCCGATTAGGTCTCCTGCCTCAGGTGTAGTAAGTCCTTTGACCGCAAACAGTTCTCCGGCCTCCACACTTGCTGCAGTTTTAAAGCGGTTTCCATTATACAAACGGATTTCCGTAATCTTTTCCGAATGCTCTCCAAAGGACAGCTCATCCCTTACCGTAAGCGTACCGGAAAGCGCCTTCAGAAACGTGAGGCGCTGATCGCCGTCGTGACGGATTTTCACTACCTCTGCCTGAAAAGGAGGGGCAGCATCATAATCTGTCTTTGTCAGCTTGTGCAGCACAGCAAAAAATTCACCGATGCCAAGCCCCTTGAGCGCGGCACCAGACATCGCAATAAAGGCCTCTTCCTGCTTTACAAGATTGATGAGTGCCTGTTCGATGTCCTGCTCTGTCAGCGATTCGTCCATAAACCGCTCGAAAAGTGCCTCGTCGCGTTCTGCTACAAACTCAGCGGCATCCGTTACACGCTCCAACCGCAAGATATCGGGTGAAAACTCTCGCTGCAGGGAAGCGAGCAATGTATCCAGATCGGCACCTTCCCGGTCAACTTTATTCAAGAACAGGAAGGTCGGAACATGGTACTCGCGGAGAAGCCGCCAAACGGTTTCCGTGTGCCCCTGAATTCCTTCGACTGCGCTAATAATCAGCACAGCATAATCCATCGCTCGGATGGCACGCTCCATCTCGGGGGAGAAGTCGACGTGTCCCGGTGTATCGATCAACGTGTATGTATCACCTTCATAATCGAACAATCCCTGCTCCGCGAAAATAGTAATCCCTCGCGCTTTTTCCAACTCATGATTGTCCAAAAAGGCGTCCTGGTGGTCGACACGGCCGAGCGATTGAATGCTGTTCGTGTGATACAAAAGCTGCTCGGAAAAGGTTGTCTTGCCGGCATCCACGTGAGCTAATACTCCTATTGTTTTTCTCATATGCAAAACCTCTTTTATGTTAGTGTTTTTATTATAAGACAGCCATTGTCAGGATGCCAGAGAAGACGTGTACTGTTTAAATCCGTGCCAGATGGGTACTTTATACATGTATGACAAATAGATAAAGGAGTGGGTATCGTGAGTACCACAAAGAAAGAACAGGCTTTAGAAATTTTGTCAAAAAACTATGTAGGTGTAATGGCAACAGTGGCAGGGGACAGACCAACCTCGCGCTATATGACATTCGAACATGAGGACTTTACCTTGTATACTGCGACTCCAAGAGACTCCGACTTACTAAAAGAACTACAGGCAAATCCCCACACCCACATTTTATACGGCTATGAAAACGGAGATATGGGCGACACGTTTTTAGAGATTGAAGGAACGGCTGCGGAATTCAACGCGGATGCAATCAAAGAAAAAATTGTTGCGAAATATCCATATCACGTGGACGGTATGTCGATGACACTATTGAAAATTGAGCCTGTACGCATGCGCTTTATGAATAAAGCCGGTGACAATCAGGAAGACGTCGATTTCCAATAAGAAAGGGTGGGACAAATGGAAACATTACGAGAACAAATCCTAGAAATCTTAAATAAACAAAACATCGGTTCAATGGTAACAGTGAAGGACAATAAGCCAAACGCACGTTACATGACATTCACAAATGATGGCTTTACGCTATTTGCGGTGACAGAAGAGGATTCTTCGAAGGTACTGGACCTTGAAAAGAATCCGTATACGCATATTCTTTACGGTTATACACTTGAGGATGTGGATGCGCCTTACCTTGAAATTGAGGGCAAGGTGACAGATTTCAAAGATGACGAACTGAAGCTGAAAGTTACAAACTTCTTCCGCAGCCTTTTCACAAAGGATTCAAGCGACATGATTACAATCCAAATCGAGCCGACACGTATCCGTCTGATGAACAAAAAAGGACAGCCCCCGCAAGAACTTGAATATCCTTTTTCATGAGTACAAAGCGATCTTCTCCGGAAGGTCGCTTCAGTCTTTTTTCTACTTACAATACATACTAATGAAATCGTCGATTTCCGTTACAGGCGCTACGCTTTCCACGGGCACGGCCTCAGCCTTCTCCCTCGCTGCGCTCAGTCCGGGTGCTATGGCTCGTGCTGTTCCCGTAGGAGTCTTCGCGCCTTCCCCTCCAATCCACCTATAACGGCTACTGCAAAAGAGTTGTATTTCTATATTTTCTACTATTCTGTGGTGATGGTAACTAGGAGGAGGAAAAAATAAATCAATGAACGTGAACAATTTGAGATGCAGTCGATGCTTATTTTTGCTGTAATAAAATTGAAAAATCTTACGACGTGGATATGGTAAGCTGCTTAATAGGAGATGAAAGCGACTCGCAGCGACGATTCACATATAAAGCTCAGTTAAAAGTTACAGTAACTACCGGCGAAAATGACAAAATGCCTTGAGAATCCTTCTCTCAAGGCATTTTGTCTATACTCTAAAGCAATCTTCTCTAGAAGGTCGCTTCAGAGTGAAGACAAAGTCGTTTTTCAACTTTTTCTTCACATTTTTTTAGTTAGATTTTTAAAATAAAGGTTTACCCAGTCTGTCTTGAAAACGCTTGCCAGACAAGGCGCGCCGACGAGCGAAGACGCGAATAGAACTTAAGTTCATGAGCGGACGAGCGAGGCAAGCAACGATGAATGAAAGCGTTTGTCAACAGGCTGAAGCGATCTTCTCCGGAAGATCGCTTTTTTATTATGTGTACGAAGTATAAGAGCAAAAAGTAAGCAGGCTGTGATTGTGCGGAATCTACTAAAAGCCATAAATAAAATACTGAAAACTATTAAACTTTAGCGAAATAAAACTTCCATTTCCTAGCACGAAATAATTGCGAACCTTCTTTTATTAGAGACGAATAGGAAGCGGTTGCGTTGAATAATAGTAAAGAACGGCTGGAAAATCCTTGTGCTGATGTAAGAAATGGAGTTTACAAAAAGTAAAAAAGTTTTAGCTGAATAACTTACATAATGTAAAAGGTTAGGAATAAATGTAATGTTTCCTAATAGTAAAAACATATATTATAAGAAAATTCAGAAAGAGTGATGCGATAATGTTAGCCTTGAAAAAGACCGAGACTTATTTACGAGATCGTGAGACTGTTATTCATCTCACACAGAAACTGGTTCGTATTGATAGTGTATTTCGAGATGATGGCGTTAGCACAGAACAAGAAGCAGCTGAATTTGTTGCGCAGTATTTACGAGCTATTGGGATTGAAACGCATGTGGAGGAGGTAGCGCCTGGCCGGCCGAATGTGATCGGGATTATCGATTCTGGAAAACCAGGTAAGACGCTATTATTCGAAGGACATACAGATGTAGTGACCGAGGGAAACCGGGAAGCCTGGAAATATGATCCGTTCGGCGCTGAAATCGTTGATGGGCGCATGTACGGGAGAGGGACAAATGATACAAAAGGAAACCTGGCATGCATGATTACAGCGTGCCAATCCATCCTGCTCGACGAAGAAGCGTTTACAGGCAAGATCATTCTCTGTATTCCATGTGATGAAGAAGGCTTGATGCTTGGTATCAAGCATTTTATTAAGCAGGGGTGGGCCGATGGTGTAGACGGTGCGATCATTTGTGAGCCCGAGGAAAATCAAGTGTGTATCGCACAGCGCGGCGCTATTCGTCTGCGTGTGGATATTTACGGGAAGATGGCGCACGGGGCCATTTCCTGGAGCGGCATCAATCCGAACTGGCGTATGGCGCGCTTCATTACGGAAATGGAAAAGCTTGAAAAAGAGGAGCAGCTTCGCCTCGGGGAGGATCCGTTTTTAAAATGGCCGACGATTACACCGACCATTTTACGTGCCCCGGTAAAAGGCGATGCCCAAATCAATGTCATTCCGGACCATTGCATGACGACGCTGGATATCAGAACGGTGCCGGCGCAGGATCATGATGAATTGCTTGCCAAAATCGAAGCAATCATTGACCGGATGAAGGCTGAAGATCCGGATTTCAATGTGGAGCTGACGGTGTTAGATAACCGTCCCGCAACCGCAACCGATAAGGATGAGCCGGTTGTCCAAGCAATCTATCAAGCTGTAAAAGACGTGCTCGAGACAGAGCCGCGCTATAACGGTGTGCCGGGAGCGACGGATGGGACCTTCCTTCATGTGCATGGTGTACCGATTGTCACAATCGGTGCAGGCGACCGGGAGATTCCTCATCAAATTGACGAATACGTAGATATTGAAGAGCTGGCTGAAACGACAGCGATTTACCGGAAAGCGGCACTGCTCTTTTTGGCAGGTGATGAAGCGTGAAGATAGCGGTCATTCCTGGAGACGGGATCGGAAAAGAAGTGATGCAGGAAGCGCTCCTTGTACTGGAAACCCTGCAGGAGCTTGAAGAGGATCTGTCCGTTGACACAACCATTTTCGACTGGAGCTCTGATTATTACCTCAGAACAGGAAGGATGATGCCGGAGGAAGGGTTAACGATACTCGCCGATTACGATGCCATTCTGTTTGGGGCGATTGGGGATGCAAGGGTGCCGGATGATGTGACCGTCTGGGAGCTGATCATGCCGATCCGGAAGCAATTTGATCAGTATGTTAATTTTCGGCCGGTGAAATCACTGCCTGGGATTGCCTCTCCATTAGCGCATGCCGATCATATCGATTTCGTCATTTTCCGCGAGAATACAGAAGGTGAATATTCGAATAGCGGCGGAAGATTATATAGGGACAAACCGCAGGACCTAGCGATACAAAATACGGTCATGACCAAAAAAGGCATCGGCAATATTGTCAGCGCTGCATGTGACTATGCTCAGAAATACGGAAAATCGACGGTGACAAGTGCAACAAAGTCAAACGCTGTCATTCATACGATGAAATTTTGGGATGAATGTGTGACGGAGGAGATGAAGCAATATCCGGATTTGCATTTGAAATCCTACTACATTGATGCACTCGTTGCGTACTTTGTGGAGAAACCGCAGGAATTTGAAGTAGTGGTTGCTTCAAATTTATTTGGCGATATTTTATCAGACCTCGGTTCAGCCATTATCGGGGGGCTGGGGCTGTCTCCGTCAGGCAATATAAACCCGGAGCGAAACTACCCTTCGATGTTTGAACCGGTACACGGCTCCGCACCCGATATTGCCGGGCGCGGCATTGCCAATCCGATTGCCCAGATTTGGTCGCTTGCCTTGCTGCTCGGTCATCTAGGCCGTACGGATTTGGAAAAGGTAATTGTCTCATCAATTGAGCGGGTCCTGGAGGCAGGAGAGGTGAAAACAGCGGATATAGGCGGTTCCGCGACTACGAAAGAGATGGGTACAGCGATTCGTGAAGCGGTAAAGATGAGTTTTGAAAGGCGGGTTGTCTAATATGGAAACGGTCATTGTGACAGGCGCTGCCGGTGGTATGGGGCAGGCAATTGTCAAAACATTGGTTGATAGCGGATTGCATGTTGCAGGAATCGATTTAGCAGAGCAAAGCTCATTTTCTCATCCTCATTTCTTTTATGAACAAGGAAATGTATTGGATGAAGAACAGGTGCAAACGTTTGTTGACCAGCTGGATGAGGTGAGGGGTGTTGTCAATGCAATCGGGATTGCCCAATCGGCAACACCGGTGGAAGAAGTCTCGATGGATTTTTGGAACAAAGTAATGGATGTCAATGTCAAAAGCCTTTTTATTATGGCGAAGGCTGTTGTTCCGAAGATGAAACAGGCGCAAAAAGGCACGATACTGAATATCGCCTCCATTTCGGCGGTCAGGCCAAGACCGGGCTTGCAGGCATACATTGCCTCAAAGGGAGCGGCAGAAAGCTTTTCCCGTGCACTGGCTATTGAGCTGGCGCCATTTCAAATCCGCGTCAATACGATTCACCCTGGTCCGGCGGATACACAAATGCTCGGACAATTCGCTGCAGAAGGTGCCAACATAGAAGAGGCAAAGCAGCAAATCTTTGTCCAGTCCGTGCCACTGGGTAGACTCATTACACCGGAGGACATAGCAAATTCTGTCCGCTTTCTGCTCTCGGATGAGGCGAGCGCCATTACAGGTGCTACCTTGCATGTAGACGGCGGACGCGGCTTATAAGGAGTGAGGAAATGGAACATATCCCAATGTGTATAGATGGAGAATGGATTTTTGGAGAAAAGGATATTCACGTATACAATCCGTCAACCGGCAAACCGCATGTGACCATTTCGAATGCGACAATTGAACAAATCGACCAGGCGATAGAAAGTGCCAATCGGGCATTCGATAGCGAGGAATGGCGCAAGTTCAAGCCTTTTGAACGCGGTCAGCTGCTAGTGGAGCTTGCGCAGTTTATCCGGACACATGCAGAGCAGTGGGCACAGCTGGAAAGCCTGGATGTCGGCAAGCCCATGACACAGGCTCGTGCAGATATTGAAGCGGCAGCACGCTATTTCGAATTTTACGGAGGTGCTGCTGATAAGGTTATGGGTGAAACAATTCCGATCGAAGATGGCATGCTGAATGCGGTCGTTCTTGAACCAGTCGGCGTAACGGTTCATATTGTGCCCTGGAATTACCCCATCCAGATTACTTCTAGAAGTGTCGCAGCAGCCATTGCAACTGGCAATGCGGTCATCATCAAAAGCGCCGAGGATACACCGCTTTCTACCCATGAAATGGTGAAATGGCTGAAAGAACGGCTGCCAAAGGGAATCATCCAGCATATTACTGGATACGGACGGGATGCAGGTGCTTATTTAAGCAGCCACCACGATATCCATCACATTACATTCACAGGCTCCGTTCCGACAGGCATCTCCGTCATGCAGGCGGCAGCACAAAATGTAGTTCCTGTGACATTAGAGCTTGGCGGGAAGTCACCGAACATCGTTTTTCAGGATGCTGATGAAGAGCAGGCACTAGAAGGCGTGCTGCGGGCCATTGTACAAAACGCCGGCCAGACTTGCTCAGCAGGTGCAAGGCTGTTAATTGAGCGCTCGTATAAAGAGCCGTTTCTTGCTAAACTTGTGACGCTTTTTGAAAAGATTACGATCGGGGCAGGCGAGCAGGATCTTGATATGGGTCCGCTTTTGAATGAAACGCAGTATAAAAAGATAACGAGTCTTTTAGAAATGGCTGCAAAGGATGGCCATGTCCTAACAGGCGGGAAAAGTCTGCACATAGAAGGGTACCCGGAAGGCTATTATGTAGCGCCGACGATTGTGGATGGATTGGATGTATCTCATCCGCTTGCGATGGAGGAAATTTTCGGGCCGGTACTGACTGTATTTACGTTTGACACAGTGCAGGAGGCGATTGCTCTTGCTAACGCGACAGCCTATGGACTTGTTGCAGGGATTTGGACGAGCAATGTGAATACAGCACATTATGTCGCAAGCCGTGTGAAAGCTGGGCAGGTGTTTATTAATAACTACGGTGCTGCTGGCGGGATTCAAATGCCGTTTGGCGGCTATAAAAAAAGCGGTATTGGACGAGAAAAAGGACTGGTCGCCCTTCGAAACTATACACAAATGAAAAATATTGCGATTCGCTACACCGCTCCCGGAGGTGATTGATGTGAATGAGCACAAGGAGTTGGTCTTGGAAGTCAAGGACCTATCCATTTCCTTTGATCTGCCAAATGGGCAGGAAGCAAAGGTTGTAGAGGATATCAGCTTTTCTGTTTATAAAGGAGAGACGCTGGCCCTTGTCGGCGAATCAGGCAGCGGGAAAAGCATTACATCCCTGGCTGTGATGCGGCTGCTTCCAATCCCGCCAGGAAGAATTGCCTCAGGCACAATCCGGCTGAACGGCCACGATTTACTGCAGATGAAGCTAAAAGAGATGAGTTCCATTCGGGGAAATGAAATCAGCATGATATTTCAGGAGCCCATGACTTCCCTTGATCCGGTATTTAAAGTAAGCAGTCAATTGATTGAGGGAATCCGCAGACATCAAAAGGTTTCAAAAAAAGAAGCCTTTGAAATTGCGCTTGGCATGCTGAAGGAAGTAGGTATTGCCAGTGCTGAAAAGGTCATGCATGAGTATCCGCATCAATTATCAGGTGGAATGCGCCAGCGGGTCATGATTGCGATGGCGATGGCAAATAACCCAAAGCTATTAATAGCCGACGAACCGACGACCGCCCTTGATGTGACGGTGCAGGCCCAGATTTTGCGGCTGATGCTGAAGATGAAGGAGGAGCATGGCTCGGCGATTTTATTTATTACGCATGATATGGGGGTAGTAGCAGAAACGGCGGACCGCGTAATGGTCATGTACGCCGGGCAGATTGTGGAGGAAGCCCCGGTGAAGACATTGTTTACTGAGCCGAAGCATCCTTATACGATTGCGCTGCTGAAAACGATTCCTTCATTAGATGAAAATGTCCGTCGGCTGCCTTCCATTCCCGGCACGGTCCCTTCAGCCAGCCAGCTCCCAAATGGCTGCCGTTTCGCCGCACGGTGCGAGCACGCCATGCCGATTTGCAGTGAAAAACAGCCTGACATGATGGAGTTTGCGCATCGGCAGCAAGTCCGCTGTCATCTGTACACAGAGAAGGGAGTGAGCGCGAATGTCGAAGCAGAACATTTTGCTTGAAGTGCGTGATCTAAAGGCCTATTTTCCGGTGAAGCGCAAATCCCTTCGTGAGGAAAAGAAGGTTGTCAAAGCAGTCGATGATATTTCCATCGAAATTTTTAAAGGTGAAACGCTGGGAATCGTAGGCGAATCCGGATCAGGCAAATCTACGCTCGGCAGGACGATTTTAAAGCTGATCGAACCTACTTCCGGCGAAATTTTATTTGAAGGCCAGCCTATCCAGCAGCTAACAGGCAGGGCGCTGCAGAAATTCCGCAATCAAATGCAGATGGTTTTCCAGGACCCGTTTTCTTCGCTTAATCCGCGCATGCGCATCGGGGATATCATTGAAGAGCCGATGAAGCTTCAGCTCTCCCTTACAAAAGAAGAGCGGCGGCAGCGTGTAAAGGAGCTGCTGGAAAAAGTAGGCCTGCGCGAGGATGCGATGAGGAAGTTCCCGCATGAATTTTCCGGAGGGCAGCGGCAGCGTATCGGTATTGCCCGGGCACTGGCGATTAATCCCGCTTTCATCATCGCGGATGAACCCGTTTCGGCACTGGATGTATCCGTACAATCGCAGGTACTGAATTTAATGATGGACCTGCAGGATGATCTAGGACTGACGTATATGTTCATCTCCCATGATCTAGGTGTTGTCAAGCATATTAGTGATCGCGTCGCTGTTATGTATTTAGGAAGAATCGTGGAAATGGGGGAAAAAAATGCCCTATACGAAAATCCGCTGCATCCCTATACACAGGCATTGCTCGCGGCAATTCCTGTCGTGGATTTTGACAAAAAGCGAGATACAGAGCCGTTAAAGGGGGATCTGCCAAGCCCGATGGATCCGCCGGTCGGCTGTGTGTTTCATACCCGCTGTCCCAAAGCAATGCCCATTTGTTCACAGAAGCGCCCTGTATTGTCGAGCCAGAATAATCAGCAGCGAGTGGCCTGCTTCTTATATGAGGAGGAGGGAATTTGATGTTTCATAATATTACGGATGTTCCCGGTATCGAAGTCGGCCATGTCGAGGATAAAACCGGTGTAACCGGCTGTACGGCAGTACTGGCAAAAAAGGGCGCCGTTTGCGGGGTGGATGTACGGGGCTCCGCTCCCGGCACGCGCGAAACGGACGCCCTTGATCCGGTTAACGAAATCCAGCAGGTGCATGCCATATCGCTGGCAGGCGGAAGTGCATTCGGCTTGGATGCAGCTGCGGGTATCATGCGCTATTTGGCAGAGCAAAAAGTCGGCGTAGATGCCGCTGTTGCCACGATCCCAATTGTACCGGGCGCCGTCATTTTTGATTTGTTTCTAGGCGACCCGACCGCCTATGCGACTGCGGCAATGGGCTATGAGGCGGCAAAAAATGCGGCGGCAGGCCCTTTTGAAAACGGCAATATTGGTGCCGGCTACGGCGCAACGGTCGGAAAGGTTGCCGGCCCGCAATATTGTATGAAAGGCGGACTTGGCAGCAGTTCGGTAAAAGGGACAGCTGATTTGGTCGTTGGTGCAGTTGTGGTTGTCAATGCAGTCGGCGATGTAAAGGACCCGAAAACGTATGAAACGATTGCCGGGGGGCGTGATGCTCATACAGGCGAGTGGATCAACAGCTGCGACTATTTAAAGCAGCAGCATGGATCGATGGCGCTCCCAGGGACGAACACAACAATTGGTGTCGTAGCCATGAATGCGAAGCTGACAAAGGCAGAAGCAAAGAAAATTGCCCAGCTGACCCATAATGCACTGGCGAGAACGATTTACCCGGTGCATACGATGCTGGATGGGGACACGATCTTTGTGTTAGGAACCGGTGACCGGCAATATTCTGTTGATTATTTAGGGCAATTGGCTACAGAAGCAATGGAGCAAGCCATCATTAATGGTGTGAAAATGGCCGAATCCATCGGGCAAGTGGAAAGCTATCAAAGCCTTCAAGGCAAATAGGGGGAGCAGGGGATGAAAAAAGTTTGGCTACTAATGATGACCATATTATGTGCATTTGTTTTGGCAGCGTGCACCGAAGAAGACGGCGGCACGGATGGAAATGACGGCGGCGGTACAGCAGGGGCCCAGGAAATCACTGTACGTGTCAATGATGATCCGGATTTTCTAGATCCGCATAAGGCGACAGCGTCTATTTCATTCCAAATGATTTTGAATATGTTCGAAGGGCTGATGGCTCCTGAAACGGACGGTTCCTTGAA
>JAPSKP010000019.1:20415-47331 GCA_031181585.1 Lysinibacillus sp.
GACTTCCATGATCCATCATTAGTAGATCTGTATTCGTTTGATGTAGATAAAGCGAAACAACTGCTTGCTGAAGCGGGCTATGAAGATGGTTTCTCCACAAAGATTACCGTTTCTTCGCATAACGGTATTTACAGTAATATCGCGCAAATCGTTGTAGAAAATCTGAAGGCAATCGGAATCGATGTAGAAATCGAGGTAGTAGAGTGGGGCATATGGCTTGATCGCGTATACTTCGGCCGCGATTATGAAATGACGGCGATTGATCTAACGGGCCGTCCATCAGCGTATGAAGTACTAAACGACTACGTATCAACAAATGATGCAGAAAACTTCTTCCTGTTCAACAACCCGGAATTTGATCAAGTCATGGCGGATGTCCTGCTTGAAATCGATCCTGCAAAACAGGTGGAATATTACCATAAGGCCCAGGCCATTTTAGCCGAACAGGCAGCGGCCGTGTATATTGCCGATTACCAGATTATTTGGGGTTCAGATAAGGCAGTGTCCGGACTCAAGAGCTATCCGTTCTGGTTCCATGATATGTCTGAGGTGAAAATGTCAAATTAGAAAGGACTGAAGCATGATGGTTTATATATTGCGCCGCTTCATCCTGTTAATCATCACAGTCGTCCTCGTCTCGATTATTACATTTGGTGTTTTTCAGGTTTTGCCCGGTGACCCTGTCCGAACGATGCTTGGTACCGAGGCAGATCCTACACAAATTGAAAATTTGCGGTCTGAGCTAGGCTTGGACCGTCCGCTTCATGAACAGTATTTGGATTGGATGAAGGGGTTATTAACAGGGGAACTCGGCGATTCCATTCGATTTTCGATGCCGGTAAAAGACTTATTGCTGGCCAGACTGCCTGTCACCATTTCATTGGCGGCTATTACACTCCTTTTTGTTTGTCTCATTTCCTTGCCGTTAGGAATGTTTGCCGCAAGGCGCCAAAATCAGCTAAGTGATTTAACACTGTCTACCGCTACACAAATCGGGATGGCGATTCCTTCATTTTGGCTCGGGATGATCCTGATTCTATACATTGGCTTGAATATCGAGTTCTTTAAAATCAGCGGCTACATCCCATGGACAACGAGTATTGCCGGGGCGCTCAGTACATTGATTCTCCCCGCACTGACGATTGCTATTCCGCAAATTGCGGTTAATTTCCGCTATGTACGCACGGCGATTCTAGAGCAGGTCAGGATGGATTACGTACGTACCATACGAAGTAAAGGAATCGTAGAAAGGATCGTCATGTATAAGCATGTCCTTAAAAATGCGATGATTCCGATTTTAACGGTATTCGGGTTGATTACGGCAGAAATTGTGGCAGGGACCATTATCGTTGAGCAGGTATTTTCCCTCCCAGGTGTTGGCCAGTTATTGATTACAGCGATCAACAACCGGGATTTCCCGTTAGTTCAAGGAATAGTGATGTATATTACAGTGGCTGTAGTAGCGATTAACTTTATTGTGGACATTTTATATACAGTCCTTGATCCACGTATTCGATTGCGATAGGAGGCGTGAACAATGAAAATAAAACGTTTTACGAAAAATATCAATTTCATCATTGGCGCACTCATTATCGGAGGTTTTTTTATCTTGATGTGCATCAGCGTATTTTACACCCCGCATGACGTGACGGCAATGAATGTTCCGGACAAGCTGCTCGGACCGAACGGGGCACATTGGTTCGGGACGGATGAGTTTGGCCGCGATATTTTCAGCAGGATCATGAAAGGGACGCAAACTGCCTTTTCGGTTGGATTGTTAACCGTGGTCATCGGAGTGCTCTTTGGGGTGCTGATCGGCGGGGCAGCCGGTTATTTTGGAGGATGGGTCGATGAAATTTTTATGCGGATTCTCGATGCACTTATGGCATTCCCCGGAATCATTTTAGCCTTAATGCTCGTAGCAATTTTTGGCCCGGGCATTATCAATACAGCCATTGCGCTGGGCATTATTGCGATACCGAATATTGCCCGGATTGTCCGAAGCGGTTTTGTGCAGCACCGGGACTCTGAATATATATTGGCCGCGAAATTGATCGGTGTCAAAACGTATACCATTATGTTCCGCCATATCCTGCCTAATATTTCATCGCAAATTATTGTTGCGGCAACCGTGACGTTTGCGACGGCGATGCTGGCAGAGGCAGCGCTCAGCTATCTAGGACTTGGCGTTCAGCCGCCAAACCCGAGCTGGGGCAGGATGCTGAAGGATTCCCAGTCATACTTAGTAAATGCACCTTGGTATACGTATGCACCGGGAGCAGCCATTACCCTTATGGTGTTAGGACTGTATATGCTGAGCAACGCCTTACGGGATTTCCTGGACCCACGTTCAAAACCTTAACGTGATATCGAAAAGAGCGTGTATGACAATCAAAATCAATAGCAACAAAAAGGCAAAGCCATAACAGCGGCTTTGCTTTTTTCTATGTTTGGTAAAAAAAGTTGAATTGATGAGCTCCAGCAGCTGATGAATGATCCACTTCAGCCTATCGCTAATTCAAGCTCGTAATCACTAGTGTTTAGATAGATAGCGAAGCTCTGGTAAATGTTGAGGTTATACGGAGAGGGTACGTTCCCATTCGGTTACCTTGCAGCAGAGAATGAAGTCGTAGACCATGACATATTATTTTGAAGAAAGCACATAACCGGGTTACTGCTTCCAGATCACAGTAGAGGGATAAAAGGAAAGTTAGCAGTACTCATGGTATGCTAGAGAAAGGAAAGGGGATGGTAGAATGCTTGAAATATTAAAGCGATTTGTCAAAGAGGAGCTTGCTTATATCACACAGCAGGACGACATCCAATTTATTTATGATGTGAATGGCGAATTAGTTGGAGAAATACATATGGAACAAGGTTTTATATCACATATCGATTTTTATGACGCGGATATGCTTGCTGAAGAGGGGATTCCGTTTAGTAACAGCGCCATGATCAATGCCGTTCTCAGGCCGAATGAGGTAACAGAAGAAGTAGAGGCAGCTGCTATACCTCATATTGCGCGGGAAATGAAGGAAGCTCTGGATGACCGGGCACTGCAGCTCGATAGTGTAATTGACTTCGATGTAAATTACTTAGCGATTTTTGAAGAGGTGGAGCTGCGGTACGGCCTGACAATCCCTAATACAGGGCTGCAACTGGCAATTAGAAGAGATGGTACCCTTAGTAGTGCGACGTTTATGCGTCAGCCATTTACGATTATTTATCCGGAGGAAATGATTCCAAAGGCCGAAGCTCGGCGGATCCTTACCGAGGAGCAGCTAGTACAGTTATCAATTAAGCCGGAAGAGTGGGAATATGCTTATGTTCCAACCTTCGATGTATATGGGGTGGAAGCGGATGGCCGCGTGAAACGTTTAGGAGGCAAGGCTCGCTATGAAGCGCTTCCGGAAGTGGAGCCTATCGATTCACTTGAGGCATTTTTGCAAGGCGGCAGGCCGGCTTCAGTTCCGTTAGAAGAAGAGGAAGATTCATACTACTGGGAATATCCAGAACAGGAGAATCTAGCACAGCCTCTATTGGAAGAGTCATCATTCCAGAGAGCATGCCGTACACTACAGGGGATAGTAGGGGCTTGGTATCGAAACTACCAGCTGGAGCATGTGGAAGAACTACCAGCCGAGCTCTCTATTTATCTCCAACATACTTCTGAAAACTCGGTCACCTACCGTTTTGTCTACTGTCATGAAGGTGTGTACTTACCAGAACATGCAGCAGAAATTACTGTGCACCAAACGACAGGTCAAATGGAGGGCGTTACCGTGCCAAAGATTCCATTTGAAAAACTGATGGCTATTCAACCGCCCATTATTACGTTGGAGGCGGCAAATACCGCAGCAAAGCAGCTGGTAGATGTGCGTCTATCAATGGAACGAATTGATATGGTGGATAACCTATATACGTCCGTTTATTTGATGGAATATCCATCGTCACCAACGCAGGGAGAAATCGAGAGTATTGACGCTTATTCTGGAGAAATCCGCTTTGTGGAGACGGGTCTCATGAAAATAGATGAATGACAATAGTAAAAAACTTATCAAATAAACGATGATAGAAATATTTCTAGTTAAAAACTGTCATAATTTCTCCTCTAGTAAGCATAGAATGAAAAGATAGAGGATATAATTGCGATAATAGGACTATATAATATTTATAAGGAGATGGATCTTTTGTTTAAAGTAGGCCAATGGGTTCTGTATCGGCAAATACCCGCTTTTGTACTGAAGGCAGATGATGCCGAGCAAAAATTTTTGATCCAGGCACCGACAATCTCCAGACAAACTTACTGGATTCCCGCAGATCATTTAGAAGAACATGAAGAGGTTAATCTCCAGGAGGAAGATATTCAGGAGCTAAAAGCCGTTGCGGTGAAATCAGGGGATTTCCGGTGGTACCGCGAACTAACTGAACAGCTGCAATAAGTAAAACGACTAGAGCTGTTGAACTCTAGTCGTTTTTGTGGTTTCCTTCCGATAAGCACTCGAAAGCTTGGGCATTAAAAATTACAATTTAAAACGGCTTACTGCAACTGCCAGCTCATTGCTTAAGTTGTTCAGTTGTTCAGAAGACTCCGCCACCGAATGGATGGCCGTCAGCTGTTCATCCGAAGCAGCGCTGACTTCCTCACATGCGGCTGCTGAAGCCTGTGCAGCATCCGCCATTTTTTGAACTGTTTGCAGTACATCATCCTTATAGCGGTTCACTCCCGATATTTCCTCATGCACCGCTTCAAAGGACGCATTAATTTGATCAATACAGTTTGCCAGGTCAATGAATAATTCACTTGTCGTTTTTACAACATCACCTGATTGATTAAATGTCTGCTGCATCTCATTCATCCGTTCTGTTACATTGCCTGATTCCTGCTGCAGTTTGATAATCGTTGTTTTGACCTGTTCAGTTGCAACAGCGGATTGCTCAGCAAGCTTTCGGACTTCATCCGCTACGACAGCAAAGCCTTTTCCATGATCTCCAGCGCGGGCTGCCTCAATCGAAGCATTCAGCGCCAGTAAATTCGTTTGGGCGGAGATGGAACTGATTGTATCCATGATGGAATCGATCGCGTTGATTTTTTGTTCCAATTGGGAAATGACCGCCGCCATTTGCTCAAGCTCTGACTCCGAGCTTTCGAAGCTGGATAAAAGGTCGCCCATTTTTTCACGGCCGCCTGTATTCAAGCGATTTGCTTCTGTTGTCACATTCTCTACATCGGTAGAACGTTCATTCACCGTATTGATCTTTTCGCCAAGCGACTCCAGCTGTCCAGTCACGGCATCCGCATGTTCGGAGGAGGCACTCGCATCAGATGCAATTTCATTTACCGCTTTGGCCACCTCGATTGCAGAGGCACTTGTCTCCTCGGCCATCGCGCTTAAATGATGTGAACGTTCTTCCACATTTATTGAGGATTCTTTCACTACTTGAATAATATTTTTCATGTGCTGAATCATCTCATTGAAATGGTGGGCAAGACGGCCAATTTCATCACGGTTTTTCACATCGATATGCACGGTTAAGTCACCATCTGCAACGCGGCCCATTAATGTACCAAGCGTATAAAGCGGCTTAATCATGCGGGAAATAAAGTAGAACAGCACAACGAATGTGACGATCAAAATCACGGCTGTAATAAGCAGAATGATTTGCTGAATTTCGTTTGCAACGACGTGTAAATTGTCTACCTTATAGATGACACCGATGGACCAGCCGACAGCTGGTATGTTTTTGTAGATAAAAATACTGTCCTCCCCGTCAATTTCTGTTGACAGCTCGGTTGGCTTTTCAGCGTTAGACATCTGTTGAACAAAAGGAAGTTCCGACATACTTTCCCCAGCAAGAGTAGGATGGACAACAGCTGTACCGGCTCCATCTAGAATGATCGGATAGCCTTCATAGCTTAAGTCTGCAGCAGAAATCATGTCTGTCAAACTTTGCAGTAACAAATCGACACCAAGTACCCCGATAATTTCTCCATTCGCTATCACGGCTTTTGAGCCCGTAATCGCATATTCACCAGTCGCCGTATCAATATAAGGCTCTGTCCATACAACGGAATCAGGGTTGTCCAGGCTATTTTTATACCAGATGCGTGTTGTCGCATCTACATCCTCAATCCCGTCAAAATGTGGTTCGAATAAGATATTATCCGCTTGTGCGAAATAAATCCCGGACGCTTCCTCATAATGATTCATAAATGAAGCCAAATCTGTACGCAACAAATCGTCTGGTTCATCAAATAGCGTTGTATGATCGGTAACATATGTTTGAATTTCATCTGAAGCTGAATATGTAAGTAAAGCTTTTTCGTAAGCGCCAAGGAATGTCTCTACATTACGTGAGAGCTGTTCGACAAATAATTTACTTTCTTCTACAACACTGGCCTCTGTTTTTTGGGAAATGACATAAGAGCTTATTGAAGCTAAAGACCCAAGTCCGAATACAACAATGATTGCTACAATGCCGATTATTTTCCATTTTATTGACATTTTCATATGTTTAAGCTCCTTTGTAAAATGTATTTTACCCATTCTATCACTTGGTTTTCAAAAGGGAAACTTAAATTTTATAGTTTTCTGAAATAAATGGAAATGCGATATTTTGAAACTTTTGTCAGACAAATACGTATGGTAAAGTAAAGGTGAGCCCTTAAAGTAGAACGGAGGAAGAAGAACGATGTCAGAAATGAAAAATCCATTATTCGATGATTTAGATGCAAAACTAACTTCGGCAGATGAGCCGGTTCATGAGGTAGCCCAAGCACAGCCGCAGCAGCTTGTATCCAATGAGGAGATGTCCCAAATCCGTAAGCGTCAGCTGCAGCTGAGAACAGAACCGCGTGTTGTACAGCTTGCTGATAAAATTGACGTGAAAAACCAAATTGCCGTCCTGGAGTTCGGGAAGGAAACAGCGAAGGGGATTTCGACATTCTCAGACCGCATGCTTTCGACAATCAAGACGAGCAACCTCGAAAAATCAAGTGCACTATTAAATAATTTAAATAAGATTATGGACCGCTTTGACCCAAAAGAGTTTCTTGAAGAGGAAAAGAAAGGCGGCTTCCTGAAGCGCTTGTTTAAACGAAGCAAGGAGCAGCTGGAGCGCATCCTTGCCAAGTACGACAATATGAGCAAGGAAGTAGATGCGGTTCACCGCGAAATCCAAAAGTATGAAGTGGAAATGAAGCGAAATACGATTGAGCTGGAGCAAATGTATGATGAAAACTTAAGCTACTTCCATAGCTTAAGCGAGCATGTTGCCGCCATCGATGTACGTTTAGAGCAGCTGCATAATCAGCTTCCGGTTTTGGAGGCAAAAGGTAACCAAGGGGACCAAGAGGCATTAATGGAGCTTGACACGATGAGACGAAGCATGGAATTGCTAGAGCAGCGTAAGTATGATTTGGAAATGGCGCAGCAGGTTTCATTCCAGGCAGCACCTCAAATCCGCTTGATGCAGCAGGGGAATAACCATTTGATCGGAAAAATCAACTCTGCCTTCATTACGACAATCCCGATTTTCAAGCAAGGTCTTATTCATGCTGTCACATTACAGCGTCAAAAGCTTGTATCGGATTCGATGGCTGAATTGGATAAGCGTACGAATGAAATGCTTGTTCGCAATGCGGAAAACATCCGTCAAAACTCTGTGAACATTGCACGTCAATCCGGTGCACCAAGCATTTCGATTGAAACGATGGAGACGACATGGCAGACAATCATGAAGGGCATCGAGGAAACGAAACAAATCCAGGCCGAAACAATCCGCAACCGTGATGAAGGACGCAGAAGAATTGAGAAGCTGCAGCTTGAATATGAAAAATTAAAACGCATGTAAGCTAGATCCCAGTGGGCGAAAACGCCGCTGGGATTTTTTGTTTGCAAGCCATACAGTTTTAAAGTATATTAAGTTTATAGGAATTAAAGGTATTAACGGAAGAAAGAGGTGATGTTGGGTGACATATATAAAAGAAAAGACAAAACAGTACTTAGTGAATTTTAATCAAATTCCATCGCCCGCAACAATGACAGCACAAGAAGCCCGGGCGATGCGTGCCAATTATCCGCCGCCGTCTATTCAGCCGGGGAAAGTGGCATCGATTGAGAATAAAGCAGTGCGCGCAAGAGACGGATATCGTATCCCGCTGCGTATTTATACGCCGGACGGCAAGGGCCCGTTCCCTGTAATTTTGTATTATCATGGGGGTGGCTGGGTACTGAATGACTTAAATACATGTCACGTCAGCTGCTCTCTTTTAGCTGAGAAGACGGGAGCGATTGTTGTTTCTGTTGAATACCGGCTCGCCCCTGAATACAAATTTCCGGTTCCACTATTTGATGCGTATGATGCTTTCAGAGCTATATCCGAAGGAATGGAAGGATTACGATCTACTGGCAGCATTTCAGTAGCAGGTGATAGTGCAGGAGGGAATCTGGCGACCGCAGTCACACAGCTTGCAAGGGAAGAGGGCCTTACAATTGATGCACAAATTCTACTCTATCCAGTGACGGACCTATCCTATGAGAGCGGGTCATACAAACTGTACGGGAAAGGATTCGGGCTTGACTCGGATGTAATGAAATGGTTTGGGAATTACTATATTCGGACGCATGAAGATGCTAAAGATCCGTTAGTTGCGCCAATTTATGCGGAGCTTGCGGGGCTGCCGCGAGCATTTGTCCTTGTAGCTGAAAACGATGTACTGCGAGATGAAGGACTGACGTATGCAAAAAAACTGGAGCAGTCCGGGGTCCAGGTAAAGCAGTCTATCGCTTCTGGTCTTGTGCATAGCTTTTTCACGAAAAACGATGTATTTGAGGAAGAAATACGGCAGACAATTGATGAAATCGCAGCATTTTTGAATGGACGATAGAGGATTTTTCTAATTTACATGAAGTGAAGTGAGAACAAAGCAAAAGGAGTGTCCGCGGGCGCTCCTTTTTATAGTATGTTGATTGTCATTCCCGAAGTGGTAATTACTTGTCTATGTAAGCTGTTAGCTGAAAATATAATGAGAGTCGGTGTCTTCTACATCTGCGGTTTACATAACACTAGTGCGGTGGTTAAATGAGAAGATATATAAATAGAAGTGGAGAATACGATATTACACGCAGATGTGACATCGCCGGCCGCGAAAAAATTGCAAGATGGTGCGCTCGTACGCCCCGCCTCATGAAAAGTGGGGCGTGATCGGCTATCAAAAGGATTTTACCCATAGAAATACTGATGAAGGGAATCTGAAAAGCCGATTCCTCCATTGGCGCCTCCAAGCCATTTCGGGACTAAGTCTGACAACTCGGAGCTCGTTAAAAATAGGCCGTCCCTTGTCAGAATAGATTTGTAATCCGCTATAAAATCAATTAAAGAAAAGGTTTCGCCTTTTTCAAGCCGCTGTTCGTATTGTTTCGTCAACTGTTGAAGGGAGTAGAAAGTATTCTCGCTCATATTAGAGGAAATAACGTACTGGTATAGCGCATATTTTTCGTGATTTGCCGCCAGGTTCTGCAGCAGCTGAATCTGGAATGCCTGGCGCGCGATCTGCTGCTCCAATGCCTGCAGGCGTTCTTCTGTAGTTCTGTACATGGTATTCACCTCAACTATTATTATTAACAAAAAATTTACGCTCGTAAACGTATTATATCAAATGAAGCGACATTTTTAATAAAATACTGTGATGATATATTTCGAGCATTCAAAAAGTAATGACACAAGAGGCTAGAGGTGCAAAGTAGACATGGATCGTTTAAAAGGAATATTGATGATTGTGGCCGGTGCCTTGTGTTGGGGGGCAACTGGGCCGATGATGGAGTGGTTACTCCATACAACACCAATTACCGCTTCCTTGATGTTGTCTGTTCGTTTAATTATAGCAGGGACACTGCTTTTGCTATTTTTACAACTACAAGGAAAAGATGTACTCCGTATATGGAAACTACCGGCATGGCGCAATCAATTATTACTCTTTAGTATAGTAGGTATGCTTGGCGTACAGTTTACATTCGTAAAATCGATAGAAGAAAGTAATGCGATTGTCGCTACGTTACTGCAGTTTTTGGCGCCGATCTTCATCGTGATCTATATTTCGGTCATGCAGAAAAAGCTGCCGCCAAAGGCACAGGTCATTGGCATAGCAGGGACGCTTGCAGGCCTTTTCCTGCTGCTGACAAACGGCTCCTTCCAAACGCTGATGGTAAGCAGGACAGCACTTGTATGGGGCGTGGCACTTGGCTTTACGTATGCGTTTTACACGCTTTACCCAGCCCGGCTGATGAAGGAGTGGGGCGTTCTCGTTGTAGTAGCATGGGGGCTGCTGCTCAGCGGTATTGAGCTTGGCGTGATCGGCCGCATCTGGGCATCGGATGAATGGGTGCTGCTGACGGATCGTACCGTGATTTGGATGATGGCTGCGCTTGTAATTCTTGGCTCTGCCGCATTCGTCCTGTTTTTGAGCAGCCTGAAATTTATATCGGCAGTCGAGACAAGTGTCCTATCAAGTGTAGAACCGCTTGCTGCGACCGTCATTTCGGTCATTTGGCTTGGCTCATCAATGTACGGCTGGCAATATTTCGGGATGCTGCTTATGCTACTATTCGTTGTTTATTTATCAATTGCAGGTAAAGAAAAGACAGCTTCCTAAAAAGAAGTGCTCTCAGTTTAAACAAAACGCCATGATTTAAAATAAAGATTGATTCAGCATCCTGTATTGCCATGCAGGATGTTTTTATTTTGATTCCGGAGAAGATTACAGCACGGCTTTTTTATGGATTTTCCTATTACGACAACCAACATGTTCAATACATACCATTTAATTCCTTAATCTGTTTGACGAAATGATTGTGCCATGCTAAACTAATCCTATCTTACAAAAAAAGGTGTGGTGAAGTATGTCGGTAGTAGGTCTCAACTAATGGATATTAGTTGAATAAGGTGCTTATTTTCTGGTCAATGCCAGTTTATTAAGAATGCCTTTTTTCAAACATGTTACGTTAACATTTTTGAATACCTGCTATCAGACTGCTTCCATTTCCATATATTCGTTTAGTGTAGAATGTAAGACAAGTAAGTTTTCAGGGTGGATTCTCTCCTGTTATGCTTAATTTACTTAGGTCTTATTTATTCATGCCTGTTCGAAATGTGACCTTGTTTTACGGCAAGGTTATGCCCGCGGAAGCTTTCTGTCCAGTTTAGTTGTTTAAATTGGAAGACAGGGAAGGCTTTAGCGGGCTTATTTTATTTGGAATGAGGAAGAGAAAATGGATAATATGACCTTTGAGAAATTAAACTACCAAGAATTGAAAAATAAAGTGAAAAGCCATTGCGTGAGCAGTTTAGGTAAAGAGCTAATAGAAAGCTTACAGCCAAGCTCAAATATAAAAGTCGTTCGGAACCGTTTAAATGAAACGACTGAGGCACGAAAGTTATTGGACGCTGAAAAGCACTTGCCCTTAACCGGCATTTCCAATATAACAAGCCATATCGAAAAATTAAAAAAGGGCATGATCCTAACACCGGCAGAATTACTGGCTATTTCAGATTTTTTAAGAGGCTGTCGGAAAATCAAAAAGTTTATGGCGGATAAAGAATTTTTTGCGCCTGTACTTTACACCTATTCTCATTCTATAACTGATTTTCGAAAGATTGAAGAGGATATCTTATTTGCAATCAGGGGAAATCGAGTGGATTCTGAGGCGAGTAAAGAGTTAAAGCGAATTAGGAATCAGATAGCTAAAACAGAAGAGAAAATCGAAGAACGTTTGAAGAAGTTTTTGAAAAGCGGGGCCAATAAAGAATATATCCAAGAATCTTATATCAGTAAGAAAGATGATCGTTTCACGATTCCGATTAAAGCGTCCTTTAAAAATCATGTAGCCGGTACGATTATTGAAACATCATCGAAGGGATCTACCGTATTCATTGAACCAGAGGCTGTCTCGAAGCTGAATGTGGAATTAATGAGTTTGAAATCGGAAGAATCGGTCGAGGAATATCAAATATTAGCAACGCTGACAGGCGCGATTCACGAATCGCTTCATGAAATAAGTATTAATATTGAATGCATCAGTCAGTACGACATGATTTTTGCGAAAGCAAAGTACAGCAAAAGTACCGACGCGATTGAACCGAAAATCAATAATCACGGGTATATAAAATTAATTAATTGTAAGCATCCATTATTAGAAGGCAGCATTGTCCCGCTGGACTTTGAAATCGGTGAAGATTATAGAAGCTTGGTTATTACAGGTCCTAATGCTGGTGGGAAAACAGTCGTATTAAAGACCATTGGAATTTTAACGTTAGCGGTCATGTCAGGGTTTCATATTATGGCGAAACAAGGAACTGAAATGGCTATCTTTGATCATGTGTTTGTGGATATTGGCGACAATCAAAGTATAGAAAATGCCCTAAGTACTTTTTCTTCCCATATGAAGAATATTTCACAGATCATGAATACCGCTACGAATAATACGCTGCTTTTATTCGATGAAATCGGCAGTGGAACGGAGCCGAACGAAGGTGCTGCATTAGCAATCGCTATTTTGGAAGAGTTTTACCATATGGGATGTATAACAATTGCCACGACTCATTATGGGGAAATTAAACGGTATTCTGAAATGCACGCCGACTTTATGAATGCGGCCATGTTATTTAATAGTGCCGAATTGAAGCCGATGTATAAGTTATTGATAGGCAAATCCGGAGAGAGTAACGCACTTTGGATTTCCAGCAAGATGAATATCCGTGAAAATGTTCTGAAACGGGCTCAATTATATATAGAAAATAAAAATTATAACCTGGAACGAATAAAAGAAAATAAGATAAAAAAACCAGTTCATGAGGTGAATCAGCCGGAAGAGGCCTATCATTATGAAATTGGTGACCGGGTAAAGTTCATCAGCCAGGATGATTATGCGATCGTCTTTGAACCAAGAGATAAATTCAATAACATTAAACTGTTCTATAAAGGTGAAGTGCTGGAGGTAAATATCAAAAGGATCCAATTGGACATTAAAGCAGCTCAATTATATCCTGAAGGGTACGATATCAATACCCTATTTACCAGCTTTCAAGAAAGAAAACTGCAGCATGATCTGGAGAGAGGTTCGAAAAAGGCACTGCGAAAGATTCAAAAGGAGATTAAAAATAGAAATCAAGAATAGTGTGCTGAATTATAGGGAGTTGTTCTTTCACTATGAGCATCCAATAAAGCTAAAATTAGTAGATGATAAGCTAGGGATCGTTACTCTCCCGAAATTAGATGGGTTATTTCTTCTCTCTAACGATAGTGCACGTTGGAAAAAATAAATTTGCTTTACCTTACAATGTGTAATCATCAGGAACTCGTGTAAAATTGACCTTAGAATTGATTGTTCTATGTTTTAGGGGAATGAAGCATCTTACATCAAGGGTAAAATAACTGTATAATAACCCCGTTTAAATCAGAACGGGGTTATGCTTGGTTGAGTTTTTTGACGTAAAAACCTGTAAGGTCATTTTACAAAAGATAGAACAGCTTTCTAAAATAGCGGACTATGTTGATTCATAAAAGGAGGTTCGTTTTCATGAAACTATTAATTTTAGGCGGAACTGGACGAGTGGGAGGTCAAATCGTTACTCATGCCCTTGAGGACGGACATCATGTGACGGTATTAGCCCGCACGCCAGAGAAAATCCAAGTACATCATGAAAATTTAACGATCATTCAAGGAAATGTGTTACATAAGGCTGATATAGCATGCGCCATGCACGGGATTGATGTGGTACTGAGTGCACTCAATACAGATGGGACAACCACACTGTCTGAAAGCATGCCGCTTATCATCGAAGCAATGGAACAAGAAGGGGTAACAAGAATTATTACGATCGGGACTGCCGGGATCTTGCAAAGCAGGGGGAACGCCAACTTATTACGTTACCAGACGAATGAGTCTAGGCAAAGGTCAGTCCGTGCCGCCAAAGAACATCATAAAGTCTACGATCTATTGAGACAATCCAAACTCGACTGGACCATTGTCTGTCCTACATACTTGCCGGACGGGGAAAGGGTAGGCAGCTACCGAACGGAGAGTAATTATCTGCCGGAGGGCGGCAGTAAAATCTCAGTACCGGATACTGCTGCATTTGCATATAGCCAAATAAAAAGCAGTGAATATGTAAAAATGCGTGTAGGCATTGCCTACTAAACATTTCCCGCACCATTTACTTATGGGAAGACACCGGTAGCAGGTAAGTAAGGCAGCTGCAGCCGTTTTATAAAAACGACTGATTATTTGAAATAAAATTCGTTAATTTATAATAAAGTTTGATTTTAAACCCTGTGTAACCTGTAAGATTAATGACAAGTAATACACCCTAAATGTTAGAGTAAAAAATAATTTTAGGGTGATTTTTTATGACAAAATATAGTGAAGAATTTAAATTAATGGTGGTTTAAGATTATTTCTATTAAAGGTTGAAAAATAAATGCATAAAAGTTCAGGTTCTACTTATTCAGCGATCGGGCCATATTATTGAATAAGATTCTTTAATGAAAGATTATCAACCGACGCTTCGGGAACCTAACCCCTTTATTTAAAAATATGGTTTCTTATTTATCTTTTTTTAACTATAATTAAGCAAAAGGAGGATTATTATGGAAATGAAAATAGATGATTTAACAGATATTCGCACACTAGAACTTATTAATATACATCTAGCTGGCATGGCTGAAAACTCTCCTGCTGAAAGTAGACATGCTTTAACTGTTGAAGGACTCAAACAAGATAATATTACCTTTTATAGTGCATGGGAAAATAACGACATCCTGGGATGTGGAGCTTTAAAAGAATTAACACCAACGCATGGGGAAGTAAAATCTATGCGAACAGCAAAGAAACATTTGAGAAAAGGTGTGGCTGGAGCGATATTACAACATATTATTAACGAAGCTAAAAAACGTGGTTACTCAAAATTAAGTCTTGAAACCGGCTCAATGGATGCATTCAAACCAGCACACCGTCTATACGAAAGTTTTGGTTTCAAATACTGTAAGCCCTTTGACCAATATTTGGATGACCCAAACAGTGTATTTATGGAAATTGATTTATAATAATTACTTAAAAAAATTTATTTTTATACAAAGATCAACCTAAATAATGTCCCAAAATATAAGTTTGGGCGTACAATAAAGCTATACATTGATATAACAATATTTAGTGTGCTTTTCTGTTTTACTATCCTATACAGCTTTTTATGTAAAGGTATATAAAGATAGCCACAATAAGACTTTTCAAGATTTTGCAAAAAAGTTATAGGGTTGTTATCTGAATAAAAACCTGTATATAGAGACAGTGAGAATCTGTATTTTTCCCAATCCTATACTTCCATTACTGGGGATTTAGATGAAATAATCTTCAACAATCAGGCGCTTTTTTCAAACAAAGAGCTATTTTTAGTTCCCAAATGAAGAAGGCTGAAAGTAATCTATTAGTGTCATCAAGACTCTTCGAAAGTTGTAGATTATATATTAATAAAAAGAATGGTGTGACAGTTTTTTTTAACTGACATGCCATTTTTTTATTAGTCAATATCTTACAAGAGAGTCTTAACCAAATATGCTACACTAACTATCAGAAATCACAAGGAGGTTGTTCATATGGGGCAAGAAGAAAGAACGGTATGTTTTGATCATAATTTACAAATAGAAGCTTATCGTTTTGAAGGAATCATGCAAAAGTTTCCGAACCACTTTCACGAATACTATGTAATTGGGTTTATAGAGAGTGGACAAAGACGATTATCTTGTAAGAACAAAGAATATGTAATAGGTACCGGGGATTTAATATTTTTTAACCCATTGGACAATCATGCCTGCGAATCAATTGACAACGAAACATTAGACTATCGCTGCTTGAATATCAAACCTGAAATCATGCGGAAAATTACAAAAGAGGTTACAGGGCAAGATTATCTTCCATCCTTTGCTTCTCCTGTTGCCTGTCGTAGTGAACAAGCGAAATTATTGTATAATCTTCACCGGATGATTATGGATGAAATAGAAGATTTCGAGAAAGAGGAAACGTGTTATTTTCTTTTTCAACATCTTATTGAAGAATATACTGAAGCCATCGATGATACAGAACGGAGAGCGGTTAAATTAGAAATTGAAAGTGTCTGTAACTATCTGGAAGCTCATTATGCAGAACATATTGCTTTAGATGATCTAGCCATGATAGCTAATATGAACAAATATTCTTTATTACGCTCATTTACCCGAATTCGGGGGATTACCCCGTATCGTTACTTACAAACGGTACGTATTAATGAAGCAAAAAAACGGTTGGAACGGGGTGTAAAACCACTTGATGCAGCAATAGAATCAGGTTTTGTAGATCAAAGTCATTTTAGTAATTTCTTTATGGAATTTATTGGACTAACCCCCGGGCAATACAGGGATATTTTTATAAAGAATGATAAATAATCTACTTTAATAAAATTCAAATATTTATAACCACTTTTATTTCCGTGGGTAAAAAAGTCCTCATCGGTAAAAAGTCTCTCTCAAATAAACAAAAGAATAAGGATGTGGTTATTTTATGCTTAAGGAAGAAAATCGCTTTTCCAAAGCTCTTAAATCGATTGCTAGAGATCAAGAATTAAAAGCCTATTTGCAAAATTCAAATGAACTTTTTCCTATTTTTATGAAAGGGGTTAACCGATTTGTGGCTGGAGAAACTCGGACGGAAGGGTTAGAGCGTGTTAGAAATTTAGATAGCAAAGGGTATAAGGTTTCGTTAGAATTTATTGGAGAAAATACAACTTCCGAAGAAGAATGTATTCTTGCCAAAAATGAATTCAAAGAGTTAATAAAGGAACTCGGGAAAAATCAAATGGACGCTACTGTATCGTTTGATCTTTCACATATCGGAATGATGATTTCTGATACATTAGTATTTACTAATTTAGAAGAATTAGCAAAAGAAGCACAAAAGCACAATATCCAACTAATGATAAGTATGGAAGAATCACAAAAGACAGATAAAATTTTATCACTCTATAAAAGGATATCAAAAACATTCGCAAATGTTGGGATAACATTACAAGTGCATTTGAAGCGTTCATCTATTGACCTGCAGGATTTATTGGAAACCCCGGGTAGGATACGTTTAGTAAAAGGGGCTTATCAAGAGTCTGAAGGTATCTATATCCCAAGATCCGAAGAGTTAAATAAACGGTATATCGAATTTGTATCTATGTGTATAGATAGTAATCATCCATTGTCTATTGCTACACATGATGAAAATATATTAATGGGTTTAAAAGCAAAAGGATTTCTTAATAGTCCAAACGTTGAAGTAGAGATGTTAGACGGGGTTCGAGGTGACCTATTAAAATCTCTAAAGGAGGATAATATCCAGACTAAAGTTTATGTAACGTATGGTAGCGAGTGGTATTTATATTTAGTTCATCGTATCGCTGAATATCCCCCAAATATATATACTTTTATTTCGGATATAATTGAATAAAATCTCGATAGGGAAATAAAATATACTAAAGAATGAGATGAAATATTATCTTCTAATGTTTACTATAATTTGGTCTGTTCACCAATCGAGCGCGATTCTTCAATAAAATGAAGGTCGCTTTTTTCGGTTATAGGACCATATTATTGAACAACATTTTTTTTAGTTTCTGCAATTTTTTAACCTAATACAGCAGGTTAGTTTAAGAGTGGTGTTTAATTTATTTTGCAATAAGCAACTTACTTGAAGATGAGTATTATTTTGAGTAAATAAGTTTGAAATAATTGGAACAGGAAGAAGGCAATAAATGAGTTATTTGATAGGTGGTGATGTTTTCTTTCTCTCTTAATTTTCTTGAAAAATCTATAATAGTAAAGGGAACACAGAACTAATAGTATCATCGATAGTTGAAATATATTTTCTAGTAGATTAACCAAAAAACCATCTCCTCGTTTTACTATTCTCTTCTGCTTCCATAATGAAAGCGGCTTTTTTCGAAAGGGGAAAAACCTCATTAGGAAGAAGATCATATTTTATTGAAAAAGATGATGTAGTATCCGCTCTTTATCTTCGAAAAATTGCTTCATAATAGAATAATGCTGGGTATCTTCTAATTTTGTCTCGCTCATTCCGTCTTCTGTAAGCTGGATAATTTTAGCGTTCGGATAAGCCATAATAATGGGCGAGTGGGTAGAAATGATAAATTGAGACCCTTGATTAACAAGCTCATTCATCCTGCTTAACATAGATAATTGTCTTAACGGTGACAGGGCTGCTTCTGGTTCATCCAAAATATACAAACCATTCCCTTGGAAACGCTCATTAAATGCCGAGAAAAAGGATTCTCCATGAGATTGTTCATGCAAAGATTTACCTCCAAAAGAATCGATCACCCTGCGGCCAAACGATGGTTCGTTATCTAACTCTTCGATATTGGTTGCTACATTATAAAAAGTTTCAGCTCTAAAGAAAAAATGATCCTTCGCTCTGTATACTCCTTTTTCTAAACGGAGGTGTTCATATAAATTTGAATGGGAATCATAATTAGCAAAATTAAAGTTTAGTGTCCCGCCTTCTGGATTAAAGCCTAGAGCAATTGCTATTCCCTCCAATAAAGTTGACTTTCCCATTCCGTTTTCCCCAATAATGTAAGTAACATTCGGGTGAAACGTCAATCTATCGAAATTCTGGATTACTGGAAGATTAAAAGGGAAATGCTTATAGGATGAAATATGATCGCTTTTAAGAGAAATAGCCTTAATGTATTGAGAATCCTGATTTAACATAACCAATTTTTAAAAACCCCTTATTTTGTATATACATTCATAAAACAATTTTAAATGAAACTTACAATTCCTTCTACCAGCATCCTTCGCAGGAGAAGAACGATTTACTTCACGCTTTTTATGTGACCAAATTTATAAAAATACCGAAATTTAAAAGGCTTCGTTTTACGATGATTTTATTTCAAATATGTTCAACTTCAATAAAAGGTACATGTATTCCTTAATGACGCTTTATTATTTTCTCGATATTGTTTTCATTTAATGGGGAGAAAATTTAAAATCACAAGTTTCATCACTTACGAATCAGCAACAGAAATGACGAGATAATTGGCACATAAAAAAGCTTGAGGAATTTCAATCTCAAGCTTTTTGACTTTGAGTTGATGAGACGGGAATGAAAGCGCCCGGTTATATAGTAATTACCACTTTCCCTTGAGCGTGGCCTTCCTGAAAATATGTGAATGCTTCCGCTGCTTCACTTAATGTAAACCTTTTGTCTACTATTGGTTTTACTTTTCCGCTCTCCAGTAAATCTTTTATCACATGCAGGTCTTTTTGATTTGCTCTCTGTAAAAGGCTGCTTATTTTCCTGCTTCCGGTCATTGAAATAAAAGGCCCCAGAAATAATGTTTGGTAAAGCTGAGACTCGGAACCTCCTACGTGGACAAAATGCCCATCTGGTTTTAGTACACGTTTATACACTGAAATGGAGTTAGAGCCATTCACGCCAAGAACTACATCATAGCAGTCTTCATGTTGAGCGAAATCC
Organism: Lysinibacillus sp.; assembly: GCA_031181585.1. Classification (GTDB taxonomy): domain Bacteria; phylum Bacillota; class Bacilli; order Bacillales_A; family Planococcaceae; genus Lysinibacillus_B. The sequence continues at coordinate 39,987 of JAPSKP010000019.1, forward strand.
TCTTTTGTATAATCAATGATATGGTCGGCTCCTATCGAACGCAATATGTCTACATTTCTTGTACTACATACACCCGTCACTTCAGCTCCGAATGATTTGGCAATTTGTACCGCAAAAGTACCGACGCCGCCAGATGCCCCATAAATCAATATTTTATGTCCGGGTTTAATTTTACCTTTATCACGCAGCCCCTGTAAGGCCGTCACAGCTGCCATAGGCGTTGCAGCAGCTTCCTCAAAGGAAAGATTGGCTGGCTTTAAGGCTAATGCATATTCGGGGACCGCTGCATATTCAGCAAAACCACCCCAGCCGCAACCGGAGAGATCGCCAAATACTTCATCACCAGTTTTAAATTGTTTCACGGCTTTCCCAACAGCTTCGACTGTACCAGCGATGTCACCTCCTGGTATCGAGTATTTTGGTTTCGTTAGTCCGAAGGCAAAGCGGGCTAAGAAGGGTTTGCCTTTCAGAAGAACCAAATTTCCGAAGTTTATAGATGCTGAATGAATCTTTACCAATACTTGATTCTCCGCAGGGACAGGTTTTTTTACCTCTTTTAATTTCAGTACATCGGGTGAACCATATTTCTCACAAACAATCGCCTTCATAAAACCCCTCCAAATGTTCATCTCTTTTCTTTCATACTAACAAGGGGATAAAAACTTTTCATTGACTTATGTTAATTCTTTGAGACTTTCGAAATTTTTTTGAGTGGTTTTAACAAAGCGTATGGTAGTATTGAGCCAACGAAGTTTGGTGAGAGAAGGGATGATCCGGAAATATAGGGGGCATCTATTTTAATTAGTTTTTTTCATTCGCTTTTTGATTCGGCTTAATGATTCAGGAGTAATGCCCAGATAACTAGCCAATTGATGTTGTGGTATACGATCAATTAAGTGGGGGCGTTTCCTTAATACAGATGTGTAGCGCTCTTCTGGAGTAGAATTGATAAACTCACGGTATTGTTCTTGCATTTCATCAAGGTTTATTTCCATCATCTTGCGTACCATTGTTTCAAGCTGGGGGTAGTTGTGATACATCGTTTTTTCAGAATCAGCATCGCCAACAACTAATAGGCAGTCCTCGACACACACGAACGAGTACTTTGACACATCCCGTTGAGTCTGTTCGTTAATAATGGGAATAGCTTGTTCTTCCATAAAAAAATTTGATGTTACCTCTTTACCGGATTCATCGATAAAAAACTGCCTCACACATCCCTTCAATACGAAATAACATTTAATGGCGGAAACTTCTCCTTGTCTAAGAAGGCATTTTCCTTTTTTGTATTCGTCAATCCGCAAACTTTCAGAGATTGCCCGCTGTTCCTCTTCGCTGAGTAAAGTGAAATCAGACATATATTTCAAAAGTATATTCATCCTATTTCCCTCCTTTCTAATGGAAGCAGTTTAAATGCTCCTTGATTACTTTACCATTTTTGTACATGTTATTTTTCGTTTTTAGATAAAATTACAACCGAAATAACACCGACATTCGTATGGGGAGCACAGCTATTGTCAAAAAGTTATTTGCGGTACTATTTTTGAGACTACCAATGAAAGATCTGTAGCAACAGATTTATCAAAATTCCTTAAAAGCAGGGAAATAACTACTGCTCTGCATAGTAAAATTACTGTTTACCCACCGGGCAGCAACTGCGTTGGCAAAGAATTATGAAGGGATTTTAGATTGTTTATTGAATATATTAGACTGTTACAAATAGAACGAGTAATAGTTTAATAAAAAGGGGATAGACAATGACTTTATATTCTGTGCTTGTAGCAAATGAAGCTTTACCAACGATTGATTGTACTGGAATTACAGAAATGACAGTGAGAGAGTTAAAAAAACTATATCCGATTACTAAAGAAACACCCGAACAGCATTGGCATTCGCTGCATGATGATGCACGAATTATCCATGCACCTGATACATCGGCTTTCGGGCGGCTAAATATTTTTGAGTGGGATAATTATCTGTCCGATATACAGGAATTCAGCGAAAAACCATATGTTTATGGAATGGAAGGAAATTGGAATTCAGCGTTTTTAAACGATTTACTAAATTATTTAAGACAATCTATAAAAAAAGAGCAGGGTACAGAACTGATTCGTTTTTGGGCAGGAGAGTATGATCAAAAACTGAAAACGGTACATATAAACGTTGAAACACTCGAATTACAACATCTTGAGAGCTTAGCGAATGAAAATTACCTGCGTGTCATTTTTAAATAGAAAATACGTGTTCAACGACTATTTATTAAGTAAACACTTTATACATAAATAAGATTTTTTTAGAGTTTAGAAGATACCGCAGTGTGCTGTCTGAATAAAAACGTGAAGGAAGCAGGAAATTTATGTAGGCTCTACTAGAAGGGACTGGGATATAACTAATCTTAAGAAGAAATGTAAAAGTGGAATCATTCGATTTCGCTTTTTTATTATTTTGGAAAATTTTAAATGTAATGTTGACCTTACATTTTAGGTAGTATACAATCTAAATATGTAATGTCGACGTTACATTTTGGGGAAGGTTGAACGATATGAAACATGGTGTACGAAATGCAGTAAGGGATTTTAGGAAGGAAAAGGGCATGACGCAGGACCAGTTAGCTGAAAGTATCTCTGTTACGCGGCAGACAATTATCGCGATTGAGAAACAGCGGTATGAGCCATCTATTGGAACAGCCATTAAGCTGGCCACTGTTTTAGACTGCCCTTTGGAAAAGTTATTTTGGATAGAAGGAGAAGTATAATATGAACATGTCTTACAGAATGAATTTTGCTTTGCGAATGTTACTTCCACTATTTTTGTTTAGTAGTTATTTCTTTTTTTCACAGTCACGATTGACGTTAGTTATTGCTGTCCTTGCCACGATCCAGGTCATTATCTTTGGAGTAGAGATCCAACGGAAGGGGGATTGGAGTAAAATCAACTTGCAGCACGATCAACGCACCCGGGAAAATGCCCGAAACGCTGGCAATATCGTTTACTGGCTTACGATCGGCGTGCTCGTTATTGGTTCGCTCCTTATCCAGAAATCAGTTATCTTAATGTCCTATCAAAATTTAATCGGCTATACAATCCTGCTTACAATCGTTTTAAAGTGGATAATCGGCGACTTCTTGAATAACCAGGAAGCTGTTGGAGACTAGATGATAAATGGAATCCGAACGCTAAAAGATAGTTTATCCGTAAAACGACGTTACAAAGTGTACATACACGGTGTAGCGTCCTTTTGTAATTGAAAGAGATACAGGCATTCTTGTTTAACCTGTATTTATCCTTGCCAGCTATATGATGAGAATGAGCCACTTATCTAAATAGCCTCGTATCCAGTTGGTTTTAGACCAATCATACCGGGAAGGGAGAAAAGTAGGAAAGGTTTGTGGAAATAGAATCGTTTCCAGATGAATCTATGGTAGGATAAAATTGGACAACTACATAAAAATCTCTATTAACAGTCGAGGCGGGATGTGGATGAAAACTTACAAGCAAATTTTACTCGAGCAAAAGCCTCTGTTTCTCTATATTCTGCTCATCTATGCAATAGCAGGTACGGCGGTTGTATTTCGAAAGCCTCTTCACGGGATATTTGGGGAGGAGAATTATGTCACGATTCACCTAGTTATCGAAATATTTGTGGCCTTCTGTTCATTAGCAATCGCCAATCAAATTTGGCTAAGCTCGAAGTTTAAACAAAACAGTAAAATAATCTATACCGGGGCTCTCTTTTTGGCAATGGGAATCCTTGGTATTACACATGCAATCTCCTATAAAGGCATGCCGTTTTTCATCAATGAAAGCGACTCATATGCGGCGGGATGGTTTTATATGACGAGCCGGCTGTTGTTTCCGGCAGGTCTTTTAGCCATATTGGTAATAAAAGAAAAGCAGATTTCCACGGCGAAAAGAGTAATGGCGTATGCGGGCAGCTTCCTATTTTCGGTTTTTATTGCCATCATCGTCTACTGGCCTAGCAGACTACTTCCGGAACTAATAGAAGAGGGTGGAGTAACTGTACTGAAGAGCAATTTGCAGACCCTCGCCTTTATTCTTACTGTTCTTTTAATCGTTTTACTTATTAAGCAAATCAGAATATGGCCTCGTTTTTTCATTTTCATGATCGCTGCGTCGCTGAATTTGCTTTGCAGTGATGTCATGTTCGTTTCCTATGCGGATGTTTATGACATCTATAATTTTACAGGTCATATTTTTCAATTCAGTGCCTATTGGCTCGTGTATAAATCATTCTACTTTTTCACTGTGGAACAGCCATTTATCGCCTTAATGAACTCAAACAAATCGTTGGAGCAGAAGGAAAGAAAGATTAAACAGCTGGCTTATTATGATGAAGGAACAACACTTCCAAATGAGCGGTTTTTGAGAGAGACTCTTAACGAGCAATTGCTGCAGACAGATTCCCGGAAGGCGTTAATCGTGTTTGGCGTAGACCGCTATGAAGGGGTGAAAAACGCGCTGGGGACGGTTTATGCAGACAGGATGCTGGAGATGATTGCGCAGCGTGTAAAGGAGCAGCTGCCTCCTGGCTATTTATTATATAAATTACCTGAAGATCGGTTTGCTGTGTTTATTGCGCAATATGAAACCGAGCAAACTGTTCAGCAGCTTATCCAGAAACTGCAGCAGACGATGGACGAAACGCTCGTGATCGAACATTTCACTGTAAGCAGTGCCCTCAATATTGGTGTTTCTCGTTATCCGGCAGATACAAAGAGCGCTGAGGATTTAGTGCAGTTCGCGCAGTTTGCGGCATATGAGGCTGCGAAAAAGGATGATCGCATTGCTTTTTATACAGCAAGTATGCAGGAGGCCCGTGCAGCAAGGCTCATGCTTGAGCACGATCTGAAACGAGCGGTTGAGCAGTGTGAGCTATTTGTAGAATACCAGCCGCAGCTTGATTTACACTCCGGAACGATTCATTCTGCCGAAGCGCTCGTTCGCTGGCGCCACCCTGAGAAGGGGTTGATTGCACCGCTGGACTTCATTCCCGTTGCAGAAGAAAGCGGGCTGATTATCCCTATTGGGAAATGGGTGCTGGAAACAGCTTGTGCTGAAACGGTTATGTGGCAGAACAAGCATAAAAAAACGATGACAGTGGCAGTGAATCTGTCGATTGGACAGCTCTACGAAAAGGATTTTCCGCTCTTCGTCAAGCAAACACTTGACCGAACCGGACTTGAGCCTTCACACTTGCAGCTTGAAATTACGGAAAGCATGACAGTAAACACGAACCTAATTATCCCCGTGCTGCAGGAGCTGAAAAACCTGGGGGTGACGATCGCGGTGGACGACTTTGGGACAGGCTATTCCTCCCTATCCTATTTGAAGGATTTTCCGATTGATTGTTTGAAAATCGACCGCAGCTTCATTCGCAGCATTTTAGAAAATCCAGATGATGAAGCACTCGTGAGGATGATTTTATCGATGGCAAAGCACCTGAACCTGAAAGTAGTGGCGGAAGGAATTGAAACGGCTGAGCAGCTGGACTATTTACTAAAAAACGGCTGTGATAAAATTCAAGGTTATTTCATCAGCCGTCCTATCCCGTATGAAGCGTTTGAGGCAGAGTACCCAGCAATCCAGCAATTTGCTGATGAGCAGCTGAAAAACTAAAAATGACAGAGTAACAAAGTGGTTTCTATACTGTATGGTTTTGTCCCATTTTCGCTTTTCTAATCGATAGTAAAAGCAAAGGGGGAGATGAAATGATTACAATTAGTCCAGGACATTGGAAGCCGGGTACAGGAGCAGTCGGGCTGATAGATGAGGTAACTGAGGCTAGAAGAGTGGTGGACCAGATCCTTGGGAAACTGAGGGAAATGGGGCTGCGCGTCCATCACGTTCAGGATAACACGTCTAAAAGCCAGGCGGAAAACCTTCGCTATCTAATCAACGCTCATAACAAGACGACCCGGATGCTGGATGTGAGTGTCCATTTCAACGCGGTATCCGGAACGCATACCCGCGCCATTGGAACAGAAGTGCTCTATAAAAATGCAGCAGTACAACCGCTTGCAGCCCGGCTTAGTAAGGCAATTGCCAATGCAGCGGGTTTTCCGGATAGGGGGGCGAAAAAGCGAAATGATTTAGCCTTCTTAAACGGAACGGAGGAGGCCGCTGTTTTGATCGAAGTGTGCTTTGTCAATTCAACGGTAGATGTAGCACGATACAAACAGCATTTTGAAACAATCTGCGGAGCCATTTCCGCAACACTTGCCCAGCATGTTCGGCCTGCCGTCAATCCGTTTTCCAGCCCTGCGCTTTATGGACGTGTAGAAAAGCTCTTTCAAAACAAGTCATATGTAAAGACCTTACTAGAAAGAGGAGTCTCGCAAGGGCTCTTTTCCGTTCTCTGGCAGGAGAAATTCAAAAACGATACGTTATCCCTTACCGATTTCTGCGGCTTGTGTGTGCTGCTTCAGGAAGAAAGAGAGTAGCCTATGTTTGGCTTCTCTTCTTTTTTTTACAAATTAATGAAATAAATGAAACTTGTGTTACAGTTAAACCGTATATAGTTTGTAGATTGAAGGAAAGGAAGACCTGTCATGAGCTTAAAACTTGAGCATGTAACAAAGAAATACAGGGATTTCACCGCAGTTCAGGATTTGAACTTTGAAATTGAAAAAGGTGAGATTTTTGGCCTGATTGGGCAAAACGGAGCAGGGAAGACAACGACTTTCCGTATGATCCTAGACCTGCAGGAAACAACGGAGGGTACGATCACATGGGAAGGAAAAGAAATTAACAAAGTCAACCGTGACATTCTCGGATACTTGCCGGAAGAGCGCGGTATCTTCCCGCAGATGAAAGTAGAGGAGCAGCTTTATTTCTTTGGTGAGCTGCGCGGCATGAAGCGTGACGAACTGAAAAAGGAAATCGACTTCTGGATCGAGCGTTTTGAATTGGAGGAGAAGCGGAAGGATAAGGCAGAGACCCTTTCAAAAGGGAATCAGCAAAAGGTACAGCTGATCGCAAGCTTCCTTCATAAGCCGAAGTTTCTAATTTTGGATGAACCATTCAGCGGTCTTGATCCCGTAAATAAGGATTTACTGAAAAATGCCATCCTTCATTTACGTGATGAAGGGATGACGATTTTGTTTTCCAGCCATCAGATGGAAAATGTAGAAGAGCTGTGCGACCACTTATGCTTGCTAAAGCGCGGGGTTTCGCTGTTTTCCGGTTCACTTCTTGATTTAAAGAAGCAGTACGGCAAAACAAAGCTGACAATTCGTACGGATATGCCGCTTGAAGAAGCAAATCTACCAGGCGTAAAGGAAATCAAACATATCAAAGGTGAATATTTGCTGACTCTAGAAGACGA
>JAPSKP010000020.1 GCA_031181585.1 Lysinibacillus sp.
TGCCATTATATGAATATATGAACCGTCGTCTGGTGGAGGCGAATATTCAAAGTGATGTTGCCATCATTGAAGAAGTGGAAGGCTTGGTAACAGAATTCCGTGACACATGGAAAGAAGTCATCAAAATTACGCGCCAACAGCAATATGGCAGCGCACAGCAAGTTTAATACAGTTACTATTATCTTAAACGCCATGGAGAAGGTATTACGCTTTCTCCATGGCGTTTTTCTAATGAAATCGGCCGGCCGTGTCACCGAAGAATGGATGCAATCTATCGAATGTCGAGAAGGGTGCTCTTTCTGTCTAAACAGTATGAAGAAAATCACAAAATTAAGAAGAATAAAGTAGAAAAATGAAGAACCGATAATTTAATTATTTTGAAAATATAGACACAAGAAGTGTATACGGTTACAATGAAGAAGGAGAGTAAAGTAGACGAAAAGATAGGGTCGAATAGACCTAAATTCTATTTTATTCAGTACTATCTACTAGCTATTTAAAATGCATCACGGTTAGACACCCCTGCAAGCGTAATTCTAGTATTACCCCCACACTCGCAGAAAAGCTATTCACCCTATGAACAGCGGCTTTTCACCACTAATAGCTAGAGCGAAAAGATCTACTTCATTTTTTTTACTTCAGCATCATCACAGAAAGCAATTTAATCGACCTCATGTTTCAACATAGAATACATCGAGAGTAACAGAAAAAATATCTCATAATCAGCATTCAGCAGCGAAGAGTACGATAGACGTTTGTCGTATTACTAGTTCCTTATGCTTATTTGACTTTGTCTTAAAGTAGGCGGGTTATGTTTGAGAAACGTTATTCTTTAAGGAGGTGAGGGGTAAATGAAGAAGGATAAAAAGTGAAATCCTCAAGTAAATCGTCCGGGAAGACACCACACTTGAGGATTTAGCCAGCAGGAGTATACCTGCTATATTGTAAGTATACTCCTTTTATTCAAGATTTAGTAGAAATTATACTTGGAGGGAGTAGAAAATATGAAAAAGAAGGTAGAGTTTCAAATAACGGAGGAGACGAAGAAAATCTCTCCATTTCGTGAAAAAGGGACGGGGGAGCTGCATTCAATCGTTCTTCATGGACACGATTTTTTACATCTTCCGGCACCTCCCTATGAAATTGTCGATTATAATTTACGGAGATTTGGTTCAAGCCTGCGAGGGGCAAAGGATAGTGCGAAGGAGATTTTAGGGACGTCCAGCATGTTTCCAGTAGCATTGGGAAAAGAAAATGAATGGATTTGGTTTATGACCGAAGCCATAAAAAATGAACGTTGTACTTGGTTTGCGCTGCATCATGTGAATAAGTTAATTCCGATGGAGAAGGAGAGGACAAAAGTTCTTTTGTATTGCGGATATGAGGAAGAGATCTATATCTCCGCATGTTCTCTGACCAACCGTAGGAACAGGGGCCACCTTTTTCAATCAAAGCTGCTGCAAAACACTTATCCTCATCCTTTTTTGTACAGCTTATCAACGGAAAATTCAGGAATGGTTAGTGAAGGTAACTCGGTACAATATGAGGTGAAAAAGCCAAATCCAGATGAAAAATAAAAGTAATTTTTATCTTACAAATAGTATTCAATATGTACTTACCCATGCCTTCTCGAAAAGCATGGGTTTTCCTGCTGCCTCTACATTTCCACACCTTCTTTTATAAAGTTATTTTTAAATAGTTAAGAGAAGATTAGACGATAATTTGCTAAAATTTGTCGTATAATGGGCGATATAAGAGGGTAAACAAAAAGCTTGTTCATCAGCTGGGGGTGTTAGAATGATATTTAAAAGAAAAGAAGGGTTCCGCTTTTCGTTCGGTGAGCCGATTAAAGCTGGTTTTGTCGTGATGATTGATGGGAAACCAGTAGGAGACGGAGAGAGCCGCCTGGCGTGTAAAGTGCTTGATGTCAGTCCTCGGGGCATGAAAATGATGACGGAAGTGGACCTAAGTAACTATATAAATAGAATACTACAGTTAGAGGTTTCTTTTATTCTCGATAATGTCGAAATTCGTGGAATCGGAGAAATTGTTTGGAGTAAAAAGTTTGGAAGCGGGTATCAATATGGTATCGTCTTTTATAATCAGCCAGGGGTCGAATCATTGATCATCAGTGAGCTGAAAGCAAGGCGGCGTAAAGAATTGCTTGGGTCGAAAAGTCAGGGATAATTTTTGAAAGATTTTTTTGATTCAGCAGGATTTTGCGATTCGATATCGAATTAAGTAGTATAGCCGTATTGAAGGAGGAGTTTACATGCTAAAGTTTAACATTCGTGGTGAAAACATTGAGGTAACTCCAGCGATTCGCGAGTATGTGGAGACGAAAGTCGAGAAGGTCGAACGCTATTTTAATGAAGAGATGGATGCGACAGCAAACGTCAATTTAAAGGTCTACAATGATAAGCAGACGAAAGTAGAAGTAACAATTCCGATGAAAAATGTGACGCTCCGCGCAGAAGAACGTCATAACGATATGTATGCTGCAATCGACCTTATCGTAGACAAATTAGAGCGTCAGATCCGCAAACATAAAACAAAGGTAAATCGTAAATTCCGTGAACGTGAAGGGGCAGGCACTTACTTTGCCAATGTAGCATTGGCTGAACCGGAAACAGAGACGGATGAAGAATACCAAATCGTGCGTACAAAACAATTTAACTTAAAACCAATGGATCAAGAAGAAGCGATTCTTCAAATGAATATGTTGGGGCATGATTTTTATATCTTCACAGATGCCGAAACAGACGGCACAAACATCGTCTATAAACGAAGAGACGGAAAATATGGCTTAATCGAAACAGAAATCAACTAATATAATAGGCGCCCGCCTTCCACATTGCTGGAAAGGCGGGCGCTTTTCATTGGGAAGAAAGAAGAGAGCCATAGTTTTAAAGTAAAGTGTAGATGTTTTAAAAAATGGGAGTTTTAGAATAAAACCATGGCGTTTAGTAAGAAGGTTGTTTCCAATCCTTTGGAGATATGCATGATTTTTATTCCGCAAAAGGCGAGTTGTAGGATGAGCCCTGTCATTAGAACATGAAACGTCCAGATGCTTTTAGGGATATTATTTTTCTATTTTTCGGCTGTGGATGTTTATCCTGGTGAGTCAACGGATGCTCAGTATATTACATTTATCACCTTTAATAAGGAAAGAATGGCATAGGGTATTAAAAGTACATTGTTAAACAAATGGCAGCGGTTATGCATTCTCCGCTAAGGGCTTAGAATTTCAATATAACTTGGATCGTATCCTACTGGTGCCGCCATCGAAGCTGGTGCTCTGATTTTGCCGGCTCCTGCCTATCCTGTATAAGCTCTACCTAAATTCAATATCCTCGAGATCTCTTTATTTGTATGAGGAGGAAAAGGGGGTATTTTGCTTTTTTATCATAACTAGTTACAATTTGGAAAGGGGGATGATAAACGATGAGCTTAAACAAACATATTACTTATCATGGAGTTAACGCACGTTCTTTATATCAAACACCAGGAGGCAGGGTATTCACCTCATTAGAGGAACTCAATCAAGAGTATGACATCGATGCAAGTGTACCTGACTTCAACTCAATAGGAGAATGGTTTGCAAGGGAGAGTGTTAAAGCACGGGAGGAACTGCAGTGCACGCTAGACATCCCGTATGGCCCTACAATAGCTGAAAGATTAGATGTTTTTCACGGTGAGCCAGGAGGACCGGTCGTGGTGTTCATCCACGGTGGTTATTGGAGGATGCTTACAAGCAAAGAATTTAGCTTCGTCGCGCGAGGACTTGCTGCGCAGGGTGCTACGGTTGTCATTCCTACGTACGCTTTATGCCCAGCCGTTACAATCGATGAGATTGTCCGCCAGCATCGTGCAGCTATTACGTGGACGTACAATCATGCTGCAGAATTCGGAGCAGACCCTCAAAAATTAGTTGTCACAGGTCACTCTGCAGGTGCCCATGGTGTTGCAATGGTACTCGCAACTGATTGGGAAAATGAGTATGGATTACCGGCGGATATAATACGTGGCGCCTGTGCGATTAGCGGACTATTTGATCTTCAGCCCTTACCATATACATTTGTGCAGCCTTTTCTTCAGCTTACTTGGGATCAGGTTTTACGTAATAGTCCGATTCTTAATTTACCAAAATCTGCTCCTCCATTGTTAGTAACAAGAGGCGGGAAGCAGACTTCCGAGTTCCTGCGTCAATCGGACGACTTCTACACTGCATGGCAATCATTTGGTCTTCCAGGTGAGTATTGGATTCAACCTGAGCGCAATCACTTTGATGAGTTATTTCCACTCACTGAACCTGACAGTGAACTTACCAAGAAAATTATTAAACTAGCTATCGGTTGAATTGTATAGAGATAAAGAGGGATTTAATGAATAGATAATAGATCCGTTTTTTATGAAAATAAATATAGCCTCCAATAAAAAGGGAGCGATTATCAGAAAATCATTAAACTTTTTTATAGAGGTCTTATAATTAACTAAAATGAAAACCTTCCTTTTGATCAATCTTTTACAAAATGGAGTTTTTATATTGGCTGTTAAATAAAGAGTGACTAGCCATTTCTTCATGAAAAAGCTTCCTCTATTATAGAATGACTTGCTAATTTAATAATATTTCTTCTTTGCAGAAATTTTTGTATCTCATATTACTATTTTTATAGTAGATAGTAATAAAAGGAAAATATCGCTATAAATCCTAATGCGTAGTTAGCGCTATTTTGAAGAGGAGGCAGTTAGAGATTTTCCCTCTCAAATACGAGTGTCAGTTTGCACCACCATACTAGTAAATGATAAAATGGAAGTTGATACTAAACGGGAAGTGAACAATACATGCTAAACATCTTAAATAAAATGTTTGATTTCAATAAAAAAGAAGTAAAACGTCTTGAGAAAGAAGCAGAACAGGTAGAAGCATTAGCAAGCCAAATGGCTGGACTTTCTGATGAGCAGCTTCAAGCGAAGACACCCGAGTTGAAAAAACGCTATGAAAATGGCGAGTCACTGGAAAACTTACTGCCGGAAGCGTTTGCTGTAGCACGAGAGGCAGCGAAGCGCGTATTAGGATTATATCCATACAAAGTACAGATCATGGGTGCCGCTGCACTGCATGACGGCAATATCGCAGAGATGAAGACAGGGGAAGGTAAAACGCTGACAGCAACGATGGCGGTTTACTTAAATGCCCTTACTGGTAAAGGTGTCCATGTAGTAACAGTCAATGAATATTTAGCGACACGTGATGCGACGGAGATGGGCGAGCTGTATAACTGGCTTGGTCTAACGGTCGGTCTAAATTTAAACAGTCTTGATAAGAGCGGAAAACGCGAGGCATATGCAGCCGATATCACATATTCTACGAACAATGAGCTGGGGTTCGATTATTTACGTGACAATATGGTCCTTTATAAAGAAGATAAAGTACAGCGCCCGCTTCACTATGCAGTAATTGATGAGGTTGACTCCATTTTAATCGATGAAGCGCGTACACCATTAATCATTTCCGGACAGGCAGGAAAGACAGCTCAGCTGTATGTTCAGTCAAATGCATTTGTCCGGATGTTAAAGGCAGAAGAAGATTACAACTATGATGAGTCATCAAAGGGCGTTACACTGACAGAAGCGGGAATTGAAAAGGCAGAGCGTGCATTCGGTATTGATAACCTGTTTGATTTGACGCATGTTCGTTTAAACCATGCGATTAACCAATCATTAAAGGCGCATGTATCTATGCATAAAGATGTGGACTATGTTGTCCAAGAGGGAGAGGTAGTTATCGTTGACGGCTTTACGGGTCGTTTAATGAAGGGCCGCCGCTATTCAGATGGTCTTCACCAGGCAATCGAGGCGAAGGAAGGTCTGGATATTCAAAATGAATCGATGACAATGGCAACGATCACGTTCCAAAACTACTTCCGTATGTATGAAAAGCTTGCGGGTATGACAGGTACTGCGAAAACGGAAGAAGAAGAATTCCGTAACATTTACAACATGCAGGTTATCGCAATTCCAACGAATAAGCCAATTGCGCGTGAAGATAAGCCGGATCTGATTTATGCGACAATGCAAGGGAAGTTTGAGGCAGTCGCAAAAGATATCGCTGAGCGCCACCGCAACGGCCAGCCGGTGCTTGTTGGGACAGTAGCGATTGAAACATCAGAAATCATTTCGAAATTGCTGACAAAATATAAAATTCCGCATAATGTACTGAATGCGAAAAACCATGAGCGTGAGGCAGAAATCATTGCGAATGCTGGTAACAAAGGCGCGGTGACAATTGCGACAAACATGGCAGGCCGTGGTACAGATATCAAGCCGGGCGAGGGTGTATTAGATATTGGCGGTCTCGCGGTAATCGGTACAGAGCGTCATGAATCCCGCCGTATTGATAACCAGCTGCGCGGTCGTTCCGGTCGTCAAGGGAACGCCGGTGTGACACAGTTCTATCTATCATTAGAAGATGACCTGATGCGCCGTTTCGGTTCCGAAAACATGAAAAATATGATGACGAAGCTAGGGATGGATGATTCTCAGCCGATCCAGTCGAAGATGGTATCCCGTGCGGTTGAATCAGCCCAAAAACGTGTTGAAGGAAATAACTTCGATGCTCGTAAACGTCTTCTGCAATATGACGATGTACTTCGCCAGCAGCGTGAAGTGATTTATAAAGAGCGTGAAGAGGTACTAGAAACAGAGAACATGCGGGCTCTAGTAGAAAATATGATTTATGAGTCGATTGAAAATGCCGTATCGCTTCATACGCAGGGCGAACAAACAGATTGGAACTTGCAGGCACTGATTGACTACGTTTCAGCACATTTACTGGACGAAGGCGATCTGCAGGTTGCTGATCTAGAAGGGTTGTCTGCAGAACAGATTACTGATGTGATCAAAAAAGCAGTAATCGCTCGTTACGATGAAAAAGAGGAAGCGTTAACGCCTGAGCGCATGCGTGAATTTGAAAAGGTTATTCTGCTGCGTGCGATTGATTCAAAATGGATTGATCATATCGATGCGATGGACCAGCTTCGCCAAGGGATTCACCTTCGTGCATACGGGCAAAACGATCCACTCCGCGAGTACCAGCAGGAAGGATTCGCTATGTTCGAGGATATGGTGGCCTCTATTCGTGAAGACGTAACGAAATATGCGATGAAGGCAGAAATCCGCAATAACCTGCAGCGTGAAGAAGTAGCAAAAGGGCAGGCGGTAAACCCGAAAGAAGAGGGCAGCACCAAGACGAAGAAGATGCCGGTGCGCAAGGCCGATACAATCGGACGTAACGATCCATGTCCATGCGGCAGCGGAAAGAAATATAAAAACTGTCATGGGGTAACTGAGTAAGTACATTCGTTATAAGAATTACTCAAACGTTCATGCGACCATTTTCTATAACATTTTGTGACCGAGACTGCCTAATATAGGCAGTCCGGTTTTTGCTTGATGGATTGATCTATCACCTGAAAAATGAGAGCATCTTTTTCAGCCTTCTGATTCTAGGAGGAATAATTTTTTCTAAAATACAGGTTGGAGGATTTATAAATGATTGAATTAGCAGAAGCAAGAAATATCCTGGAAACTACAGCTACGAAACTAGCGGACTTCAGGGGGTCTCTTTGACTTAGAAAACAAGGAGGCAAGGATTCAAGAGCTTGATGAAATGATGCTTATGCCGGATTTCTGGAATGACCAGCAGGGAGCACAGACAATCATCAATGAAGCCAATGGCATTAAAGCGATTGTGAATGAGTATAACGACTTATTATCAACACAGGAAAATCTTGAAATGACGTTGGAACTGCTAAAGGAAGAGCCTGATACGGATCTGCAGGAGGAACTTGGCTCTGAGCTGGAACAGTTTGAAGTAAAAATGGCTGACTTTGAGCTGCAGATGCTGTTATCAGAACCTTACGATAAAAACAATGCAATCCTCGAATTGCATCCGGGTGCAGGTGGTACGGAGTCACAGGACTGGGGCTCAATGCTATTACGTATGTATACACGCTGGGCCGAGAAACGCGGCTTCAAGGTCGAAACGCTTGATTATTTGCCTGGTGATGAGGCGGGAATTAAGTCGGTGACGCTGAAAATTTCCGGCCATAATGCTTATGGCTATTTGAAGGCGGAAAAAGGTGTACACCGATTAGTCCGCATCTCTCCATTTGATTCATCGGGGCGCCGTCATACCTCATTCGTATCTTGTGACATCATGCCGGAGTTCAATGACGAAATTGAAATTGAAGTACGCACAGAAGATTTGAAAATCGATACGTACCGTGCAACAGGTGCTGGTGGACAGCATATCAATACGACGGATTCAGCCGTCCGTATTACTCATATTCCGACAGGAGTTGTAGTGCAGTGCCAGTCAGAGCGCTCTCAGATCAAAAACCGTGAGAGTGCGATGAAAATGCTGAAAGCAAAGCTGTATCAATTGGAAATTGAGAAACAAGAACAACAGCTTGCTGAAATCCGTGGAGAGCAAAAGGAGATCGGCTGGGGCTCACAAATTCGTTCGTATGTCTTCCACCCATACTCTATGGTGAAGGACCACCGTACAAATGAAGAGACAGGTAACACAGGTGCTGTTATGGATGGAGATTTAGACGCATTCATTAATGCTTACCTCCGTTCTCGTATCGCTAAATAATAAATGAATCGCCTAGACGCAGAAATAGCGGCTGGGCGATTTTTTTGTCTGTAAAAGATAGTATGAGAGGAAGAATCAATTTGTGCTTGCAACTTTGAACCGAGCATGTAAAATAACGATTAGAACATTTGTTCGTTTTGGAGGAGTGGAAATGGTACAAATACCACCGGCTGTTGCTCGCTATTTTGAAGCAGCTATTTATTTGCCGATGCTGCTCATTGTATTGGAAAAGGATTATATGCTGCTGGAACAAGGTGAATTTAAATTGAAGGGTCCATACCTTCATTTAGTTCAAAAAACAAGTGAACAAATAGCGAAGGATCTGAAAAAAGCAAAGGCGTATTTGAGGGAGCATGATTTATCAGTTGTACGCATGGGTCGTGATGATTTATTCACAGAATATCAATTTCGTTATGTAAGGACTACTGTTGTGCGACGATATTCAAATATACGCCTTCGCAACCAAAGTGAAAAGCTATTGAAATTCTATCTTTATCAGGCGGTTAAAACGGTGGATTGAATCGGTTCCAATGTTTGTATACAGCCTTGAATAGCATGGAAGATGTGACATACTGGTTGTTAAAAGATGAGATTAATACAGGTAATTCAACTTCTATGCTGTCTCTAAAGGTGATGGTTACATGTGTTTTGTGGTTCACGATACTGGTCACTGCATTATAAGCGATCCAAGCATTGTGTTCAGACTTCGGTGAAAAGAGAGGGAACATGATGTAAGGCTGTCGGTGGACATCAACGCCTACTACAACGGGGAGTTTGTGCTTATTCCCGGTGAGGAACTGTTTCGTACGTTCGGTTGCTGTGCGATAACTGCTTCCCATATCTTTACAGGCTGTATCGACTAGCTTTAAAGATTTCTTTGGTACATGGAATGTTCCTTTTTTCTCGTAAACGATCGTATGATTTTTCTGTCCGTGGCGGACAGACTGCAGCATATATGTGTCACTCGTGATGGCATATTCGTTAATGAATTCTTCTGGAAGGTTCAACTGTAATTCCTCCTATGCATTTTATTCAAGCATGGTATCGTACCATTGTTGAGATAACGGGGGAGTGTCTTTTTACATATGTCACTGGGCAGTTCTCTATCTATCTTGTTTTTGTTCCATAGAGAAGAAAATTCAACAATATTCGATAACATGGCCTGTATGTATAATGATACTTATTAATAGTGCAAAATCAATAGAAAAAGAGAAAAAAATGGATAAAAATGTTCAATATTCAGAAAATATTGCAAACTCTCACACCTTTTTGTATAATAACGAAAAGGGTATTGGGGTGATATCGATGGATAAATATTATTCGTATACGGATTTTCTGCGAGCAGTAGGGCAGTACCCGCAAGAAACAGAAAGTGAAAAGCTGTTGAACGATATTTATTTGGATTTATTTTTAGGTAGACTGCAACGATTGCAGCGTATTGACCAGTTAAAGAAACTCATCGATATGTCATTAGACCAAAGGAACGAACAGGCTTTTTATAAGTATGCCCAGGAATTTTGCGGATTACAGAAAGAGATAAACGAATAGAGTGACCATCGTCACGGTACCCCGTGACGATTTTTTTATGGGAAAAATTCTGATTTCATCCTTTAGAACACCTATAGTGACTAATTTACTATTTAGATAGAAGTATGAGCAACGAAGCGTCCTGCTTCGAATCGCTTAGGTTCCCTTTAACTTAAAAAGATAGACTGGCCTATTATTATATTTGTTCTCTTCTCTCAGAATATATGTTCGCTTATTGTTCGATTATTGAAAACGGGTATGGTAAGATGAACGTATGAATATTGGAGAAAGGGCGACTGCAAATGAACGAAAAATTTGAAATACAGTCCCACTATCAACCGAGCGGAGATCAGCCGGCAGCAATTGTCGAGCTGGTAAAAGGCGTAAAGGAAGGAAAACGTCATCAAACATTGCTCGGTGCAACAGGTACAGGGAAGACGTTTACGATTTCAAACGTCATTAAAGAGATAAATAAACCAACATTGGTCATGGCGCACAATAAAACATTGGCCGGCCAGCTTTACAGTGAGTTTAAAGAGTTCTTCCCCGACAATGCGGTTGAGTATTTTGTCAGCTACTACGACTACTTCCAGCCGGAAGCCTATGTCCCGCAAACGGATACCTATATCGAGAAAGATTCGAGCATCAATGATGAAATCGATAAGCTTCGGCATTCCGCGACATCTGCTCTATTCGAGAGGAAGGATGTTATCGTTATTGCCTCTGTGTCCTGCATTTACGGTTTAGGTTCCCCGGAAGAATACCGGGAGATGCTTGTCTCGATTCGTACAGGAATGGAAATAGAACGCAATCAATTATTAAGACGCCTGATCGATGTGCAGTATGAACGCAATGACATAAACTTTACACGCGGGACATTCCGTGTGCGCGGGGACGTAGTGGAAATCTTCCCAGCTTCTCGAGATGAACGATGCATTCGTGTGGAATTCTTCGGTGATGAAATTGATCGTATCCGTGAAGTGGATGCACTGACAGGCGAAGTACTTGGCGAGCGCGAACACGTAGCAATTTTCCCTGCTTCCCACTTCGTAACGCGCGAAGAGAAGATGGTACAAGCGATTGAAAGAATTGAAAAGGAGCTGGAAGAACAGCTCGAAAAATTCCGTGCAGAAGGCAAGCTATTAGAAGCACAGCGTCTTGAGCAGCGCACGAACTACGATCTAGAAATGATGCGTGAAATGGGCTTCTGTTCGGGTATTGAAAACTATTCCCGTCATTTAACATTACGTGAAAAAGGTTCGACACCGTATACATTGCTTGACTACTTTCCAGAGGATTTCCTTCTTGTAGTCGATGAAAGCCATGTCACATTGCCGCAGGTGCGCGGGATGTATAATGGTGACCAGGCACGTAAACAGGTACTAGTCGATCATGGCTTCCGTCTCCCCTCAGCACTTGATAACCGCCCGCTGAAATTTGAAGAGTTTCAATCAAAAGTGTCGCAAGCGATTTATGTTTCGGCAACTCCGGGGCCATTTGAGCTGGAGCATACACCTGAGATGGTCGAGCAAATTATTCGTCCGACAGGTCTTCTTGATCCAACGATTGATGTTCGTCCGATCGAGGGGCAAATTGACGATTTAATCGATGAAATTCAGGAGCGTATAAGACGTAACGAGCGTGTCCTTGTCACGACGCTGACGAAGAAAATGTCTGAGGATTTAACGGATTACTTGAAGCAAATGGGCTTAAAAGTGGAATACTTGCACTCAGAAGTCAAAACGCTGGAGCGGATTGAAATCATCCGGGAGCTGCGGAAGGGGACACACGATGTTCTCATTGGAATTAACCTGCTGCGGGAAGGGCTGGACATTCCGGAAGTGTCGCTTGTCGCAATTTTAGATGCTGATAAAGAAGGGTTCCTGCGTTCGGAGCGCTCGTTGATTCAAACGATTGGACGTGCCGCGCGTAACTCGAATGGTCATGTCATTATGTATGCAAACAACATGACGGATTCCATGAAGAAGGCGATCGATGAAACGAAGCGCCGCCGTTCCATCCAAGAAGCTTACAACGAAGAGCATGGCATTGAACCGAAAACAATTATTAAGAAAATTCCTGAGGTTATCCGTGCAACACAGGCGGCAGAAGAAGAAGCAACATATGTAACAAAAGTAACAAAAGGCAAGAAGCTGACAAAGGCGGAAATCGACAAGCTTGTTGAGACGCTTGAACAGGAAATGAAGGAAGCTTCGAGAGCGCTTGATTTCGAACGAGCTGCGGAACTTCGAGATACTATTTTTGAACTGAAGGCAGAAAGGTGACGTAACGTGAAAAATACAGAAATCGTTGTACAAGGTGCAAGAGCACATAATCTAAAAAATATTAATGTGACGATTCCACGCGACCAGCTGGTTGTACTAACCGGCTTGTCGGGTTCTGGAAAGTCTTCACTTGCTTTTGATACGATTTATGCAGAAGGGCAGCGGCGCTATGTGGAAAGTTTATCTGCGTATGCACGTCAATTCCTTGGGCAGATGGACAAGCCGGATGTCGATACGATTGAGGGACTGTCGCCGGCTATTTCGATCGATCAGAAGACGACAAGTCGAAATCCACGTTCGACAGTTGGTACGGTAACGGAAATCTATGATTACCTGCGTTTATTATTTGCTCGCGTCGGTAAACCTGTCTGTCCAAACCATGGTATCGAAATCAGCTCTCAGACGATTGAGCAGATGGTAGACCGTTTACTTGAATACCCGGAGCGTACAAAAATGCAGCTGTTGGCCCCTATCGTAGAAGGGAAGAAAGGTTCGCATGTGAAGTTGCTGGATGATCTGAAGAAACAAGGCTATGTGCGTGTTCGCATAGATGGTGAGCTGCGCGATTTGGATGATCATATTGAGCTTGATAAAAATAAAAAGCATAACATTGAAGTCGTTGTCGATCGTGTTGTCATCAAAGAAGGTGTAGCGACTCGATTGAGCGACTCTCTTGAAGCGGCACTGCGTCTGGCTGATGGACGAGTACTTGTAGATGTAATGGAGCATGAGGAGCTGCTGTTCAGCGAGCACCATGCCTGCCCTCTCTGTGGTTTTTCCATTGGCGAATTAGAGCCGCGTATGTTCTCGTTTAACAGTCCGTTCGGTGCTTGTCCATCGTGTGACGGGCTTGGTATGAAGATGGTAGTAGACCCTGACTTAGTCATCCCGGATTGGGACCGGACACTTTTAGGGCATGCGATTGCCCCTTGGGAGCCGACAAGTTCGCAATATTACCCGGAGCTCTTAAAAGCCGTATGCAATCATTATGATATTCCAATGGACGTGCCTGTACGTGACCTTTCAAAAGAACAGATGAATATTATTTTAAAAGGTTCCGGCAAGGAGAAAATCCAGTTTACTTATACGAATGAGTACGGACGCACACGCTCCCAGATGATCGAGTTCGAAGGTGTGCTGAAAAATATTGAACGCCGATTTAAAGAAACAAGCTCTGATTATATACGTGAGCAGATGGAGAAATATATGACAGAGCAGCCATGTCCGAGCTGTAAAGGGTACCGTTTAAAGCCGGAAACGCTTGCTGTCAAACTAGAAGGAAAACATATTGCAGAAGTAACGCATTATGCGATCAAGGAAGCACTTAGCTTTTTCGAAGAGTTGAATTTATCGGAAAAGGACCGTCAGATTGCGCATTTAATTTTACGTGAAATCGATGAACGACTCGGCTTCCTCGTAAATGTCGGCCTTGACTATCTGACACTATCCCGTGCAGCTGGTACGCTCTCGGGTGGGGAAGCCCAGCGTATCCGCTTAGCGACGCAGATCGGCTCCCGTCTGACAGGTGTTCTTTATATTCTGGATGAACCTTCCATTGGGCTCCATCAGCGTGACAATGACCGCTTGATCTCGACCCTTCAAAGCATGCGTGATCTTGGCAATACGTTAATTGTTGTCGAGCACGATGAAGATACGATGATGGCAGCCGATCACTTAATCGATGTTGGACCGGGTGCGGGTGTACATGGCGGTACAATCGTCGCGCAGGGAACACCAGAGGAAGTAATGGCCAATGATGCTTCGCTGACGGGACAATATTTGAGTGGGAAAAAATTCATCCCGCTGCCGACAGAACGACGTACATCTGATGGACGGAAGCTGACAATCAAAGGTGCTGCGGAAAACAACCTGAAAAATGTAACGGTTGATGTGCCGCTCGGTATGTTCGTCGCTGTCACTGGTGTATCAGGATCGGGTAAGTCTACACTCGTCAATGAAATTCTATATAAAACGCTGGCCCAAAAATTGAACCGTGCGAAAAATAAACCAGGGGCTCATAAGTCAGTAGAAGGCCTCGAACAGCTTGAGAAAGTCATCGATGTGGACCAGTCGCCGATCGGCCGTACACCACGTTCTAACCCTGCAACATATACAGGAGTGTTTGATGATATCCGCGATGTATTTGCATCGACAAATGAAGCAAAGGTAAGGGGCTATAAAAAAGGCCGCTTCAGCTTTAATGTAAAAGGTGGCCGCTGTGAAGCATGCCGCGGCGACGGGATTATCCAAATTGAAATGCATTTTCTTCCGGATGTGTACGTACCATGTGAAGTGTGTCATGGCAAACGGTATAATCGTGAAACGCTCGAGGTCCGGTACAAGGAAAAGAATATCGCTGATGTACTTGATATGACAATAGAGGATGCGGTGGTGTTCTTTGAGAACATTCCGAAGATCAAGCGGAAGCTTCAGACGATTGTAGATGTCGGCCTTGGTTATATGAAACTGGGACAACCAGCGACGACACTGTCCGGTGGAGAAGCGCAGCGTGTGAAGCTGGCGTCTGAGCTGCACCGACGATCGACGGGGAAATCTTTCTATATATTAGATGAACCAACAACTGGTCTTCATGCAGATGACATTGCCCGCCTGCTGAAAGTATTGCAGCGGCTTGTTGAAAACGGTGAAACAGTGCTGGTTATTGAGCATAACCTGGATGTCATCAAAATCGCTGACTACATTATCGATCTCGGTCCAGAAGGCGGAGATAAAGGCGGTACTATTGTTGCGACAGGTACTCCTGAAGATATTTCTAATGTAAAAGAAAGCTATACAGGCCGCTATTTGAAGCCGGTATTAGAACGGGACCGTAAACGTATGGAAGAAGTCATTGAAAAGGCAAAAGCAAAATAACAGAGCGCAAACGAAACTTTTTCGCCTCCCACGTCGTATAATAACCTATATGACGAAAGGGAGGCTTTTTTGATGGATGAACGTAAACGTATATTGAAACTAGTGGAAGCCGGCACGATTTCAGCTGAGGAAGCAATAGAATTACTGGAAGCATTATCACAGCAAAAAGAACCTACTCAGTCTACAGCACCTTCTGTGTATTCGACACCGGAGCAAACAACAACTAATAAAGAACCCGAATTCGTATTTGAGGAAGAGAAGAAACGTAAAACAACAGGATTTGAAGATTTATTCAGCAAACTTGGTAATAAAGATTTAAATAGAAAAGTGGACGAGCTTATGCAGGAGCTCCGTCACGATTTATCAGAATTCAGCGGTCGTATGATGACGATGATGAATACGACACTTTCGAAAGTGAAGGATTTTGATGTAGAATTCCCATTTGGAGAAAAGGTAGAGTTTAGCAAATCATATGCATTTAATGCAGATGAGGTGCGGGGCTTTGAAATCGATATCCCAAATGGACGTGTCACAGTCGAAAGAGGGACGGCAGAGCCGAATGTGCTGATTGAAGCGCTTGTAAAAACGCAGAAAAAAGAAACAGAGTATGATACGATCGAGGAGTTTACAGATGGATTTGTTGAGTTAAAGGATGGCAAGATTGAAGTGGCAACACAGTCAAAATTGTCCCATATTGCACTTAACATCGTTTTACCTGAAAAACAATACGATGTATTTATCATACGTTTACTAAACGGCGGTATTACAGTGAATGACGCTGAAGCAAAGCTGTTAAAAGTGAAAACGTATAATGGTACAGTGAAGGCGGAGAATGTTGTATTTGATCATGCGAACCTTCAATCAGCAAATGGAGCCATTGAGGCGCGCGGCATTCAGGGTGATGACATTGAGGCAGAAACGGCGAATGGACGTATTTATATCGATGGAGATGTAAAAGAAGTAGAAGCAGAGTCTGTGAATGGACATGTGGTGGTAACCACTACTTCAAGCAAGGCGTATAAAGTAAAAGCTCGTACAGTGGCGGGTTCTGTTGAACTATACATCCCGAAAGATGTAGCATTAGATGGCCAGGTAACATCGAATTTAGGCCGTACAGATGTCGGGTTGACAGATGTAGCTATTCGAACAGGAGAAGGGCAATTCCTTCAAAAAACATGCTACTTTAACAAAATGATAGATGATGCACCAATGCTTAAGCTAGTGGGAGAATCAAGAACGGGATCTATCGTTGTCCGCTATACAACACAAGGTGAATAATGAAATGAAAGACATCGGAAACAATCTAGTTTCCGATGTCTTTTTGTTGAGAATATAAAAAAGACAATCATATAGATTCTTCTAAATAGGAGTATAGGTAATGCTCACAACATAATAGATAGATGACAAAATCCTCAGAAAAGCGGTGCTGGGTCTTTCTGTAGGAGGTGAAGAGGCAAGCAGGTTAAGCATTTTTTTGTCGATTTTTCTCCATTATTCTGTTTCAAGTTTTTGATATATAGTGATAATTTCAAAAAATGAGGAGGTTTGACAATTTGCCTAGAGAATTTATATATTAGAAGGCCACTGGCAAGAATAATGCATAATTTTGTCTTATTCCCCTTATGAATGAAATGAAACTGTAATAAAATATGGGTTTTAAAGTGCTATAATATATGGCGGAGGAAAAAAACTAGATTTAAAAATTAGATTTAAAAACAATTAGGTGGTTTCGTTACATGATTCAAATGAAGAATGTCATAAAGAAGTACCCGAATGGTGTCGTAGCAGCAAATGGCATCACGGTGAATATAAAGCAAGGTGAATTTGTGTATGTGGTCGGTCCCAGCGGTGCCGGGAAATCAACGTTCATCAAATTGATGTACCGAGAGGAAAAGCCGACATCAGGAGAAGTAACTGTTAGTGGTATTAATTTGTCCACATTGAAAAATGGACGGGTACCGCATCTACGTCGTCAGCTAGGCGTTGTGTTCCAAGACTTTAAACTGTTACCTCGTTTAAGTGTCTATGAGAACGTCGCGTTTGCGATGGAGGTAATTGAAGAGCAGCCAAAGGAAATCCGCAAACGTGTGATGGAAGTGTTAGAGCTTGTTGGCTTAAAGCACAAAGTTCGAATGCTGCCGAGTGAATTATCCGGCGGTGAGCAGCAGCGTGTTTCAATTGCCCGTTCGATTGTCAACAATCCTAAAGTGCTGATTGCCGATGAGCCAACAGGTAACTTGGACCCGGAGACATCTTGGGAGATTATGGAGATATTTGAGGAAATCAATCGCCAAGGCACAACAATTGTAATGGCGACACATAACCGTGAAATTGTTAACACAATCCGCAAACGCGTTATTGCCATTGAAGGCGGCATGATTGTACGCGATGAATACGGAGGTGACTACGGTTATGAAGGGTAGGACATTACGCAGGCATTTCCGTGAGAGTTTCAAATCGCTAGGTCGTAACGGATGGATGACATTCGCATCGATCAGCGCTGTGACAGTTACACTGCTACTGGTAGGCGTGTTCGCCATCATTATGATGAATTTAAACAAAGTGGCGGATGATCTTGAGAACGATGTAGAAATTCGTGTGATGATTGAAATTTTTAATGATGAAGCAGAAATGAAGGCTGAGGAAGAAAAGCTGATAGCACAGATTGAAAACTTGCCGGATGTAGCCGAGGTTGTTTACTCAGCAAAAGAGGATGAGCTGGAAGATCTGATCCATGATTTTGGAGACGAGCTAAGCTTATTTGAACAGAATAATCCATTGCACAATGTATTGTATGTAAAGGCGGCAGATCCACAGTCAACAGCTGATGTAGCCGCGCAGATTGAAAAGCTTGATCATACATATAAGGTATTGTATGGCGAAGGAAAAGTAGAAAAATTGTTTAGCTTTTTAAATATCAGCCGTAATATTGGGTTAGTGTTAATTCTAGGCTTACTGTTTACAGCAATGTTTTTAATCTCGAATACAATTCGGATTACAATTATTGCTCGGAAAGATGAAATTGAGATTATGAAATTAGTAGGGGCGACGAATTCATTCGTACGTATTCCATTCGTACTTGAGGGAATGTGGATTGGTTTATTAGGGTCTGTTATCCCAATTGTTGTCGTTTCTGTCGTTTATTACAATCTATATCATTCACTGGCTCCGCGTCTTGAAGGAAATATGTTGGAGCTGCTAAGCGTCACACCTCTTTTATACCAGGTGAATGCTTTACTAGTTTTGATCGGTCTATTAATCGGGATTTGGGGAAGCTTTATGTCAGTCCGCAAGTTTTTGAAAATTTAGCCATGTGAAGAGAAGGGAGCACCATCAAGTGAAAAAGGGAAATAAGAAGCCTTGGAAATCGGCCGCTATTTTCATGGCGTTGCTATTAATTGTCCAAGTACCTGCAGCTTATGCGACATCTTTGTCGGATTTACAGCAGGAACAAAAGAAGATTGATCAACAAAAAAATTCATTAAACAGTTCAATCACTGAAAAATCTTCTGAAATAAAAACAAATCAATCGAAGCAGGAGCAGTTAATGCAGCAAATTCAAACATTGAATGCTGAGATTGAAAAAACAAATGCTTCTATTACAGAAGTGAAGGCCAATATCGAAGCTGCAAACAAAGAGATCGCAGCTTTGGAAGAGGAAATTAAAGAATTACAGCAAAAAATTGATGAGCGCAACGCATTATTAGAAGAACGTGCACGTGCTATTCAATCAAATGGGTCAGTCAGCTATCTAGACGTATTGCTTGGTGCTAATAGTTTTGTAGACTTCATCGACCGCTTTTCTGCAGTTAGCACATTGATGGACGCTGATCGTCAAATTATGCGTGATCAGCAAAATGACCAAGAAAAGCTAGAAGAACAGAAGACAATTCTTCAAAATACGAAAAAGAAGCTAGAAGAAGATAAAGCGAAGCTGGAATCGTTAAAGGCTTCATTAGACTCGCAAAAAGTCGAAAAGAATAAATTAGTTGATGCGCTTGAAGCAGAACAGGCGAAATTGAAATCTGAGAAGGCGTTATTACAAGAGCAATATTCTGAAGCACTTGAGTTGAGTAAAGACGTAGAATCTCAAATTCAAAAAGAGCAAGCTCGTCTTGCTGAAATTGCACGCCAGGAAGCAGAACGCAAAAAGCAACAGCAGCAGCAAAGCTCAAACTCAGGTGGAGGCAGCAGTGTTTCAGGGAATGGTCCTGCCGTTTCAGCTGGCACATGGACAAAGCCTGCAAACGGGCGCTTAACGTCACCATTCGGCTGGCGTAATATTGGTGCCGGACCTGAGTTCCACTACGGTGTGGATATTGCCAATTCAGCTGGTACACCGGTTGTAGCGGCTGCTGATGGCGTTGTGTCCTATGCTGCGCCATTATCAACTTATGGAAATGTCATTATGGTCACACACTCCATTAATGGACAAGTATGGACAACTGTATATGCCCATTTAAATGGCTTTAATGTAAGCAAAGGCCAAACAGTTTCAAAAGGCCAAACGATTGCACCAATGGGAAGTACAGGTCGCTCTACAGGGCCTCACCTTCACTTTGAAATTCATAACGGTCCATGGAGCGGCTCTCGTAACAATGCGCTGAACCCATTACGTTATATTTCACTATAAAAAGAGCATTCAAACACGAATGCCCAGCCTATTCTTTCTATAACTGCTTTCTAACTTTTTAAAAAAGGGATGCCCGTTTTGCGGCATCCCCTTTTTTTTGTTAGACTAATAGTGGAAAGAAACGGTCGTCCATTAACAATGCAAAACGGAGGCGGACAATGAAAAAGAATATCGGGTTGTTTTTCATCCTGGCCCTAGTAGCCATCATGCTGGGGACATTCATTAATCAACAGCTCAAAAAGACTGAGGCAATTGCTCAAGTTGGCTACGAAGAAGATCTGACAAAGGAAGAAGGATTGCAAAAGGGAGCTATGGCACCTGATTTTACGCTGGAAACTTTGACAGGAGAAAAAGTAACGCTTTCTGATTTAAAAGGAAAGAAGGTTATTTTGAATTTCTGGGCAACGTGGTGTCCTCCTTGCCGGGCAGAAATGCCGCACTTACAGACCTATTATGAAGACTATGCAAAAAAGGATAACGTCGTGATCATTGCAGCCAATACAACGTATAATGATCAAGGGAAGGACAATATCCAGACATTTATCAAAAGCCTTGACCTTACATTCCCTATCCTGCTTATGCCGGATGACAGCATTACTAAATTGTATGAAGTGTTAACGATTCCTTCTACATTTATGATTGATACGGAAGGAAGGATACAGCACCAGATTATAGGACCGCTTGATACAGACGCCATTCGGGATTATGTGACAGAGTTAGATTAGGCCGGCGAGGTTCGACTTTTTATGTATGTTCTTATTAATCTATTCATATTCTTAGAATAGAGGTGAGAAGGATACCGAAAAGTCGACTTTTTTTGTTTTTAGCATTTACTGTCTTAGCCGTTACGATTTACACAGCAGTCCGGCATCAGTTTGTGTCGGTTGAAGGCACAAGCGAGCTTGAGGTAGTAGAGGAGCTATATTCATTGATTGAGGAGCAGTCGGTTTATGAGTTGGAAAGGGGGACGCTGGTAGAGGGGGCGCTGCGGGGCATGGCTTCAGCAATCGATGACCCTTACAGCACGTATTACTCGAAGGAAGAGGCAGCCATTCACAAGGCATCGCTCGCTGGAGAAAAAGTCGGTATAGGCATTGAAATGTCTGAAAAAAATGGCAAATTCCTCGTTATATCACCGGTAAAATCTTCGCCGGCCGAGAAGGCAGGAATTCGTCCCTATGATGAAATTGTTCAAATTAACGATGTTCGTCTCGACGGGAAAACGATGGGTGAAGTGATGAAGCTAATGCAGGGGAAAGCTGGCGAGGAAGTTTCGCTTGTTCTTTATCGTCCAAGCATAGAACGTCACATAACAGTAGTCGTGGAACGTGCGGAGATGAAAAATGAGACAGTTTTATCGGAAATAGTAGAAGTGGAAGGAGTAAAAATTGGCCATATCACGATTACGCTATTCGCTGAAAATACAATCGAGCAATGGCTTGAAGCTCTTACAAAGCTGATGGAGCAAGATATTAAAGGTCTTATTGTCGATGTCCGGGACAACCCAGGTGGTTACTTACATAGTGTAGCGGGCATCATTAGTACGCTTGGAGAACAAAACAAGACCTTTGCTTACATGCAGGATGCTAAGGGGCATATGGAGCCGGTAAGAACAGTGAAGGTGGAAGGTTTAGAAGAACTAAACAAGGCAGTACGCAAGCTGCCGCTTGTAGTTTTACAAAACGAAGGATCAGCATCTGCAAGCGAAGTGTTTAGTGCTGCCATGCAAAGCTGGGGAACAGGTACACTTGTTGGTGCAACAAGTTTCGGGAAGGGGACTGTACAGGAATCATGGAACCTGGCAAATGGCGGGCAGGTCAAGCTGTCTACAAATAAATGGCTGACACCGAAAGAGGCGTGGGTTCACGGGAAAGGTGTCAAACCAGATGTAGAGGCAGAGCAGCACCCGTTATTTGAGATTGAATTCGTACCATTAAGAGGCCGGTTTGAGGTAGGGGATTTTAGTGAAGAAGTAGCCTATGCGCAAAAGGTACTGTATGCATTTGGCTTCCAGATCGTAAGACAAGACGGCTATTTTGATGAAACGACTCAAGAGGCCATTGTAGATTTCCGGGAGCGCTATGATTTAGATGAGGGAGATGCACTTGATGAGTTATTCTTTGAAAAACTCCAAGAGCAAATTACAATATATAAGAGTAAAAAAGAAAACGATCTTCAGCTGCAGATGGCAGTCAGTTACTTGATGCATCAAGCAGGCCACTAAATTTGTATACGCAATAAACAATGCATTTGATACAATAGATGTAACTTCTTTCAGCAGAAGTCTCATCCTCTACAGGTAACGAGATAACGGTAAGTTTAGGCAGCTTTTCAGTGGATGCCTAAACACCCGCTGAAAAAAGAAAGCCTCCGGCGGATGTCACGGATTTAAAAGATCCTTGAGGGGGTGTCAGCCTAGATATGTCGCATTGACAACGGCTGACCGACCCACGATCTTTGGATCTGAGCATAAAACTGAATCTGAGGACACGATTACACCGGAGCGTAATTGATTGAGTGAGAGACGGCAGGTGGAATTATGTACGCAACAATTTTAGTAGAATTACTTCAAGGAATCGGACGGTTTTTGATCAATCCTCTATTCTATTTAACAATTATGTTTGCTGTCCTTTTGGGCTATACACGTGTAAAAAGGGAAAGAAAATTCTTTCATATTCGTGTTGCAAATGGCTGGTCTGAGCTGAAAAGCAGCTTGACTGGCGGGTTGTTAGTCTCGCTGGTTCTCTCTCTTGTCATTGTGGCAGCAGGACTTGCAGTAACTCCTCAGTTTCTTCTTGTATTGAGCGTTATAACGATTGTCGGGATGATTTTGTATACCCTTCATCTTTTGTCTTCTGTTATCCTGATTACGGCAAGTTTTATGGTGCTTGTTGTTTTGAATCAGACAGGCATGGCCTTTACCTTTATGGGCATTGAAGTGGATGGGGCTGTGTGGAATGATGCGAGCGTTGTTCCACTTTGTATCCTTGCGGGATTACTCGTAATGGCAGAAGGCTGGCTTATCCGGAAAAAAGGTGCTTATTTTGCCTCGCCCATTCTTGAAAAGACAAAGCGCGGCATGAAGGCGGTTGCTTATTTATCAAAGTCTGTTTGGTTACTGCCGTTATTATTGGTTGTACCAGGAGAAGGGATTTCTTCCTATGTACCATATTGGCCGCAGTTTACGCTTGGAGAAGAATCCTTCAGTCTTGTGCTGTTCCCGCTTGTCATTGGATTTCAACAGAAGGTCCGTAAGACATTGCCCATCTACTTTTATCCAAAGCTGGCAAGAACGGTCACATTACTTGGTGTGGCTATCACACTTGGAGGAATCACTGGGTATTTCATGAAGGAAGCGGCATTCATCATGCTGCTGGCGGGTTCGCTTATTCGTCTGCTCATTACACTGCAATATAAAATGCAGGAGCGTGCTGATGTTTATGCAGTTGCCCCAAGCTCTAATGGTGCCATGATTGCGGCAGTCCTGCCGAATTCACCCGCAGAAAAAATGGGATTGGTTACAGGGGAAGTGATCAAGAAGGTAAACGGTCGTGAAGTGCAGACTGAACGTGAGTTATATGAGGCACTGCAGGTAAATGCAGCCCATTGTAAAATTGAAGTGCTCGACCATCATCAGGAACTCCGGCTGACCCAGCATGTTGTTCATAGTGATGATCATCATGGCATCGGCTTGTTGCTGGCAAGGTAGAGAGACATCTCCCGTTTTTCACGGGAGATGTTTTTTATTGAGCAATTATAATAGTGGTGTGTTTCAACAAAGAGGGTAGAAGAAAAGGGAGAGGAAATTTAGCAGAAATTCTTTGAAAACCTCTTTGTAATAAAAACGTCTATACTAAGGATGAAAACCGAGGCTATGAATGGGGGAGATTAGTTGTTTTTGCATGAAAACGGGCTATAATCTTACTGAGAAACCTGAGTTAGCGGCAGCTGTTTTCTTATAAAAATGTAAGCTTGAGGTTTTTGAACTTCACTTTTGTATTATAATAATATCCAGAAATTAACGTTTTAAGAAATATAGATTTGAATTTGGGGTGGTTTATATGTTCGATTGGCTGACGGTTGAGAATATAGAAGAGATAGAAAAGTATTACCGGACATTGGGGCCACTTGTCGGCATACTGCTGCCTTTTATTGAAGCTTTTTTGCCCTTTTTGCCTCTATTTGTCATCGTGGTAGCGAATGTTAACGCTTTTGGGTTGTTTTGGGGATTTATCATATCGTGGGTCGGTACCATTCTTGGTTCTTATGCGGTGTTTTTAATTGTCCGAAAGTATGGACAGCACCCGAGACTTCACTTTTTCACGCAGCGGAAACGGATTAAAAAGCTAATTAAATGGGTGGACATGAATGGGTTGAGCCCATTATTTGTCTTACTGTGCTTTCCATTTACACCTTCCGTCCTCGTGAATATCGTAGCGGGGCTCTCTCACATCCATCGGCATTTTTATTTATTAGCTGTCATTATAGGAAAGCTAGTGATGATTTTTTCCATGAGCTTTGTTGGACAAGATATCACCGAGCTGCTTCATAATCCAGTTAAGCTAATCCTCTCTGTCATCGCTATTTTCCTGTTATGGGTCTTAGGAAAGGCAGTAGAAGTAAGGTTGAACAAAAGGGTAGAGCGTGATTTGCGAAACCGCCATAAAAAGGAATGAAAGGCGAGCTTTTTCGGCATACACGAACATGTATTCTAAGGTACAATGGGTCTAATGAGTTTTAAGGGGGAATGACTGTGTCACTACGTATCATTTCAGGACGCGCAGGCACGGGGAAAACGACGTTCATTCATGAGGAAATCGTACAGGATTTAAAAAATAATCCACTCGGAAACCCGATTTTCCTTATTGTGCCTGATCAAGTATCCTTTACGACCGAGTTTGAGATGACAAATAATTATGATATACGAGGGATTATGCGGGCGCAGGTATTAACATTTAAGCGTCTGGCATGGTTCATTTTGCAGGAAACCGGAGGCATTGCGAAAGAACGAATCGACAGTTTTGGCTATCGCATGCTGCTCCGTAGAATACTAGAAGAACATAAAGAGGAGTTCAAGCTATTCAGACAAGCTGCTGGCAAACGGGGTTTTACACAGGAAGTGGAAATACTTCTGCGGGAATTCAGCCAGTATGATATTACAAGCGAGTCAATTGTGCCGCTTATTGAAGAGTTGGAACAAGCAAATGCCTCTCATACATTGATTGCAAAGATGAAGGATTTCCAAATTATCTTACGGGAACTGGAGGAGCGAATCGGTGACGGTTATGTCGACGGGGAAGGATTCTATCCGCTTCTTGTCGAGCAATTAAAAAATTCCTCCCGAATCCATGATGCCCATGTGTATATCGATGGCTTTGTACTGTTCACAAAGCGCGAGTTTGCCATTGTCCAGCAGCTGCTTGCTTTGGCAAAGCGCGTTACGATTGTCCTTCCTTTTGAATCACCATTGGATATACAAGATACAGATGCCCTGTTTTACCGCGCAGCAATGTCCTATGATAAATTACTTTCAGAAGCGATGCAGCTGGGAGTAGATATTGAGCCGCGTATTCACCTAGAAAAGAGTTACCGTTTTGAGAATGAAGATTTAAAACATGTTGAGCAAAATTTTCATGCGTCTGTTCCGGCAATAAAACAGTCACAGGGCTTCGTGCAGGTAATTGAAGGAACGAACCGGCGGGCAGAAATACAGGCGATTGCCCGGGAAATAACAAGACTTGTGCAAGAAGAGGGAATGCATTACCGGGATATTGGTATCATGTATCGACAAGCCGATGTATACGACCCTATTATCGCCACAACATTTACACAATACGACATCCCATTTTTCTCCAATGAAAAGCGCCCTATGTTGCATCATCCACTGATTGAATTAACCCGCTCTGCTTTAGAAGTTGTCACATCAAACTGGCTGTATGAGCCGGTATTCCGCAGTGTGAAGACAGATTTATTCTTCCCAAAGGGGAGTAATGTCCATGAGATGCGCGAAAATATGGATCAGCTTGAGAACTTCGTCATCGCTAAGGGGATTATCCGGGAACGCTGGAAGAAGGATGATTACTGGGAATATAGACGCTTCCGTACATTAGAAAAGCTAGGCTATGTGCAAAAAACAGCTGAGGAAAAAATGCAGCAGTTCCTGATAGAAATGCGGGATATCATTCGCACCCCGCTAGTTAAGCTGGAAAGCAAGCTGAAGAAGGCGGAAAATGGCCTCGCTATTGCTCAAGCAATCTATGAGTTTGTAGAAGGTCTGGAAGTTTATGAGAAACTAGATCGTTTAAAAGAACAAGAGCTTGAAAACGCTGAATATGAACAAGCAAACGAACATGACCAAGTCTGGGACGGCTGGGTGAATGTGCTCGATCAGTTTGTGCTGATGTTCGGAGATCAAAAAATTCCCCTTGAAGAGGCCCTCCAATTGCTGGAAGAGGGATTTGATTCATTGAAGTTTTCCAGCATTCCACCGAGCATTGATGAAGTGACAGTTTCAACACTCGATGCTTCGCGCTTTGATAACAAGAAGGCGATTTTTGTCATCGGGGTCAATGATGGTATATACCCTCAGCGTATAGATAAAGAAGGGCTTCTTAGTGATGCAGAGCGTGAGAATTTTGATGCGGTGCATTATGAGTTGGCACCAAATTCCAAAAGCAAGCTATTTCATGAAGCGT
The DNA here is from genome assembly GCA_031181585.1 of Lysinibacillus sp. Lineage (GTDB taxonomy): Bacteria > Bacillota > Bacilli > Bacillales_A > Planococcaceae > Lysinibacillus_B. Next base: position 26,677 of record JAPSKP010000020.1, read on the forward strand.
TTTTAATCTATCGGGCGATTTCCTCACCGACAGATCGGCTTTACTTGACGTTTGCTAGTGCTGATGAAGAAGGCAAAGGGCTTCTTCCTTCGCTTTACATCAGCCGGATGACCAAGCTGTTTGAAGGAATGCCTTACAACCGGGTGTTTATTGATCCGGTTGAGGAACTTAATCACCAGAATGCCATTCACTATTTGCGTCATCCGTCTCCATCTATTGCCTATTTGACGATGCAATTAAAGTATGCGGATATTTTGAAGAAGCCGCTTGAACCGATTTGGGCGGCGCTCCAGGCATTTTATGATCGAGACCCTTATTGGAAATCCATTCTGCAGAAGGTTTCTAGGCCGATTTATGAGAAGAATGCAGCAGAAACGTTGACGAAGGAAAATACGGCAGGGTTATATGGGGACGAGCTGTCAGCTAGTGTCTCGCGTATTGAAAAATTCTATAGCTGTCCTTTTGCGCATTTTACAACATACGGTCTAGGGTTGGAAGAACGCCAGCAGTACAAGCTGGAATCCTTTGCGATGGGAGATTTATTCCACGAAGCACTGCGCACTATTTTAACGACTGGGGATATGCCGCCGAAAACATACGGAGAGTGTTTGGAGAAGGCAAGAGATACAGTTAATCCGCTTGTTGCGGTATTTTCCTACAATATTTTAGACAGCACCTCCCGGTATATGTATATCAAGGAAAAGCTGATTCGTATTGTGGCACGGACATTATATGCATTGACACAGCAGGCCCAGTATTCGAAATTCAAGCCGATTGCTCATGAAAAGCCGTTCGGCAAGTTCGATCAGAAGTCAACGAAGGAAGAAGAAAAGCCGTTATCTGCTTTAGAGCTGCAGCTTCGCCATAATCGTAAAATGGTGCTGCGCGGACAAATAGACCGTATAGATGCCTATGATGATGGTGATAAGGTGCACTTGCGTGTAGTAGATTACAAATCATCTCGCCACATGGTTAGCTTAAACGAAGTGTATCATGGATTGTCCTTGCAGCTACTCACTTATTTGGATGTGGCCCTGCGGAATGTCGATGAACTATTGCCCAATGAAAATAAGGAAGTACTCGTATCACCGGCAGGCATGCTATATGTGCATGTGCATGATCCGCTGCTTTCCTTCCAGGACCTTGTAGATGTGAATGTACAGGAGTTAAAACGCCTGGAAGAATACCGTATGTCCGGTTTAGTGACGACGAATGAAAAAGTGCTGACGGCTATGGATGAGACACTTGAAAATCGTGGAGATTCAAAGGTTATCAAGGTTGGGATGACAAAGAAGGACGGCTCATTTAAAAAGGGTTCTATTGTTATTGAGGATGAACTGTTACCGACACTGCAGCAGTTTGTTCTTGAAAAGCATAAAGAAGCAGGCAATGAAATTTTTGAAGGAAAGACATCAATTACACCGTACCGTCTACAACAAAAGACGGCTTGCGAGTATTGCAACTTTAAATCAGTTTGTCAATTCGATCCAAGCGATGGCTCTCAGGGATATAGGGATTTACCAAAGCTTGAAAAGCAAGAAGTCATGCAGCAAATTCAGAAGGAGTGTGGTATAGATGGCTACGAGTGAAGCGCAAAAGACAAAATGGACTCCAGAACAGCAACTTGCGATTGATTCGAATGGCCGGGATATTCTAGTAGCTGCTGCAGCGGGTTCAGGGAAGACGGCCGTACTGATTGAACGATTAATCCAGAAAGTACTGGATAAGGATAATCCGGTCGACGTAGATCAATTACTTGTCGTGACGTTTACTAACGCATCGGCTGCTGAAATGCGCAGCCGTATGGCGGAGGCATTGGAAAAAGAAATTGCAAAGGCACCCGACAGCAGGTTTCTGCGCCGCCAGCTGAGCCTGATTGGAAAAGCTCAGATTTCTACCTTGCACTCTTTCTGTCTGACGATTTGCCGGCAGTATGCTTATATGATCGATTTAGACCCCGGCTTCCGTATTGCCAGTCAGGATGAAGTTTCACTGCTTCGGGATGATGTATTGATGAATGTGCTTGAACGCGCATATGGCGGGCTGGAGGAAACAATCAGCCTCGAAGAAATGTATACACTTGTTGATAGTTTTACATCTGACCGAAGCGACCAGCAAATTGAACAGCTGGTGGATAAATTATATGAAATGTCACGTGTTCAGCCGGCACCGTATGAATGGTTAAAAGCGTTGCCGAATGCTTATGATATTCCAGCGGATACAAAGGTAGACGAGCTGTTTTTCATCGATGAAGTGAAAGCTGCATTAGTGAATGAAGTGATGATGGCTAAAAACCGCATTGATGAAATGAATTCCTATGCAAACGAGGCATATGGTCTCCAAAGCTATGTAAAGGTTATTGAGGCAGATAAAATGCTTCTGAATACACTGCTTCTTGCATTGCAAGAAGGAACATGGCAGGAAGTGTATGAGCTGCTTAGCAACCTAAAATGGGCGACGATGCCAAGGTTAGGTAAAAATGATGATTTCGATGAAGCAGCAAAGGAAAAGGCAATGAAGCTTCGTAACAGCGCGAAGGACATCATTACAAAAAAGATCAAGACACCTTACTTTTCACGTTCCCCTGAGCGGTTGCTAGAAGAAATGCGAATGATGAAGCCGATTATTGAAACGCTTGTTCATTTGACAATTGTTTATAGTGAAGCATTCAAAGCAGCTAAACTGGAAAAGGGCCTGGTGGACTTTTCAGACTTAGAGCATTATGCGCTGGAGATTTTGACGGATGAAGATAGAAATCCATCAACTGTAGCGAAAGATTTCCAAGAACGATTTAAAGAAGTGCTTGTCGATGAATATCAGGACGTGAACATGCTGCAGGAGACTATTCTCCAGCTTGTGAAAACAGGGGATACAGAAAACGGCAACATGTTTATGGTAGGAGACGTGAAACAGTCAATATATGCTTTCCGTCTTGCGGAGCCCCGCCTTTTCATGGACAAGTATAAACAGTTCCAGCTATCTACAGAGGATGATGTACAAACCGGATTGAAAATAGATTTAAATGCGAACTTCCGCAGTCGTAAGGAAGTATTAACTAGTACAAACCATGTATTTGAGCAGCTGATGGATGAAGCGGTCGGAGAAATAAATTATGACGAAAAAGCCGCATTGAAATTCAAGGCCAGCTATAACGAAAAGAATGTCCCAGTAGAGCTTGTTTTGCTGAACGGTGGGGATAACGTTTCGGACGCTGCTCCTTGGGACGGGGAAGAAGTAGATTTAGAGGCGGAAGAACTAGAAAGCTTACAAACCTCCCAGCAGGAGGCGCGTTATATGATTAGCCGCATCCAGCAGCTGGTAGAGGAGGAATATCCCGTATTCAATCCGAAAGACGGTACGACACGCCCCATTCGGTACAGTGATATTGTCATCCTCATGCGTTCAATGACATGGGCTTCGGAGCTGTCAGAAGAGTTTAAGGCGGCTGGTATACCGTTATATGCTGAATCGTCAAAAGGTTACTTTGATGCGCTCGAAGTGATGATTATGCTTAATTTACTAAAGGTAATCGACAACCCATACCAGGATATCCCGCTTGTGTCTGTCTTACGTGCACCATTTATCGGTCTAACGGAAAACGAACTTGCGGAAATCCGCCTTGCAGAACGTAATGTGCCATTCTATCAGGCATTGAAAACTTATTTGCAGCAGGCAACGGGCAATATTCATCCAGAGACATTAAGAAAGCTTGAAAAGTTTTTGGAGCATCTTCGAACTTGGCGTGCCGAGGCACGAAGAGGTCCGTTAGCTGATTTAATCTGGGATATTTATTTAAAAACGAATTACTATGAAATGGTCGGAGCAATGGCAAACGGCAAGCAGCGCCAGGCGAATCTTCGGGCACTGCATGACCGTGCACTAGCTTATGAAAAAACGTCCTTCCGCGGGCTGTTCCGGTTCCTGCGCTTCATCGACCGAATGAAGTCACGCGGGGACGATTTAGGAATCGCCAAATCGATCGGGGAAGCGGATAACGTAGTCCGGCTGGTGACAATTCACTCGTCTAAAGGATTAGAATTTCCGGTTGTGTTTGTCGCAGGTCTTGGGCGGCAGTTTAATATGATGGATTTCCACGGCTATTATTTATTTGATCAGGATTTTGGAATGGCAGTAAAGGCTGTCCATCCACAGGACCGGGTTATGTATACTTCCTTGCCATATTTAGCGCTGAAAAATAAGCGGGTAGCGAAAATGAAGGCTGAAGAAATGCGGATTCTTTATGTAGCAATGACCCGGGCGAAGGAAAAGCTGATTCTAGTCGGCTCTGTAAATGATTGGGACGATACGCTGAAAAAATGGAGCGAGGTTCAAGAGCTGCCGGAGGATGCCATATTGCCGAATCATATACGGGCAGGTGCTAAAAATTATCTGGATTGGATAGGTCCAGCAGTAGCGCGTCATGAGGATTTCAAACCTCTTCTTGTAGATGAGGAGGAAAGCGCTGAGGTCATTACAGACTTTTTGTGGAAAGTTGAGGTTGTTCCAAGCGGCCGCTATATCCAGAAAAAGCTTGGCGAGAGAGAAGATGACGAGGTGCTAATTGAGCAGCCTGAAGTAGATGAGGCGCTTGTCAATGAATTGACAAAGCGCTTTACGACAGTGTACCCGTATATGGAGGCTGTGAACAAAAAATCAAAGACCTCTGTTTCGGAAATTAAACGTTATGAAGCGATGCAGCGGGCAGAAGAACAAGACCCGCCATTTAACCTTTTGAAACAATCAAGCAAGGGACTCATCCGTAGACCGATGTTTATACAGGAAAAGAAATTATCGGGAACAGAAAGAGGAACCGTTGTGCATACAGTCATGCAGCATGTACCACAGCAAGGGTTTGAAAGCATTGAGCAGGCAAATATATTTTTAAATAGTTTAGTAGAACGCCAGCTTCTCCATCAGCGAGAAGCAGAGGCGATCGATATGGAAGATGTCATGAAATTCTTTGTATCATCTATCGGTGAACGATTCAAACAGGCAGTATTTATGCTTCGCGAAGTACCATTTACGTTGAGCCGGACAGACCGAGAAGGAGATGCACAAATTGTGCAGGGAATCATCGACTGCTTGTTTAAAGATCAAGATGGTCGCTGGGTGCTGCTGGATTATAAAACGGATCGGATTAGACCACCGTTTAACCAAGAACCGGCACTAACAAAAGAAATGCAGGATCGTTATAGCCTTCAGCTGGCTATTTATGAGGAAGCGATCCAGACAATCAATCAAATACAAATTGATGAGCGTCTTCTCTATCTTTACGATATTGGAGAAGTACTGGCGATTTAATGAAGATACTGACATAAAGAAGTAATTTCAGACTAGCAAAAAGCGAAGTTGTTAAACATACACAACTTCGCTTTTATGTTTTTCTAGAAAAAGGCGAATCTAATTAAATGAATTCATCTTTATATTTTAAATTAATTTTTATCCCAGCTGCTTTTTATTATTTCCTCCTATAAAAATGGAATATTTTTATCAAATGACCAGTGGGTATTCGAAATGTCCGCGATGTATTGTAAGATAGAGGAAGAGTAGAGGAGGGCTTTATTTGAATTTTCAACCAACACAATTGAATGAACGTGTGACAACAATTGATATCATACGCGGGTTCAGCCTGCTGGGAATTTTACTGGTCAACATATTTGGCTTCTATCTGCCCCAGCCTTATATTTCTCTAAATGATTGGTTCACAGAGGCAGTCGATATTATTTGGCACCAGGTGCTGGATATATATGTACAAAGTAGTTTTTATCCGTTATTTTCAATGTTATTCGGGTATGGTTTAGCAATGCAGTACATGAAAGCGCAGCAAAAGGGTACAAATTTTTATAAATTCGCCCCAAAACGTCTAATCATACTATTGATTATCGGACTTATGCATGCTTTTCTCATATGGTGGGGAGATATCATTGCCATGTATGCTTTTTGCGGCTTTTTTGTGCTGGCGCTCATCCGCTGTAATAGCTGGGTGCTGCTAGCGATCAGCCTACTGCTGCAGGGGATTATTCACGGGCTGTATTTATTAATGTTCAGCTTAAGCGGCATGATAAACGAAGAAATGAGCGGAACAGCGGTGGATATTCAAAGTGTGCAGAATGCGGTGACAGCCTATTCCACAGGCGGCTACATGGAAGCATTTATACAGCGTTTACATGATTTATCCTTGCAGATGAGTGTGAGCATGTGGTTTAGTTCATTGTTTATTATTTTACCATTTATGCTCATGGGTGCAGCAGCGGCAAAATGGCGTCTTATCGAACGCGCTAAAGAGTTGAAAGGCCTCTGGATTTTTCTAGCTATTGCATTTACGGCAGCGGGCTTACTCATTAAAAGTGCACCGAGCAATTTTTCTTATACGTATTTACTATACTATTTAAAAGTTTATGTAGGCGGCCCCATGTTATCGGTAGGCTATATCGCCATTGTTGTCCTGCTCTGCATGTTTCCTCTCCTATTAAAGGGACTATCGCCGATTGCTAAAATAGGCCGTATGTCCATGACGATGTACATCCTGCAATCAGTTATCTGTACAACCCTTTTTTATAATTATGGGTTTGGACTTTACGGTAAAATCGATGTACCAACAGCCGTGTATATTGTACTGGGAATCTATGCGATTCAGGTGATTATTGCGGAGCTTTGGTTATCCAAATTCAAACAGGGCCCGCTTGAAGCAGCAGTGAAGAGATTAACTTATGGAAAAATGTATTCGGAAAAGTAAGGAAATTTATGAAATTTTGCGGTATGATGAAGAAAAAAGAAGGAGCGCTTGTACACTATGAAACTATTATCGTTTAAGCTAGACGGACAAGTAAAATTCGGACCAAAAGTGAAAAAAGAAGATGCAGTCTGGGACGTATTAAAAATTCAGGAAGAATTGAACGTCCTTCCAACCTTCCCGTCTACAATTATTGACGGTATCTCTCTAGGATTTGATTTTGTAGAGCAGACACGTAAATTAGTGGAAGCAGCACTTACAAGTGAGAAGGCAGATGCTTTTAAGTATACATTTTCAGAAATCGAATGGCTTTCTCCAATTCCGCGTACACCGAAAAATATTTTGTGCGTAGGGAAAAATTATAATGAGCATGCTATTGAAATGGGGGCTGAAAAGGCACCGGAAAATATTATGTTATTTACAAAATCCCCGACTGCTATCGCAGCGGATGAAGCGACATTACCGATTCATGCAGATAAAACGGATTCCCTCGATTATGAAGGGGAGCTGGCGGTAGTAATCGGCAAGCGAGGTCAGAATATCCCGAAAGCAATGGCTTATGACTATATTTTTGGTTATACAATCGGCAATGATTTATCAGCAAGGGATGTACAGTACCGTCATCAGCAATTCTTCTTAGGGAAAAGTCTGGATGGTACATGTCCACTTGGACCTTATCTTGTATCAAAAGATGAAATTCCAGATCCTCAAAATCTAACAATTGTAACAAAAGTGAACGGGGAAATACGCCAGAACGGCTCGACAAAGGATATGATGTTCCCAGTAGCGGATATCATCTCGATTGTTTCCCAATATGTAACGCTTGAACCGGGGGATGTTATCCTAACGGGCACGCCTGAAGGAGTAGGGAAGGCTATGAACCCACCGCAATTCCTGAAGGCAGGGGACGAAGTGAAGATTTCGATTGAAGGAATCGGTACATTGGCAAACCGTTTTGCCTAAAAGAGTTAATGTTCTTTCAATAATATTAATAAAAACAGAAGGGCAAGGCTGAGCAATCAGCTTTGCTCTTTTTCTATCAGAAAAAGTTTTAGGTTAGAGAAATAGGATATTATCTCTTACTGCTGTAAAGAATGCATCATGTGCAATTTTCTTATTTTCTAAGTCTTCATTCTGACAAATTTGTTATATAGGAAGGGTTTATATAAACGAATTCATTGAATACGCGGGCTTTGGCATGGTAGGATATTGCATGTAGAGAAAAAATAGAAGGTGGGAACAATAAATGGACTTTTTAACAAGCAGCACACACCTGCATCTTACAACGTGGATCATTGCATTGATTCTATTTTTCATCGCTGCTGTTTCAGCGAAGAAGCTTACAGGTGTACACATGGTATTACGTGTCTTCTACATTCTGATTATTATCACAGGGGGCGCTTTATTTCTTGAGCACCGTGATACAATTGCAGCCATGAATGATGGCAGCGGAATGACGTATGACATGAAAGTATTATTTGGTATTCTTGTAATTGGCTTTATGGAAATGATTCTAGCTCGTAAAAATAAAGGAAAATCGGTTAATATTTTCTGGGTATTATTCGCCATCGTATTTTTAGTGACATTATACTTAGGCTTAAGCGGCGGAATTGGCTGGGATTTATTCTAATCAAAAGGCTTTGGAGATGTAGGTATCTTCAAAGCTTTTTTCTTTGCAGTGGTTTTTCCTACATATTTAATAGGAAAAAGATTATTAATCTACAATAATATTCACACCATAATAATTAGCGGTATTATAAGTCGGAGACTAAAAATATACAGAGACGAGCGAGCAGAACGCTTGTCACGGATTTGACGTATATTTGGCTGTTTATTTTCGAAAACTCACTACATATGAAATAAAATTTTGGTAAAATGAACAATGGATTGGTTTGAAAGAGAGGGATTAATTTGCGATTTAAGAAATGGATCGGTACAGCTGCAGCGAGTGTATTGCTTGCGATGAGCTTTTCAGCAGCTCCTATGCAAGCGGAGGAAGCACGTACTATCGCTGATGAGAGTATATATGATGTGCTGGTGGACCGTTACTTTAACGGCTCCGGGGCAAATGATGAAAATGTAAATACACAGGACCCGACGCAATTTGCAGGAGGGGACTTTGCAGGTTTAATCAGTCGCGGGGATCATGTTATTGATATGGGCTATACGGTTTTATCGATCGGCTCTGTTTTCGCGACGGAAAAGTACGATGGCTCATTAGTAACAAGCTATACAGCATTTGAACCTCACTTCGGAACGTCCGAGGAATTTATCGACATGGTAAAATTCTTTAATGATAAGGATATCGAGGTCATGGTAGATTTTCCATTAACGAATGTTAGTGCGAATCATGAATGGGTGCAGGATCCTTCTAAAAAAGAATGGGTAGCAGGTACAGCTGATGGACTCGCTCAGTTTGATTTAGAAAATGCAGATTTCCAAGCAGCGCTTAAGTCAGCAGTTGTGGATTTTGTTTCTACATATGAAGTAGGGGGCATCCGTTTAACAAATTTGGGGGAAGCTGATACAGCATTTGTTAACGAATTAATCAGTTCCATTAAAGGTGTCAACCAAGATATTTATGTCATTTCAAATGAGGAAAGTGATGCTGATTTTGATGCGGATTTCCACGCAGAAACACCAGCATTATTCAGTGAATCTTACAAAAATGTAGACTTATCATCAAATGAAGTGACAAAGTATGTGGAGGGTGTAGTAGAGGGAGATTCCAAACCTTCACAGCTGATGATCGATTCCATTTGGACAGATCGCTTCACTTACGCAGTTATGTCAGAGGAAGGGAATCATTATCCTCCGAACCGGCTGCCATTAGCCTATGCAGCAACGTTATTAATGCCAGGTGTACCAGTCATTCAGTATGGTACGGAAATTGGAATGAACGGGGAAGTTGGTCCCGAATCCCACCAATTATATAATTTTAAAACAGATGAAGAATTCATCGACTTTATCAAAAATCTTCAATCGCTTCGTAATGATTCAGAAACACTCCGACATGGCGATTTTGAGGTGTTGAAAAATGAAGATGGTTTCCTAGTATTTAAACGTCAATCAGAAAAAGAATCATGGATTGTAGTCATCAATAATACAAGTATTACAAATCGTATTGATCTTACATCAGATGTCATCGGAGAAGAGAAAGAGCTGCGGGGAATGTTCGAAAGCGATATTATTCGTGTAAATAAAGAGGGGAATTATCCAGTCATTTTAGACCGCGAAAGTGTGGAAGTCTACCAGGTAATTGATGAAACAGGCATCAATATGTCTTATGTGATTACACTGGCAATCGTTTATATTTTATTTACAATATTCGTTGTGCTTATAGTGAAACGTGGACGTAAACGCCGAGCAGAACAGGATGCACAAAGATAAAAAAAACGGCCTTGGATGCAGACAGCACCCGAGGCCGTTTTTTAACTATAAAAGCATATAGAGGACAAACATTTTATGGAAATGGTTAAATTTACCTTGCATTTTTTTTACAAAAAAGATATTGTAGGTACAGTTATGAAGTCTAATCAGTAGACGTCATACATTCTAATTCTGAAAATTTAGTTAATATATGAGCGGTTTTTGGCATACATACTTATCAAAGGTTTTATAGAAAGATATAGATGATTGTGTAGTCTCCCTTGGTAAATTTAAAATGTTTTCTATGCATAATAAGAATAAAAATACAGACTTTATTCATGTGTTTAGTTTTCTTGAAATAACAAAGGGAAAAGAGAAAAAGAATAGCCTATTACAAAAAAGGTAAAAACTGTGGGTTAATTATGTCGATTTAAAGCGCTAAAGCACTAAATGTTGTTTAAAAATCTATAGACAACAAATATACAAACTATTTAGTTATGTCAGAATAATTTGTAATGTATATATTGACTAGGCCTAATTTAAGAGGTTATAATTCAAAACATCCATAAATGAATATTATAATTGATCGCTTTTTAGGATTATCGACATTCTATATTCTTAAACCACAGCGTAAATATTCTAAATATTCACACCTATAAAGTTTGGAAAGGAGCAAACAATTGAGAACGTCAGAGGAACTTTTGAAGATTACAGACTTACATACAGGATTCCGAATCGGCGATAATTATTTTGATGCTGTAGATGGTGTTTCACTTACATTACGTAAAAATGAAATTTTAGCCATTGTAGGAGAATCAGGATGTGGAAAGAGTACGTTGGCCACATCGATTATCGGATTGCATGACCACAACAAAACACGTGTGCAAGGAGAAATTTTATTTAAAAATAAAAATCTAGCACGCATGACAGAAGGTGACTTTAATGAAATTCGTGGTCTGGAGATCGGCATGATTTTCCAAGACCCTCTTTCAGCTTTGAATCCTTTAATGCGTATTGGTGAGCAGATTGAGGAAGGACTTATTTATCATACTGATTTAACAAAAAACAAACGGCGGGAACGTGTTTTAGAACTGTTAAATCAAGTAGGAATTCCGAATGCTGAACGAGTAGCACGCCAGTTCCCACATCAGTTGTCTGGTGGAATGCGTCAACGGGTGATCATTGCTATTGCCATTAGCTGTAAGCCGCAAATTATCATTGCAGATGAACCGACGACAGCGTTAGACGTGACAATTCAAGCACAAATTTTAGATTTATTGATTGATTTGCAAAAGGAAACAGGGGCAGGGATTATTTTAATTACTCATGATCTTGGTGTCGTAGCAGAGGTGGCAGATCGAGTAGCAGTCATGTATGCTGGGCAAATTATTGAGCTGGCGCCTGTTGAAGAATTATTTGCAAATCCTAAACATCCATATACACGTTCACTATTTAATTCTATTCCGCAGATGAACAGTGGGAACGAGAAATTAAATGTAATCGAAGGAATTGTTCCTTCTTTAATGAAACTGCCACGCCAAGGCTGCCGTTTTGCTCCCCGTATTTCTTGGGTGCCAGAATCAGCTCATGAGGCAGAACCAACGCTGCATGAACTATCAGAAGGTCATTTTGTAAGATGTTCATGTCATAATCATTTCTACTTTAAAGGCGAAAAGGAGGACATACATCATGAGCTTTATGCAAATAAATGATTTAAAAGTCCATTATCCGATTCGCGGGGGATTTTTTAATCGAGTGATTGACCATGTCTATGCCGTTGATGGTATTACAATGGAGATCGAACGAGGCAAGGCATACGGTCTTGTTGGTGAATCGGGATGCGGTAAATCAACAACAGGTAAATCTATTATAGGGCTAGAGAAAATCACTTCTGGAACGATTGTTTATGAAGGAGAAAATGTTACAAATCGTCGACGCGATCGTAATTCCTCTTACAATCGTGATATTCAAATGATTTTCCAAGATTCCCATTCTAGTATGAATCCAAGAAAGCGCGTTCAGGATATTTTGGCAGAACCAATCCGTAACTTCTTAAGTTTAACTCCGCAAGAGGAGTCAAAAAAAATCAGCGAACTACTGGAAATTGTCGGCATGCCTGAAGATGCGAAAGTAAAATATCCGCATGAATTCTCGGGTGGGCAAAAACAACGCCTTGGGATTGCACGTGCTATTGCCACAAACCCAAAATTAATCATAGCGGATGAGCCGGTATCAGCGCTTGACCTTTCTGTTCAGGCACAGGTACTGAACTTTATGAAAGATATCCAAAATGAATATGGTCTAAGTTACTTATTTATTTCCCACGACTTAGGTGTTGTTAAACATATGTGCGATTATATTAATATTATGTATAAAGGTAGATTCGTAGAAACGGGAACGAAGCAAGAAATATACAGCGATCCACAGCATATTTATACAAAACGTTTATTATCTGCGATTCCGGATGTTACACCAGTTGGTCGTGAAGAACGGAAACGCGAAAGAATTGAAGTAGAGAGAAACTATCAGCAGGAACATGCGCAATACTTTGATGAAAATGGCCGTGTATTCGATTTGGTAACGCTTACAGATACGCATTTAGTGGCGGCTTCAGCTTCAGGTTTGCAAGTGAAGGAGGGAATCTAATATGTGGAAAACGATAGTTCGACGTTTTTTAATTATGATTCCGCAGCTGTTCGTTTTAAGTTTAATTATTTTCATGATGGCGAAATTCATGCCAGGTGATCCATTCACGGGGATGATAACACCAGAGACAGACCCGACGCGTATTGAGGAGCTGCGTGAGAAGCACGGATTGAATGATCCATGGTATGAACAGTATATACGCTGGATAGGAAATGCAGCCCAAGGTGATTTCGGAATGAGCTATACATTTAAGCGTGATGTTGGTGCATTGATAGGGGAACGAGCTGTCAATACATTCTGGCTATCGCTGGTAAGTGTCATCATTCTATATGCGATTGCTATTCCACTAGGAGTACTAGCAGGGCGTTATCACAATTCTTGGCTGGACAGATTAATTATTTTATACAGTTTTGTATCGTATGCGATTCCAACATTCATTTTGGCATTGCTATTCCTATTCTTCTTCGGCTATACGCTTGGCTGGTTCCCAACGAGTGGATCAGTAGACATCAAGTACGATCCGGGAACGTTCGGTTATGTAATGAGTAAAATTTATCATATGCTACTACCGGCGATAACATATGCAGTATTAGCTACAACAACGGTCATCCAATATTTGCGTTCTGAAATCATCGACGCTAAAACACAGGATTATGTCCGTACAGCACGCAGTAAAGGAATTCCAATGAAGAAAGTATATTCACGTCATATTTTCCGTAATTCCTTATTGCCGATTGCTGCATTTCTAGGCTTTACAATTACAGGATTACTGGGCGGCTCTATCTTTATCGAAACAATTTTCGGCTATCCAGGTATGGGACAATTATTTATCTCATCCATTACATCCCGTGATTACAGTGTTATTACAGCACTTGTTATGTTATATGGCTTCTTAGCGTTATTAGGTAGTCTATTGTCGGATATCATTATGAGCATTGTGGACCCGCGTATTCGAATTGAATAGACAAAACTAATAAACATTAAGGAGAGGTGAAAAAAATGTCTATCGAATTAACTGAAAATAAAGAATTAACAGTAAGCCCTCCTCCTACCGGTTGGCAGGTCATCTGGAGAGAATTTAAAAAAGATAAAGTTGCAATGGTTTCATTAGTAGGGCTGATTGTTGTCATTTTTGGCGTATTTATTTGGGCGCTGTTCATCGATCAGGATGCCTTAATGAAAATCTCACTTCGTGATAAATATGCAGCACCAGGCAGCGAGAATTATAGTGGACTTGGCTCATATATCCTTGGAGCAGACCAAGGCGGCCGTGATATTTTAGGGCAGCTAATTATTGGTGCTAAAAATTCAATTTCGATTGCCATTGCGATTACATTCATTACAGGTATATTTGGAATTGTTGTTGGAATGGTTTGCGGGTACTTTGGAGGATGGATTGATAGTATGTTTATGCGTATTATTGATTTCTTCATTACAATTCCCTCGATGATGTTGATTATCGTATTTGTTACGATTGTTCCAAAGTATGATGTACCAGTTTTTATAATGATTATGAGTATTTTCCTTTGGACGGGGACAGCTCGTCTCGTAAGATCTAAGGCTTTATCTGAAAGCAGGAGGGATTATGTTAATGCCTCCAAAACGCTTGGTACAAATGATTTCATCATTATTTTTAAAGAAATCATGCCAAACTTGAGCTCTATCTTAATTGTTGAAATGACGCTGAATTTTGCAGGAAATGTAGGGATTGAAACAGGACTTTCCTATCTTGGATTCGGTCTTCCACCATCCACTCCATCATTAGGTACACTCGTGAGTTATGCAAATAACCCATTGGTGCTTTATGAATATTGGTGGTGCTGGCTGCCGGCAGCCATTTTTATCCTACTGATGATGCTGGCGATCAACTATATCGGTCAAGCTCTCCGTCGCGCAGCGGATGCGAAGCAACGTCTAGGTTAATAAGGCCAGTATAAAGACTAATTCGTTAGTCTTTATGCTACCCTTTTAATAGACTGAATATTTACTATACTCTTAATTTTAGGTATGATAGTTTTGGTACCTACACATTTTCGTAATGTGTTTGTATATATAATTTGCTAGTAAAATCAGAGAAAGCTAGCAGAAAAAAGGGAGGAACAACCAATGAAAAACAAAAGTTGGTCATTAATGGCAATGTTGCTTGCGGTACTTTTAGTTCTAGCTGCATGTAGCGATAGCGACGATTCAACAAAAGAAGAAGGTTCTTCAACTCCGAAAGGTGAAGAAGAAGCTGGCTCAAATGATGCATCATTATCCCTGAGCGTAGAAAATGAAGGCGACGCAGTTGAAGGCGGTGTTCTTCAAGTAGCATTGGTAAAGGATGAGCCTTTCCAAGGTATTTTCAGCTGGGAACTTTATGATGACGGCTATGATTCTGAGTTAATGGATTGGGCAACAAATGTAATCTTTGAGACTGATGGCGAGTTTAGAATTACAGACGAAGGTATTGCGTCTTTAGAAGTTGATGAGGAAAATCTAAAAGCGACTGTTAAAATCCGCGAAGGTGTAAAATGGTCTGACGGTGAGCCTTTAAAGATTGAAGATTTAATCTTGCCATATGAAATTATTGCAGATCCTGATTATGAAGGCGTACGCTATGATGGCGACTTCCAAAATATCGTCGGTGCTGAAGAGTTTCATGCTGGTACAGCAGAAACAATTTCTGGCTTGAAAAAAGTTGACGAAACAACATTGGAAATCAGCTTCAAAAAATTATCGCCAGCAGTGTTCTATGGCGGCGACGGTCTTTGGAGTTATGCAGCACCATCACACTTGATGGCTGATATCCCTGTAGCTGACTTACTAGCACATGATTTAGTACGTAAAAACCCTGTAACATTAGGTGCATTTAAATTTGATAAAGTCGTTCCAGGTGAATCTGTTCAGTTTGTTGCAAACGAGCACTACTGGAAAGGTAAGCCGAAATTAGACGGTGTATTAGTGAAAGTTGTACCACCAAGTTCTATCTCTGTTGCAATGAAAGAGGGTAAATATGATTTAGCCCAGTACTTCAATGCTACACAATGGCAAGAAATAAAAGACCTGGATAATATCGATATCTTAGGTCGTCAAGAGCTTTACTACTCTTATTTAAGCTTCAAGCTTGGTAAATACGATACTGCGAACAAGACAGTTGTCTCTGATTTTGAAAATTCAAAAATGGGCGATGTAGAGCTGCGTAAAGCAATGGGCTATGCATTAAACATCGAGGAAGTTTCAGAAGTGTACTACAACGGATTACGTGAGCGTGCAAATTCTATGATTCCACCGGTATTCAAATCATTCTTTGACGATTCATTAGAAGGCTACACGTATGATGAAGCGAAAGCAATTGAAATTTTAGATGCAGCTGGCTACAAGGATGTAGATGGCGACGGCATGCGTGAAGATAAAAACGGCCAACCGCTTGAAATCAAGCTGGCAGCTATGTCTGGTGACCAAACACAGGAAGATATCATTTCTTACTACCTGCAAAACTGGAAAGATGTTGGATTGAATGTAGTATTGACTACTGGTCGTCTAATCGACTTCAACTCATTCTATGACAAAGTCCGTGCTGACGATCCGGAAATCGATGTGTTTATGGGTGCTTGGGGAACTGGTACAAATCCATCTCCGTTCGCTACGTATTCAGGAACATCAGCTAATAACTTAGGTCGTTACACAACGGAAGAATTAGAAACAATCCTAAATAACATTGACTCTCCAGAAGCGATGGACAGTGCATACCGTTCTGAGCAGTTCCGTGCTTACCAAGAGTACATGGAAGAAAACGCAGTTGTAATCCCAATGCAGTTCCGCTACGAATTGTTCCCTGTGAACAAACGTGTGAAAAACTACAATGTTGATTACGAAACTGAAACTGAACTTCATGAAATCGAGCTTGTAGCTGAAGAGCCGATTGCAGGTAATTAATTAGCTGCAGAAGCAGCAAAAAAGACGAAATCTCCATTTTGGATGATTTCGTCTTTTTTTATCTATAGCTTCAATCGATCAGCCAGGAATTTTCCGATACCGTCTTCATTGTTGCTTAATGTAATTTCTTTTGCTACAGATTTTAGTTCATCGATTGCATTGCTCATCGCTACACCGATGCCTGCATAATCGATCATTTCCAAATCGTTGTCCTCATCACCAAACGCAATGATACGGTCCTGCGGGATTTCAAATTCGTGGGCTATTTTTGATACGCCTACTGCTTTGCTAAGCCCTTTGCGAACGATCTCAATGATTGGGAACGGCGCCCCCCATTTTCGGTGCTCGATCAGCTCAGCGTGGACATCTTCTAAATGCTTGCGAATAATTGGTACATTATGCTCATTTGCCTGGATGAGAAGACTTGTCGGGTCCTCATGCAGAGTGAGCTTTAGATTACCAGTTGTTACTCGCGGATTTCCCATATTAAATACATTCAGTAATTCTTCATTTTCATTGTGAAGGTAAACGTCGTCAATTACCTCGGCGATTAAGTTTTCATATTGGAATTTGTTCACCGAGTCCACTACATCGTGGACAACGCTCATGGATATAGGGGAATGCATTGTTTCCCAAGATCGGTTGAGAGGGTGGTGGATAAAAGCACCGTTGAAGTTGACAATTGGTGTTATCAGGTCCAATTCCTTATAATATAGTTGGCTTGCACGAAAAGGGCGTCCAGTTGCGATCATCACCTGGTGGCCTGCTTCACGGGCTTTTGCCAATATACTTTTTGTGTATGGTGAAATCGTTTTGTCATCGGTTAATAATGTACCGTCCAAATCTAATACGATTAAATGCTGTTTCATGATAGAAAAGCTCCTTTCGACATTGATTCAATTTTATCGTTATTCTTTCCGTTTCGCAAAATATTGTAACCATAACCAGTTAATTTTTGATACGCTACTAATGTAAAGATAATGAAGGAGTGAAAATGGTGATTGTACAGAAAGAAAACTGGGGAGAAATCCCCCTATTACATGTATATAATGAAAGAATGCAGAAAGATGCGCCAACCGTCGTTTTTTTGCACGGATTTATGAGTGCCAAGGAACACAATCTCCATTACGCTTATAATCTTGTAGAAAAAGGTGTGCGTGTCATTTTGCCCGATGCCTTTATGCATGGGGAACGTTCAGAAAACTTACCGGAAGCACAAATGAATTCAATATTTTGGCGTATTATTGTAAAGAATATAAAAGAAGTCCAAAGTTTATATGATACTTTACAGGGAAAAGGATTTACAGGAAAAGTGGGCGTTTGTGGAACATCTATGGGCGGTATTACAACAGCTGGCTGTTTGAAGATATATGACTGGATTGATGCTGCTGGTATTTTAATGGGCGTGGTGAGCTATACTGAAATGGCTCAATATCAACTCCGGCAAATGAAAGAGCTGGGGGTGGATCTTCAGCTTACAGAAGAACAACAGCATGCTATTTTAGAAGCACTACAGCCATACGACCTTATGGAGCGACCTGAGGTTTTTGAAAAAATTCCTGTTATGTTCTGGCACGGAAAAAAAGATCCGGTTGTACCATTCCATATGACTTATCCATTTTACGAAGAGCTTGTTCAGCAGGGAAATCCCCTAAAAGTGGAATACATAGCTGATGAAAAGGCTGGACATGCTGTTTCACGTACGGGTGTGCTTGCTGTTTCCACATGGCTGGCTGAACATTTGGCATAAAGCTACACTTTTGATATGATGAACCTACACAACTGTGTGAAAGGAAGATGCAGAAATGGCAATTGATCAAGATATGAAAGATAGCATGTTAGGCGCTTTGGAAAATGTAATCGATCCTGAGTTGGGGATTGATATCGTTAATCTTGGCTTAGTATATGATGTTGATTTAAATGAAGAAGGGGTAGCGACTGTTACGATGACATTAACATCGATGGGCTGTCCGCTGGGTCCGGTTATCGTTGACCAAGTAAAGACAGCTTTAGGAGAATTACCGGAAATTAAGGATATCGAAGTGAATATCGTATGGCAGCCGGCATGGTCTAAAGATATGATGTCGCGTTACGCTAAGATGGCACTCGGCATTCGATAAGTATTGTAATTTAAATCCCGCGTTCGTAGTGAACGCGGGATTTTTTAGATAAAAACTATAAACTTCGGGGTTTATAGGATTGTCTTATTATCTGCACTAAAGGAGAGGTGCAGGCTTCCAAAACTTGTTGTAGCTGGTCGCAGCAAGTCCGGCGGGAAAGCGCCTTTTCTTAGTCAATGCGGCAAATGGACAAGGGGCAGTTTTCGCAGGAAATTTCGTCCTTTAAAAATTGCAGATTGTTTATTGTTATGTACCCCTTTTCAAAACTGAGAATGCCATTGTTTTTCAAATCATTTAACATACGGTTAATCATTTCTCTACTTGTTGCACAAAGGTTGGCGATATCAGTATTGGTTAAGGCGAAATCGATAAATACCTCATTGTTGCTTCGGAATTCGCCATATGTATTGGCGAGTCTAATAAGTGTGGAAAAAAGAGCGCCTTTTTTTCCGTTTAACATGAGGTCACGCAAGCGGCTTTGATGCTTCAAACTTTCCGTTTGCAGCCATTTTATATATTCAAGCATTAGTGGAGGGTTTTCCGACAATAACAATTCAAGGGTATCAGTTTGTAGTGTAAGTAATTGAGAGGATTCTACTGCTTTTGCGGAAGTTGAATGATAGCTTGCTTTACAAAACATTGCACTTTCTCCCATGATCGCGTGTGGTCCGCAGATGCGTAGAGTTAATTCCTTCCCTTGTTCTGTCTCTTTACTAATCTGAATGGCACCTTGCTCAACAAAAAAAAGGTTCTCAGCACGTTCACCTTCACGGAAAATGTGACTGCCCTTTTTCACTTTAATAGTCAATCCGTACTCTTTAAATAAATGGTGAATGTTCAATGGAGCATTGTGTAAAGCGACCATCATAATCACATCCTAAACGTATGATGAAAACATAAAATTTCCTTATAAGTATGATAACATAAGGGATTTGGTAATAAGAGTAAAATTTTGTGAATACATATTTTTGATTTTCAATAAAATATAGTTTATAATTTCATTAGTCAAAGATGGTCAAACTTTATAGGAGGTAGAGGCTATGCAGTTTACACAAACACAAGACAATCGTCCGCCACTGGAGCAATTCGGTCGTAATTTAGTGGAGGAAGTAAAAAACGGCAAGATGGACCCGGTCATTGGGCGAGATGAGGAAATTCGAAATGTTATGCGCATTTTAAGTCGTAAAACAAAAAACAATCCGGTGCTCATCGGGGAGCCTGGTGTTGGGAAAACAGCAATTGTAGAAGGTCTTGCACAGCGTATTGTGCGTAAAGATGTTCCTGAAGGGTTGAAAGACTGTCTATTATATGAACTGGATATGAGTGCCTTGATTGCAGGAGCAAGCTATAGAGGACAATTTGAAGAGCGGTTAAAGGGTGTATTAAAGCAGGTGAAAGAATCTGAAGGCCGTATTATTTTATTTATCGATGAAATTCATACAATTGTTGGCGCCGGCAAGACAGATGGAGCAATGGATGCAGGGAATATGCTGAAGCCTATGCTCGCACGTGGAGAATTGCATTGTATTGGGGCGACGACACTTGATGAATACCGGATGTATATCGAAAAGGATCCAGCTCTTGAGCGCAGATTCCAGCAAGTTCTGGTACGTGAGCCGTCTATTGAGGATACGGTATCCATTTTACGCGGATTGAAGGAGCGTTTTGAGCTTCATCACGGTGTACGTATTCATGACCGCGCTATTATTGCGTCAGCGGAGCTGTCAAATCGTTATATTACCGAGCGCTTCCTGCCTGATAAAGCAATTGATTTGATTGATGAAGCATGTGCAATGATTCGTACAGAAATTGATTCGATGCCACAAGA
>JAPSKP010000105.1 GCA_031181585.1 Lysinibacillus sp.
AGGCTAGGATTTTATAAATTTGACACATAAACTGTATATTGTTTTATTTTTTACCAAACCATATCTGTTAAAATAAACAATAGGGTTGGGCATAATAAACAGCCTAAACCTGTATAAAAAGTTGCTGTAACGGCACCGTACGGGACCAAACGTGGGTCCGTTGCAGCAAGTCCACCTGTAACTCCGGAAGTTGTCCCCATCAGACCGCCATATACCATGGCAGTAAGCGGATTGTTAAGTCCAATCCATTTTGCTACAAATGGAGTACCAATCATCACCAGTACGGATTTAATTAAGCCAGCTGCGATGCTGATGGCAATTACCTCAGAGCTTGCACCAAGAGCTGCACCAGTTACTGGGCCGACGATGTATGTCACCGTCCCCGCGCCAATTGTAGCTAAGCTGACAGCATCTGTATAGCCGAACGCAACAGCGAAAATTACACCGATGACAAAAGATAGTATGACACCGATAAATAATGAAAGGGTACCTCGTGCACCAGCTTTTTTTATTTCATCAAAATTGGCACCGAAAGAAGTTGCTACGATTGCAAAGTCACGAAGCATGCTTCCGCCTAAAAGGCCGATGCCTGCTAAAAAGGAAATGTCAGCCAATCCTTTTGTGCCTCCACTGTAAGCGCCTCCAATATAAGAGAGAATTAACCCAAGAAGAATAGCGACGGCAGAGCCATGAATGAATCCGCGTGTCAGTTTGTTTGAAATTAAGTAGGCAAGCCACATCGTAACACCGACAATTAAGAATCCTGTAATTAATCCGTTGCTTTCGAGCAGTCCTTTAATTGTTTCCCACATTCAAGTCCCCTCCTGTGTTAAATTCCATTGCAGCTTCTTTTGCTTTTTTACCACTAAGCAGCGGCACACATGCCCAACTGATCACAACCACTGCAATGCCGCTGATGATAGCAAGCGGACCTCCTGTCAATGCACCAATCACATTTTGGCTTGAAGCCATGGCGATAACGATTGGAATATACATTCCGTTCCAAAAGGCAAGGCCGTCTTGGGCAGGTAAACTAATCTTCCCGGACTTAACCAGTTTATCTACTGTAATAATTAGCAGAATCATAGCTACCCCTACACCGCCAACATTGGAATCGACACCCATTGCTATGCCAATGAATTCTCCAACCAACATCCCCGCTAAATAGCATCCAGCCAGAATTGCGACACCGTAAATAACCATTTACACATCCACCCCTTATAGAATTTTTGAAAATTCAGTCGACTGTATTCTGTTTTCATCATAAAACAGCATTTATCAATAATCAAGAATAATTTATGCGTAAAGCAGAATAAAAAGTAAAATTGTATTGAAAAAAGAATATTCATAAAATATAATAATTGTATACAGTCGACCGTATTTCTAGGAAACAGGGGGTTTAGGTATGGAGTATTTCAGTCAGTCATTTGATAATGCCCTATCAAGAACAATAGCAGAAAAATTATTAGAAAATATTTTATCAGGAGAATTAAGACCTGGAGATAAGGTTGTGGAAAGTGTATATGCCGATCAATTCAATACAAGCAGATCACCGGTGAGGGAAGCCATTTACTTATTATCTACTGAAGGATTAATTGAGAGAGTTCCTCGCAAAGGCGCCTTTATTAAGGGTTACACAATTGATGATGTACGCGACCTACTGGATATACGAAATCATTTGGAAATGTTAGCTGCAGACCGTATCCAAGAACCTCATAAGCAGAAAACGCTATTGGAGGAAATGAAATTAGTGTTGAAAAAGATGGAGAGCTGCAAGTCCCAAATCGACTATACTCATGCCAATTATGAGTTTCACTTTATTTTAGTGAAATTCAGTGGAAGCCCGGTGTTAATTGAGATGTATAGCAAGATTGCATTACCACTACTGCGTATTCAGGTCATTCATTTTTCAAGAGAAAGAATGATAGAAAAATCCATTGACGAGCACAAGGCTATATATGAGTTATTGAAGAACAATGGGTTGGATGAATTGAAGACAATCTTACGTAAGCATACAGAAGATGTAATCCATAGTGTTCGTAAACAACTTCTTTAGGAGGGGGAGTCGTTGAAGACAGCTTTTCTATTTCCAGGCCAAGGGATGCAATACCCCGGCTTTTTAGAGGATTTACCAGATATGGCGGTCGTTCACGGGACATTGAAAGAAGCAGAACAGATATTGGAAACAACGATCGATTCGCTTCATAGCCCATATGCGCTTTCCACTACAAAAGCAGTGCAGCAAAGTTTGCTTATTGCAGGGGTAGCGATGTCACGCCTTTTGGAGCAGGAGGGAGCCAAACCAGATTATGTAGCAGGGCATTCTGTAGGAGCATTTGGTGCAGCTGTTGCCGCTAAGTCCTGTACATTCGAGCAGGCGCTGAAGCTTGTTACATTACGGGGACAGATGATGGAGCAAAGTTTGGATCTGCAATATGGCATGGGGGTTGTTGTCGGACTAACGGAAGATAAGCTGATAGATATAGTAGCCGAATTCCATACCGAGGAGCAGCCAGTCTATGTATCAAACCAAAATTCGCCGACACAGATCACGCTTTCTGGAAACAAAAAAGCGATACAGCGGGTACTGGAGTACGTAGAAAGAAAAGGGGCGCGTTCCGCTAAGCTGCTGAATGTTTCTACACCTTCGCATTGTCCGCTTTTTGAACATGTGAAGGATGTATTAGAGCAAGAGATGGATGATATGTTATTTCAGCGTCCCAAGATACCGATAGCTGCCAACCGCAATGCCAGGCTGTTGCGTCAGGCAGAGGCAATTAAGGCCGATTTGGCTGAAAGCATCTGCCATCCAGTGAAGTGGCATGATGCTACCAATGTTTTATATGAAAATGGTGTTCGCATTTTTATAGAGATGCTGCCGGGCGATGTATTAACAAAACTTGCGAATACAGCATTTCCGGATGTACGTGCCGTCAGTACCCAAAAGGTGGCGGTTGAAGATGTGTTATACATTTTAAATCACAAAGGGGTGTAGATAGATGGTCATATTGAATAACCAGACACAAGGGAGAAACTGGACAACAAGACTGGATGCGAAAAAAGAGCAACTTGAAAAGGTAAAAGGAATGGTAGATGGGGTCATCATTCCAACTGAAAAGATCGTAGATGTATTAGAAAAGTTAATCAGACCGAAAGACCGTGTCATTATGGAGGGCAATAATCAGAAGCAAGCATCATTCCTCTCGAAAGCGCTTGTTCAGGTCGATCCAGGAAAGGTATACGATTTGCATATGATTATGTCGAGTGTTTCCAGACCGGAACATTTGGACATTTTCGAGGAAGGTATCGCCAAAAAGATTGATATGTCCTATGCAGGGCCACAAAGTTTGCGAATAGCCCAGATGATTGAAGATGGCCGTTTAGAACTGGGTGATCTCCATACGTATGTAGAATTATATGGCCGTCTGTTCATTGACTTAATTCCGAATGTGGCACTTGTGGCCGCTGATAAAGCGGACCGTGCTGGCAATCTCTATACGGGACCAAACACAGAGGAGACCCCAACGTTTGTGGAAGCAACTGCGTTCAGTGATGGTATCGTTATCGCGCAAGTAAATGAAATTGTGGATGAATTGCCACGTATTGATATTCCAAGCTCTTGGGTTGACTTCGTCGTACAAGCGGATGAACCTTACGAATTAGAGCCGCTATTTACAAGAGATCCGCGGCATATTACAGATATCCAGATTTTACAGGCAATGATGTGCATAAGAGGTATCTATGAAAAGCATGGGGTACAGTCGCTAAATCATGGAATCGGTTTTAATACAGCGGCGATTGAGCTGTTGCTGCCCACATATGGCGAACAATTGGGGTTAAAGGGGAAGATTTGCAGAAACTGGGTGTTAAATCCTCATCCAACGCTAATCCCCGCTATCGAAACAGGATGGGTTGAAAGTGTTCATTGCTTCGGAGGAGAGCTGGGTATGGAAAAATATGTTGAGGCCCGCCGGGATATTTTCTTCACAGGAAGGGATGGAAGTCTCCGTTCAAACCGTACATTAGCACAACTCGCCGGGCAATATGCTGTAGACTTGTTTATCGGATCGACATTGCAGATGGACGCGCTTGGCAATTCCTCAACAGTTACGAAGGGACGTGTGGCCGGATACGGCGGGGCACCAAATATGGGACATGACCCGGGTGGACGTCGTCATTCGACAGAGGCATGGTATAACATGATGACATCGAAGGATGAATTAGCACGAGGGAAGAAGCTGGTTGTCCAAGTGGCAGAGACGTTCCAGGCTGCAAATCAGCCGGTATTCGTTGAAAGACTTGATGCTGTGGATGTAAAGAAACAAGCAGGACTGGCAGTGGCACCAGTGATGATCTATGGGGAGGATGTAACCCATGTGGTGACGGAGGAAGGGATTGCGTATCTTTATATGAGTGACAGTCCTAGTGAACGCCGGCAGATGATTGCGGCTGTCGCAGGCGTGACGCCAATTGGCATGAAACATGATGCGAAAGCGACAGCGCTTCTGCGAGAACGGGGACTTGTGGCATTACCGGAAGATTTAGGTATTCGGCGTGCAGAGGCGAAGCGTTCACTACTTGCTGCTAAAAATATAGATGAATTAGTTCAGTGGTCGGGTGGTTTATATGAACCGCCTGCCAAATTCCGCAGCTGGTAAGGGGGGAGAGTAGTGGAGAAGGAACTACTGTGCAGGGAGATTGCGCAAGGAGCCACTCGTGCATTAATTAGAGAAGTAACTCTGACTCCTAAACCAGGGCTGGTGGACATGTGGGATACCGGATCCCATCAAGATTTAACGTTATCAATGATGAAAGATTCAGCCTACGCACTATATGATACATTTTACGACATGGCTATGCTTTGTTACGGAGAGGTTCCTTCTTTAACAATTCGTGAAAAGTTCGGCGAAATCGGGCGTCAAGGTGAAGCAATGATGTTTGCTGTGACGGGTGGGGTCAACACACATAAAGGAGCAATCTGGTCATTGGGTCTGCTGGGAGCAGCCTGTGCCATGCTAAAAGGAATTGGAACTCCAGAGGACTTGTGCCTTAAAGCTGGAGAATTGGCTAGGATTGAAGACCGTTTTGTGCCCATGCTTGAAACAAATGGAAGCAGAGCAGTTAAGAAATACGGTTTAAGGGGAGCGAGGCAGGAAGCACAGGAAGCTTTTCCTCATATATTGTCTGCCAGTTTACCGGTCTATCAAAGAGAGTCGGCTAATGGAGAGAAACGAGCAGCATTGCTGGCGTTATTAAGCCTGATTGCCACCTTGGAAGATACATGCCTTGTGCACCGAGGGGGTATCGAGGGACTTAAATATGCGCAAGCATATGCCTATAGGCTGCTGAAAGATAAAAATGTGGCAGGTATGGTCAAGATGAACCAGGATTTCATTACTCGTCACTTGTCACCAGGAGGCAGTGCAGACCTGCTTGCAGCCACATTTTTCATCAGCACATTACAACAGCTTCAATCAAAACATTTACATGTCATAAGGGGGGTATAACATGGAGAAGTTAACGTTTACGTTACCTGCCACAAAACAGGTAAAGAAGAGTGCACATGTCGGTGTGGTAGGGTCAGGAGATTTAGAAGTATTGATCGAGCCGATTGAAGGAAATGAAAGCATCATTGAAGTCCGGACAGGAGTTACGGGATTCAAGGAAACGTGGCAAAAGGTAATCGAACGCTTTATCATACAGCAGGATGTCCTCGCCAAGATATCTATCAACGATTTTGGAGCAACACCAGGCGTCGTATCAATTCGGCTGGCTCAAGCAGTGGAGGTGAGTAATAATGATTAATGCATTAACAGTAAGCCTTGTTGAAAGTGGAGCACGTGAACGGGCTTTCCATCTGCTTGATGAAGGTAGCGGTCAGGAAATTTTAGGACCATATGATCGCTTTGAATCTCCCCATCTAGAGGCTCAAAATATTGTCCCTCAGTATGATGATGGCATGATTATTGTGAAAGGAACAATTGAAGGCAGGGCTGCCTTGGTGATTTCGATAGAGGGAAGTTTCCAAGGCGGAGGTATCGGGGAAGTGTCTGGTGCCAAATTTGCCGGAGCGCTGGAAAAGGCAGTGGAGGAATGCAGAGAAGGGAATCTTGTATATCCGGTCATTATTTATGATACTGGGGGTGTCCGGCTGCAGGAGGCGAATTACGGTTTGCTCTCCATTGCAGAAATCAGCTCAGCCATTGTAGCATTACGCCAATACGTACCAATTGTAGGTGTCATTCCAGGTAAAATCGGCTCGTTTGGCGGTATGTCTCTTACTGCGGGGCTTTGCAGCGCATTAATTATGACGAGGGAAGGCCGGCTGGGGATGAACGGTCCGGAAGTTGTAGAGCAGGAAGCGGGTATCCGTGAATTAAATGCAAAAAATAAGCAGCTAATCTGGAAAATGATTGGTGGAGCAAATCGAAAGAATGCAGGGTTGGCAGATAGAGTCGTGGAGGATGATGTCTCTAACTATCGTACAGCCATATTAGATATATGGAATGGTGAGACAGGCCAAGTTCCTCAGCGTACCTTGCAATACGAGGAATTTTTAGCGCTGTTTAAGTCCCTTAATCTTCAGGAACGGATAGAAGCGGTGGATGCTGTTGAATTGTTATCTAATCGAAGCAGTGTGAACGGTAAAACGGAATTGCCAGACGAACCGAAAGAAAGCCGGGGACGTACATGGTTTGAGAAATTGACAAATGGTGCTCACTCCATTTCAGAAGTCCCATCTGTTTTAGTAGCAGATGGGGAAGTAGAAGGGATTTCTGCTCGTTTCATTGCAGTGGTGCCTAATAGAGCAAATAATTATTATCGTGCTCAAAATGGAGAGGTTGGACTACTTGAAGGCTGGACAATAGCAAAATACGTTCACCAAGCAATAGAGGAGGACAGCAAAAGTGGTACTAAACGACTCATTGTGCCGATTGTTGATGTCCCTAGTCAGGCATTTGGCTATCATGAAGAGCTGTTTGGTATTTATCTTTCATGCTCAGCGGCGGTTGATGCCTATGCGACTGCTCGCCTAAATGGCCACCCAATTGTTACGGCAATCGTTGGAAAAGCTATTTCCGGTGCATTCTTGTCCCATGGAATGCAAGGAAACCGCTTGATTGCCCTTGATGATGAGGAAATTCAGGTGCATGTTATGTCCAAAAAATCGGCGGCACTCGTCACGATGCGAACAATCGAGGAGTTGGATGCGGCAGCGGCAAATGTGCCTTCTATGGCTTATGATATCCACTCTTTCCAAAAGCTCGGAGCATTATTTTCATTATTAAAAGGGGTACACGGGCAAGTACCTACCGATAGCTGTGTTGGAAAGGTCACAAGAGAAATCAAGCGGGCCTACGAGGATATTTTAGAAAGCAAAGATCGTTCACTTCGTGTTCGTCTAGAATCAGATACAGCCAAGCAGTATGGACGGGTCGCCTCCATTAAGGTGAGAGAAAAGATTGATGAACAATGGTAAATGTACATGACATCGTCCGTTTTCAGGATAGAAGTGTCATCACTTTCTATGAGACAGTGCCAGATTGGCTATACACACGTCCGGCGTCCCAGCACTATGCAGTAGCGAGAAGGATGAAAACAACTGCCTCGACAGTTGCTATAGGGATTCGAGGGAAAGAACGAAGTGAACGGATTGCAGGTTTTATTAATGAACAAGATATAGAACAGGTAATCACCCCAAAATCATTAGTTAGAAATCTGGCACAGTATCGAGATAGTCCGTTCTATCCTTTTTTATCCGAAGTTGATACTATCATTGCTCCGTTTCGTTTGGAGTGGGGACCTACAGGCAGTATTGGCTTTGAGCTGGCGACAGGCATTCCAGTGGCAACGGAGAAAAGTGATCTGGATATGACCGTGTATGTACCACCTGACCTGGATTATCAATTGCTGGAGCAATTATATGAAGAGTTGCAGCAGTGTTCTTTTCGGATCGATGTACAAATCGAATTTGAAGACGCCGGGGCAGCTCTGTTGCCGGACATTATAAAATTTAAAAATGGATTTTTATTAAGAACATCATCAGGGCTGCTTATGGCAAGTATTATAAACGGTCAGGTAAGGATTAAAGCATAATTATACCTATAAATTCGAGGGCCAAGAGATAGAGTGAGCGCTCCTATGTTATAAGCCGAGGAAAGGGTGAAATAATATAGGGGAAGAGGTGATCTTGAATGGAATTCTACGGTGTTAAGGAATGCGATGTGTGCTTTGATTTGGTCGATGCCACAAATCGCCGGCAGTACGAGTTTGTCGATTCTCACAATGTATATTGTTTTATGTGCATCGGCTGCTACGAAAGAATGCTCGATATGACAGAGGAGCAGCTTGATCACTTTTTTCCGTCTCATATCCAACGAAAAGTCATAACTAAATATGAAGGGGTTCCTTTTATTAAATGGGTCAGCCCGCTTACCTGAAAACGTGTGAATGCCGCTAGCTTCACACGTTTTTTCTTGTTAAGAAATCCGTATATGGAGTATACAGGCTAAAGTAGATAGTTTAAAACAGTTTATCTAGTATTAGAGGACTGCTTGTACAACTGGGGAGCAGAATATTCTTTTACAGGCAATGAAATCACGATTAGAAAGGAGCCATTGATTCATCAAAGAACAGCGGAGATAGTTCATAATAATAAAAGCGAAGACACGAGGAAGTTTGTTAGGAATATTTTATTAAATCATACAAAAGTAATGACACGAACTATTAACAATAACTTGTGTCATTTATAAGAAAAAAGTCTACCCTATTGGAAGTTAGGTAATGGTTGGGTTATACTAATGGAAGTGATTATATGAGGGAGCAATGAAAAGAGACGAAATGGAGAAGCAATCTTATTCTAAATTGTGGGCACAGGCAGTCAAAACAGGGATTATTAAATCAAATTTAGTCCCTATGGTAGCTGGTTTGATGCTTGCATTATATACCTATGAACTTAGTTTTATTGATAATATATGGAATCTTATTTTAGCTTTTGCCGGATCAGCGGCCGTTATTGCGGCCGCGGGTTCATTTAATAATGTATATGACCGCGATATTGACGCGGTAATGACCCGCACAAAAGTTCGTCCGACGGTAACAGGCGCTCTCAGTGTGAAAATGGTTTTAATCGTGGCGGTTGTTTTATTGGTTATAGGGTTAGTCTTACTTTATATGACGACACCACTGGCGGCTCTTTTAGGCTTTCTCGGTGTATTTCTCTATGTTGTGCCATATACAATGTGGACAAAGCGCCGAACAATATGGAATACAGAGGTTGGCAGTATTTCAGGAGCCGTGCCCCCGCTGATTGGGTGGGCAGCTGTGGCGCCGGATATTTGGCATCCTGCGTGCTGGGCGCTTTTCATCATTATGGTCATTTGGCAGATGCCGCACTTTTACGCGATTGCGATTCGTAAGCGTGATGATTATGCGGCAGCAAATATTCCAATGCTGCCTGTAGTAAAGGGCGAACGCCGGACATACATCCAGTCGAATGTATATTTGATTCTATTGATTTTAACAAGTTTCCTTTTTGCTCCTTTGAGCTGGGGATTGACGCTTGTATCGCTTATTTTAGGAGCGGTATGGCTATGGCTGAGCTTTGTTGGCTATCGTAAAATGGAAGGGAAAGCATGGGCGAACAAAATGTTTGGCTTTTCTCTTATCCACATGGTTGTCTTATTTGCGACAGTCATTATTTATTCATCAGTAGGCCTACTTCTACGTGCTTTTTAAAAATGTGCCGGGGCGATTATGCTTCGGGCATTTTTTATTTTTCCCAAAAATAAAACATCCTCTACGAAAGAGGATGGCTTGAACAATTGGTATGAGAATTTGTATTAGAAAGCGTAACGATTTGATTTTTCCCTTGGTTTTTCGCCATATAGAGTGCCTGGTCGGCTACTTGGAACAGCTGCTTGAATTGGCCCGCAATGACGCTTGTAGTTGATACCATACCCATACTAATAGTAAATTGAATTTCATAATTTTGCCCTGTAATTTTCATTCCTGTGAGGGCCTGAAACAGCTTTTTAATTTTATGCATTAAATGCTCTTCAGGAAAATTCCTAAATAGAATGACAAATTCATCTCCACCATAACGGCCGACTATCGTTTGTTCTTCTTGAATGACATGCCGGCACATTTGTCCAACTGCTTTGATCACTTCGTCTCCTACGAGATGCCCGTATTCGTCATTAATCGTTTTAAAGTCATCTACATCAAAAACTACACAGCATATATGATCCTTTGTTCTTAGCCATTGATCACATGCCGATTCTAAATAATGACGCGTGTAGACCCCGGATAATGAATCTATATTAGCGAGCCGCTCGAGTGTAGACATATTATATTGAATATCCAGCTCCTCGATTTTTGAACGAACGCATTCTTTGTATAGCCCCTCCATCATCTGCGTATATTTTTTCATATAGTAATACGCTAGCTCGAAGTTTTTTAGCTTTTCATAAGCATGCGCCTGTTGAAGGTAAACCCTTTTCAACAAGCTGCTGTTCTGTGTAGTAAAGGCAAGCGTCTCTGCTTCTGTCAATAAGGAAACGGCATGCTGAATATCTCCTTCCTTGAATGTAAGGAGACTTTGTATGTATAGATAACGGCTCCGTTCAAGCGGGCTGCTTTGAGTGAAAGGGTTACGGCCCGTTATCTCTAAAGCAAATGCAGCTTCAGGCAATCTGTCCAATGATACATAAGCGATTGAAAGTAGACTATGAATGTGGCACTGTATTCGGGAATCCTTAGAAGTATGGAGCTCAGCAATTGCCAAAGCGTCTTGGGCAGTCGTAAGCGCATCTTCATATTGTTCAGTCATAAGGTGAATATAACTCAGCATACTATAGCTGATGCATAATTCGTGGGGTAAATTCAAGGACCTGGCAAGGTGAATACATTCTTCTGTGGACTCTTTCGCTTTTTTGTAGTTTAGTTCATATTCATAGATCAGAGATTGGAGATGACATAGATTATATTGTTCATATTGAGCACCGTATTCATCACATAATTTTTTATACAGTAAAATACTTTGGAAAGCAGGTTCACTTTGTCCCATACAGTAGTAGCAAGTAGCGATACTGATATGAGCGAGCATTGCACCATAAGGATTTTTGGTTCGGTCGCATTCTTCTAAAAAGACGCGCATGACGTCAATCGCTTCCTCATAGCGCCCTGCCGCATACAAATAATCATATTCGGTGTCTACCTGTACATTTGGCTTATATTTTACCCTCATCCGTCTCCCCTCCTTACTAATATGAAAAATTATAGTTGTTTTTCATACGCACTAGGTAGTTTTTCCTTATCTCAATTATATAATT
>JAPSKP010000106.1 GCA_031181585.1 Lysinibacillus sp.
CTTGTTTCTTATTTTTGTCGGTGTGCAGCAAGCAGATGCGAATGTAGCGCGGACAAAGGGGGAGCGGGAGCCGACGTTTTTCATCACACAGGCATCAGCACCGGTGTATGATGAGTCGGGTGAAGTAATTGGGAAGGTTTATAGTAAGCAGGATTATTTTTATGATTCGAAGTCGGCGGACTGTTATTACATAGAAATTGAAAATCATCTTGGATGTGTGCCTGTGAATGTTACAAAGCGGGGGAGCACAATGATGATTCCGGAAAAGCTCAATCGTAAAGGACAGATGATTTATACGACGAAGAAAGTGAACTTTACCGATGAACGGGGGCAAATCGTCTATATGTCACAGGCGAACAGACGCCATTATGCCTATAAAGAAGATAAGAAGTATTATTATGTGGAAGCAGGCGGAAGAGTAGCGTTGGTGCCGAAGACGCATGCGGCGTTGGATAAGGGTATCCCGGTCCTGATGTATCATCATATTTTAAAGGATAGTGAAAACAAAAAGTACCGCACTTCTACAACGATCACGGATGTACAATTCGCAAAGAATATCAGCATCTTAAATGAAATGGATGCGCAGACAATTACGATGGATGAGCTGTATGATTTTTTACAGGGGAAGCGAAATCTTGGGAAAAATACAGTAGCGATCACGTTTGATGATGGATTGCTGTCGAATTTAATTTATGCTTACCCGCTCCTTCAATCCCATAATATGAAGGCGACGAATTTCCTTATTACTTCCCGTGTGATGGACACGCCGCAGTACTTCTATGCAGATAATCTGCAGTTCATCTCGAAGGAAGAAATAGAGTGGTCGCAGGATGTGTTCCAGTATGAAGGGCATACTCATGCACTTCACCAAATCGTGGATGGAAAATCGCTTGTCGTACAGCAGACAATGAAGTCATTAAAGCAGGATTTAGCCACG
This sequence comes from Lysinibacillus sp., assembly GCA_031181585.1. Classification (GTDB taxonomy): domain Bacteria; phylum Bacillota; class Bacilli; order Bacillales_A; family Planococcaceae; genus Lysinibacillus_B. Next base: position 938 of record JAPSKP010000106.1, read on the forward strand.
TCCCAGGCGATAGTGCCGCAGCATTATTTTGCTTATCCGTTTGGCCAGTATAATGCAACGACAAAGCAGGTACTGAAAAATATGGGCTACAAGCTTGCCTTTACAACAAAGACAGGCTATGTAAAGTATGGGGATGACCCGTTTGCTTTAAACCGGATCGGGATCGAGCCAAAGACTACAGAAAAGCAATTTAGACAGTATTTATCCTATTAAACTGTCAGATAAAACCTACAGTCAGCGCTTGCTGCTGTAGGTTTTTCTGCTTAGACGGTAAATGAATCGATGATAAACCCGATATGTAACATAGAGAGTAAATAGATAGTGGGGGATTGGATGACGCAAAAACATACGCTTTATAAATTGATGGCTTCTGCAAGTGTGCTGCCGGTATTGGCAGTAGGTGCTGCTGCTTCAGCAGAAGAAGGGCTGCAGGTAACGAAGGTAGAAAACATCAATACTACACAATTTGTCGTCTATTTCAACGAGCCGGTAGAGCTGGAGAAGATGACAAAAAGCACGGAGCTGCAGAAATATTTTAAGCTGGAGACAGCAGATGGAAAGCAGACAATTTCTCTAAAAAGAGGAGAGCTGAGTAAGGATGGCCGTTCTTATCAGCTGACGACGAGTACGCCTGTTTCTGTTACTCGCGATTACCGCCTGCGCGTATTTAGCATTTATTCGCAGCACGGTGAAAAGCTTACTACATACAATGAGGTCGTCCATTTTGCGAAGGACCAGACACCTCCTGCCATTCAGTCGGTAGAATGGGTCAATAAAAATCAGTCAAGAGTGATCTTTACAGAACCGGTGAAAAACTATACGGCAAAATTCAAGCTGGAGAATGGAAAGGCTGTAACAGGAATCCGTACGGCAGTAGACGGCAATGTCCTGACTTACCATTTAGGGAACGCCTATGCGGGTGGTAAATTTGTCGAGGATGGCAGTAAAATCATCGTTACGTATAACGGTGTAAGGGATTTGGCAAATAACCTGGCTAGACCGAGCCTGCTGACAGCTACGCTTACAAAGGGTGAATCAACTAACGCGAATTTACTTGTAACATCTGTAGAGCAGGTAGGGATAAAGAAATTTAAAATAACATTCAATCACCCGCTGTTCTTCCTGTATCCAAGCGATTTAGCGGTTTCTGCCGGTAAGAAAAAGCTTACGGTTCAAAACGTGGAAGATATAGATGATAATTCGTATATCGTGACAGTCAATGAAGCTTTAGAGGGTCAGGTAACAATCAGTACAGCACCTGATAGCTACGTGACAGATATGGAGACATGGGAGGATACAACCTTCTCTGTGAAACATGATTTTGATGCAGCAACGGCCGGGTTGAAAATTGTACAAACAGAAGTCATCCGAGAAAATAACCTGGAGTATTTATTTATCACGTTTAACAACAATGTAAATGTGAACAGTCATACAGCAGCTTCCTATACAGGATTCTATACGGAACCGAAGAGTCAGCGGAAAAAGCCGGTTGAAGGCAAGCAGGTAAAGGTGCGCGCTGTCTATAATCAGCCGAACAAGGTAAAAATTCCTTTACGGGAATTGCTGCATCCACATGATGTGGAACAGGCAGCATATGAAATGGACCTTGCATTTACTAACCTTTCCTATGGCAGCATGGACGGCGGAACTGTCTCCTTCCAGCGCTCCAAGGACTATTCGTTTAACGGAGAGAATATAGAAGTAGTAGCAGTGAATACATCATTGACGGATCCAAACATTACAGATTCACGATACATTACGATTGACTTTAATCAACCGGTTGAGGAATCAGTTGCTTCTGAGTTAGATAATTATGAGGTACGTGGCTATAAGCTTGGGGAAGTACAGGTGAATCCGGAGAACCCAAAACAGGTCATTTTGAGAATTGAAAGCCGCAGCTACTGGTGGTATTTAACGCCGTATTTATATATAACTGACTTGCGCGCAGCCGGGTCTTACGAGGAAATAAGCGATTATTATGAACCGATTTCTCTGCCGGCAGTCGTTGCACCGCAGGAAAGCTATTGGAATCCATCCTTAACAGCAAAACATGCAAGAGAGCTTGTTTTATCGTTTGGTCAGGCTGTATCGATTTCCAATGAGAACGACTTTATCGTGACTAATAAGGACGGCACGTCGTACGGAGCAAAAGCAACTGTCGATCCGCTGAATCCAAAGAATGTTATTTTAACATTATCGAAGTCATTGCCAAACTATTCAACGATTACAGTAAAGCTGAAAGACGGTAAAGTCATTCGTGATATTTATCAAAATCCAGGCACGTTTGAGGCGAAGTCTATCTATATTTCTACGCTGCCTTGGTATTCGTATTAATAACTAGTAAAAAATGTACATCCCATATAAGAAGGGGTGTACATTTTTTGTTTTGGGATTGTTATGTGTTTTGCAGGTTCGTCAGTTGTTCTGCTTTTCGCTGAAGATGGAGTGTGTATTTGACCAGGAATATAGGTATTAAAGAAGTTATGAGTATGATGGAAATGATAGATGGTGCTACTGCAACGCTATTAATAAAGAAAGCATACATGTAGCCGATCACGCCCAATATGACGACCATGAAGAGGGTCGATAAGCGGGGGAAAAGAAAAGAAATTAAGCCACTTAGCGCCATGAGCACCAGTATAAGGATGGAAAAATGCGAATAAATAGTGAGATAAAGAATCACGTTATATCCTCCTTGTATCAATCTCCCATCTAGACGTTACAGAAAACGAGAGATTCTATAATTGGATGAGGAAAGAGAAATTTCCTCTATTAAACATATGCAGCAAAAAGAAAAGACAGAATCAAAAATGATTCTGTCTAGTAACATATAATAGGATTTCCTTGAATCGCCGGTATTTTTCTGAAGGTCGCCGGTATTTGTCCCGAATTCGCCGGTATCATATCAAAATCGCCGGTATCTCCCAAACGACCAAGACCAAAAATCAAGGTTCTCCCCTTTAAACTATGAAGTAATTGTTATGGCTGAAGAATAAATTTCACAATATCCCGCCATGTCACTTCACCGACATCTTCCCATTTATACTTTTCTAATGGGTAAGGGCGGAAGGCAGGGGCATAAATATTACGAGCTGTCCCGTCCAGCAGGATAGTACGGTCCTCAATTGCACCTGTAAATACCGTTACATCGTAAAGCTCTTCCTCATCTTCTTTTTTCTGATTGAGGTCTACTGTATAAATTGTTTTTTCTTCTTCTGTTACTTCATCAACGACTTCTTCTTCCTCTACAGGTATTTCCTCTTCTGCGACTGCAGTCTCGTCTATTGTTCCTTGCTTTTTGAAGGCCACTTCGACTGGGACAAGGCGTGTTTTTCCGTCGTAGCCGATTGTGTAAATATGTGTGTTACCGATATCCGGCACCTCATATTCGACAATCCAATCGGTAGGAACGATGAAGCTGTTGAATACTTCGTCGGTTGTAATGGTTACATCGACCTTTTCGCCGAAAGGATAGTCAACAAGCATATCGAATGGCTGGATTTGCACTTCGTATAGTGTTTTAGAAGGGTCCAGCTTATCATGCTTATTCATTTCTTCATACCAGAGAGACTCAACTGCTGGAATCTCCTGCTTTTCAATGACTGTTCCTTCGATGATTCGCTCATCATCCTTGCCTGCACGGATGATGATTTCTGCTTTTTGCTGAGGCTCAACGCGCTGCCATTGCTTTTCGTCGATGTAAGTAACGATGCTTTTATCAGCTGCATAGATGATGAAGGTAATTGTATCGCCGTCCTGCACGATATCTCCAACAACCCCATCAATAGGTGTTGCCAGTGCCTGATCCGTAATCAGCTCTGTCATCATCGCATTTAGAATCTCAATCTGGCGCTCCGTTTCCGCGATATGGCGGCGAATAATTGCTTCGCCCTCAGCAGTCGGAGTATTCTGGTCGATCCCAAACTCCAATGTTAAATCAATATTCCATAGACCGGAGCTGCCAAGTGTTGTACTATCCGCAGCAGTCGATGAATTAGAAGATCCGGAAGCCATCGAAAGATCGGAAAGGATATTTTCCAGCTCTGCCAGTTCAGATTCATAGGCGCTTTGCTCAATTTCTAATTTTTGCTGTTCTTTTTCTACTGCATCCGATTTATAAATCGCTAGTTCCTGCTGGGCGGAAACTGTATCCCCGCGTTTAACAAGCACTTCTTCAATTGACTGAACAGGAGCAGCCAATCGCAGGTCGTCACTTGTTGCCAGGATGCCTTCTTTATCTAGCTCCTTTGTATGTATACCACTGGCTGCATACTGGATATCATTTATATAGTAGGCTTTCTGGATGACGTCATTATTTTTCAGTGCAAGGTAGGCGTTAATGACGACAAGTAAAGCCACAATGAACCCAAAAATTTTGAACTTTTTATTAATCACCATCAGCCTAGCCCCCTTTGAATCCATTCAGCAATCGGCAGGATACTGATACCTGCAACGATGAGAGCCAGTACAATTTGTACACCGATCAGCTTCAGTAGCAGGGCGCGTTTGCCTTCTTCTTCCCATTGTGAAAGGAATGTATACTGTATGACAATCGCTATGACTGTTGATACCGTCAGCTGGTTCAAGAAGTATAACAGGAAGTCATCCTGATACAGGTAGGCGGTCATCGGAGCTAACGAGAAAAATGTGAGAGGGGTAGAGAAACCTGCAATCACAAAAACGATGAACGTAAGAGCCTTTTCTAACAGAATGAACGTAATAACATAAAGCTGTACCGTTTGAATCCATCTAAAAGGCAGATCCGTCAGCACATGCAACACGTATGTAAGAATAAAATAGTGGAAAATGAAAAATAGGATGGCCCATAAAGCAGCGCCCCCGAGAGAAATAAGCCGGGCGAATTGATAGCGGTCATCCAGACCATTTGCAAGGAGTGCAGTCAGGCCCTCCGTATGCATCCCCCATATGTTTCGTACGGCAAAAAATAGTAATGTGGTAAAAAATAAAATCCACAATGACTTTTTATAGCCGCGAACCTTCTCATATTCATCTCCATGCTCAAGTGCGTAAGTCAATGAGGATGGATTGAAGAGAAAGTGCCAAAAGCGGTATTGCAATACCATGTATACCATCCTTTCCAAATAATAGATCTCTACCTGTGTTTCCCCGTATTCACTATTCCTAAACGGGTTTCTAGGAGAGTAATAGAATCAAAAATGGCTTCAATAGAGACGCCACTCCTATTATAACCTCTTTTTTGTTTTCCTCAATTAGCCAACCTATAAAATAGTGCTAAATATATGGATGAAAATGTATCATGGTTATTTTGTTTCGTGTACAATGGAAAAAGAACACCTAACAATAGGAGGATATAAAAGAGTGAAAGCTTCATATTATAAATTCGCGGCTGCTGCGGCGCTTACAGCAGTAGCAATTGCCTACGTGACAGAAGCACCGGCAAATGCTGCAGTACCGTTTAAAGACCTGCATAATGTAGGAGATCACTATACAGCAATTGATGAGCTTTATAATCTTCATATTATTGAAGGACGTACTTCAACGGCTTTTGCTCCCTACGAGGCAGCAACACGTGAGGAGCTTGCGCTTTTCATTGCCAATGCACTGAAGCTGGACACGAAAAACGTAAAGGACCCGGGCTTCAAAGATGTACCGAAAAATAGCAAATACTACGGAGCGATTGCAGCGTTGAGCGAGAAGGGCATCATTAAAGGCTATAGCGATCAAACATTCAAACCGAAAGACACAGTGAAACGTTCACAAGTGGCGAAAATGCTTGTCCTTGGTTTTGATCTTGAGCTTGCAGGATCTTCTACAACAAAGTTTAAAGATGTCAATAGCATTAAAGATACGGATACACGCCGCTACATCCAGACGCTTGTACAATATGGTGTCACACAGGGTACAAGCGCTGCGACTTTCAGCCCGAATGACGCAGTCAAGCGCGCACAGCTTGCAACATTTTTAAAACGTGCCATCGATTCTACAACAGCTGACCTTGAAATTATCAGCGTTGAATAACAATCGGAACTACCTCTCTTCATCTGAAGAAAGGTAGTTTTTTTATATAGAAATATCTAACATTTGGAAGATTTTTTTGTCTTCTCATAAATAAAAAGGTTCATTGGTCGATAGAAAGTTTAGAAGACTGTATAAAAAATGTTGTGTTTTATATAAAAAGAAAGGGTGACGATCAATGAAAAGTACTGCACGCGTCAGTGTACTAGCTGGCCTATTATTAGCACCGGCAGCTATTGCTAGTGCGAATGAGACCGAGACACCAATGGAGGGGGAACAACTTGAACCCGCCTTAACGGAAGAGGTTAGTGCCACTGTAGTTCCTTATAATGTAGTCGCAGCAATTAATGTGAACAAAGAACGCATTGAAGAGCTGTTTAAATTAGATGGAAAGACGACAATCTCGAATTTTGCTACATATCAACAAATGGTGGATGAATTTTTCCCAGCCGATACTTTTGCAGCTGAAAATACATTATTAAAAGCAAAGCTAACGTTCTTACAGGGTTTACAGGATTTAAACACACGAGCAGCAAGTCTATCAAATGAAATAGGTTTATTAAAAACGACGCAGCCTAAATTGTTCGAAACTGTGCCGAAGCTGGTAAATGAGCGTGCGGCAATTGCTCAAACCTTCAAAGACATCCGTCAGGCGTTAGATACGGTAGTTTTAAGTAATGCAGCCTATTCAACAGAAGGGGATAACGTAACATATCCTTTCATAACTGACTTCGATACACAAGCGATGCAAACAGTAGACAGTTATTTAATGACAGTACAGGACTTTGAAGCATCCTTTATTAAAAATGTAAAAGTACTGGAAACCTTTGAACAAGATATTATTAAAGCGGAAGCCTTTGTTGAAGGAGGAACAATCCAGACGACAGATTCGGATGGGAAGCCTGTAACACAAGAGGTACCTGCCTATGTTGAAACGATTGCAGATAAAGATATATTAATCGATGAAAAAGAAGCGGCTGATTTTAAAGAAGTAGTAAACAAAGCGAATCAATTTTACGATGAGAAAATGACAGCAAATGAAAAGAAAATTGCTGATTCGCATATGCTTCCTGATGAGCGGCTGGTGGCAACTGTGATGAAACAGGCCAATGATGATTTGTCAAAAGCAGATAAAGTGACAGAACTAATTGCAGGGATTCAGTCTGTAACAGGAAAAGACTACAAGAGCAAGGTAGGAAAAATTGTTTCTGAATATGACAAATTAAATGTTCGCTCAAAAATGCTTGTGCTTGACTATGATAAGAAAGTAGCTAACCAAGTCATTGATGAGAAAAATGCTGGCTATAAGGACGGTCTGGACTTTATTGCGTTGGTGGATGCCTTAAAACCAAGTGCAGCAGCTGAATACCGAACTGCTTTAAAAGAAGCTGAAGATGCTTATAACATGTTGGCTGCGAACCTTCAAACCTTGCTGGCTGATTATAATGTGAGCTTAGGTTTATATCGTGCCGATGTAACAGCTGCAGAGGCGGTTGAAAAAATAATTGAAGGCTTAACGACGAATAAAGATGTAACCTCAGAGAACATCACAGCTGCAAGGAAGGCCTATGATGCTCTTACATCAAGTCAAAAGAAAATCGTCGACAATTATAAAGAATTACAAGCATGGGAAAAGTCAGGAAAGACAACAATAAAGCTAAGTGATCAAATCGATTCAGTCGTAGTAGAGAATAAAAAGACATTTGCTACAAAAGTAGAATCACTCAATAAAACATACGGAGAGTTAAGTGCCGGCGAGCAGTCGCTCGTAATGAGTTATCCTCGTTTGAAGTACCTTACACCATTCGCCGCTGTTACAGGAAAATTCTATAACCTAAAGACATCGGCAGACAGCTATAAAGCAGATGTATTTGCTTTGCATATGGCATTAACTTCACAAACAGGCGATCTTGTTGCTATTTTAGACGATAGTAAGACAAGCACTGAAGATAAAACAGCTTTACAAAAATTGAAGGATGACTTGGCAGCAGCGGTCACTGTTTTAAAAGATCAACTAGATCATGCGGATCCCGTTATCCAAGCGATTGAGGCTGCTAAAAATGAACAAGAAGCCGTGAAGCAGCTTATTGCTATCCAAGCAGCACGTGAGGCATATAATGCTCTTCCAAAAAATGAGCAGAAGCTCGTCACAAACCTCAAAACATTAACAGAGCTGGAGAAGCAAGTAAAACAGCCAGCTACTGTTACAAAGGCGATTGAGGATGTAGATCCAGAGGCGAAAACATTTGCCAGCAAGGCTAAATCAGCTGTGAATGCCTTTGAGAAGCTGACAGGATCGCAAAAAGCGTTCATTTCAGAAGAAAACAAAAATCGTGTGGAAGATTTCAAAACATATCTTGCGTTTGTTGACCAGGTAAAGGCATTGAAACCAAGTGATGCAGGTTTCCAGGAAGCTTACAAGGCTGCGAAGGAACAATACGATCAATTAATGAAAGAAGATGCTTGGAAATCATCAGAAGCTTACAAAAAGAAAATCATTGAAGTCGTTAAAGCATATGAATTTACATTAGAAGCTTTTAATCAGGCAATCGTGTCAGGCAGTGGATTAGTGATTGCTATCGATAAACTTGGACTATTGATAGGCCAGCAATTTTTAAATGAGGTAGAACGTATTGAGGCTGCCTATGCAGCGCTTTCTGCCGACGGAAAGAAACAGGTAACAAACTATAAGCAGTTCCAAGAGTTGAAGAAAGATGGTACGGCTGCTTTAAAAGTGGTTGATTTAATCAATGACGCAATCATCAAAAATGTAGATGTAGCGAATCGAAGCTATGCTAAAAAGGTTGACTCTGCCTTAAAAGCATATGAAAAGCTGACTTCTCGCCAGAAATCATATGTATATAACTATACTAGCGGATTGCAGCCGTACTTGAAAATTTATCAAGTAGTAGAAGCAGTGGATAATTTAAAGCCAACTGCGAAAACATATATGGAAGATGTTGCAGCAGTTCGTGCGATGTATGACCGCTTAACAGATATTGAAAAGCGCTACCTTGCCCCTCTTCTAGACAAAATACAGGGAGCAGAGGCAGGCCTCGTAACGGTCAATGAGGTAATGAACATGATTGATGAGGCGCGTCCAGGTGTAGAAGACTATGTCCAAAAGCTTGTCGCAGCACGAGAAGCGTATGATAAGCTGGCACGCATTAACTCCTCATACCAGAAGCTTGTTTTAAATTACAAGACACTGCAGGAGCGGGAAAAGGCCCTAAAGCCAGTTACGACATCAATCCATCAAATTAAAGAGCTAGAGGAAATGCTGGCTCGCCCGGTTAATGAAGCATCGGATTTTGTGCGGAAGTATAACACAGCAGTGAAGGCGTATGAGGCCATTCCGTATGAAAGCCGAGAACTTGTCTACAACAGGGAAGTGCTGCTTTCTGCTATTTATCCAGTAGCAAAGACGATGGAGGCTATTCTGAATATTAAGCAGACAAGCGCGACATTTGGTCAGGATGTGGCAAAAGCACGGGCTTGGTACGATAGCCTATCAGCAGCGGATAAAGCACTAATTAGTAATTATCGTGACTTGCTGGCGTTTGAACAGACAGTATCCGGTGGGGCTGCGGTGGATGAATTGATCCGCCAAATTCCTCGCACGGGCCCGTCTCAATATATGCAGGCAATCAAGGAAGCCCGCGCTGCTTATGATATGCTCACAGCAGCAGAAAAAAAGGCTGTAACCCTTTATAAAGAGCTTCAAAATTATGAAAAAGGGGTAAAGAACGTACAAGCAGCAATCGACGCGATTGATAATCTGCAATTTGCGAGCAATCTTGTATCGGCTTATGATAAGGCGACAAAAGCACTGGATAAGCTGACAGCGGAGCAACGGCAAATGGTGCATAACCTTAGCAAGTTGCAAAGCGTTGGTCCGGCTATTGAGGTATACAAATTGATTGCCTCTTTGAAGCCGTCAAACCCTAATTATGCGGGCAGCGTGCAGGCGGCTTATGCAGCTTATAATATGCTATCAAGTGCTGAGAAGCAGTTTGTTACAAACTTCGCTGCACTTCAGGAAGCGAAAAATAATGTAGATATCGTGCAAGAGGTTATTTCGAAGATTGCAGGTCTTTCATCTTCTTCAGGTAATTACTCGAAGCAGGTTGAAGAGGCATTGGCACTCTATAACTCCTTGCCATCCTCTATGCGCAAGCTAGTCACGAATTATGATGTGCTGAAAAGTGCACAAAAAGAGGCGGATGCAGTAGACAAGGTGCGTGCCATGATTTCGGAAATCAATCCGAATGTAGGCAACTTCTCATCTAAGGTAAAGGC
>JAPSKP010000107.1:0-4293 GCA_031181585.1 Lysinibacillus sp.
ATAATAAAATCCAACCGATTGCAAAGAATACCGAAAACGGTAATAAAGCTGAAATCAGTGTTCCGATACCGATATTTTTATCGTAACGTTTTGCAAATGATAGTAATATAGCAAAATACGGCAGCATCGGCGTAATTGGATTTGTAATAGAGTCCCCTACGCGATACGCCATTTGTGTAACCGCGGGAGAATAGCCTAAATATAGGAACATTGGCACGAAAATCGGTGCAAGTAATGCCCATTTTGCGGAAGCACTTGCGATTAATAAGTTAACGAATGCACAAATGAAAACAAATCCTATCATCATCGGCAAGCCGGTAAAGTTTAATGCCTGTAAAAGTTCAGCTCCTTTAATTGCTAAAATCGAACCAATATTACTCCAGTTGAAAAATGCAATCATTTGTGAAGCAGCAAACGCTAATACAATAAACGGTGCCATATCAGCAATGGATTTAAAAATTTTCTCCGCAACTTCTTTATCATTTTTTACTTCCTTCGCCGCAATACCATATGCAAGACCAGGCAAAAGGAAGAAGAATAACATGATCGGCACAATGCCTGACATAAATGGTGAGTTTAAGAAGCCGCCAGTTTCAGGGTCACGTAAAAGACCATTGGACGGTATGACCGTAATTGCGATGAGAATAACATAAATGAGCGTTACGATACCCGCCCACTTTAAACCGCGCTTTTCTAACGCAGTCACAGACTCTAACTTTTCAATTTTCCCTTCAAATTTACCGAAACGCGGCTCAGTAAACTTTTTCGCCACCCATGTACCGATCCCTACCAATAAAAACGTTGAAACGATTAAGAAATAGTAGTTCATTGTCGCACGACCCGTGTACTCAGGGTCTGCAATATGTGCTGCTGATTCTGTAATCCCCAGCAGTAATACATCTATTGAACTTATTAAAATATTCGCACTGAAACCTCCAGCTACCGCCGCATATGTAATAATTAAACCCGCGAGTGGATTTCGGCCAATACTCATAAAAATCATTGCTGCGATGGGTGGTAAAATGATAAATGCTGCATCAGCCGCTAGGTTACCAACTAAGCCTGTAAAAATAATAAACGGCACGATTAGTTTTGAAGGAGCCGACATCACAAGCTTTTTCATCACAGCCGAGATAAGTCCTGTTTGCTCAGCTAAACCAATACCAATCATTGTCACAATTACTAACCCTAACGGAGCGAAGCCTGTAAACGTTGAAACCATCTGTGTTAGGATTAATATCAGTCCCTCTTGGCTTAGCAGATTTTTTACTTGGATCACATCATCTGTACCGGGCTGTATTGCCGAAACACCTAACATCGATAATATCCATGATAAAAGGAGTACTACACCTGCTAGTATGATAAATAGTGTTATAGGGTCTGGCAGCTTATTACCAGCACGCTCAATCCCGTCCAACATTTTATCAATCCAAGATTTCTTTCTCATTGTTTCTGAATGCCTTTGCATAAATCTCATCTCCTTTTATACTTTAGTAGAGTGATATTTTAAAATTTACTGCTATCATTTAAAGACATAAAAAATGCATGTCCTTTATACAACGAAACCATAGTTTCTGATTATTTGCAATATTTATTTAATATTTAAGGAGATAGATATATGTATACAGTAAATGTTTTCACTGCTGAACTTTCCCTTCCGTGGGTACAACGACTTGAAGAAATGAAGCCTTCTTTTTGCGAATTTCACTATTATGCTTATACAGATTTTGAGGAGTTGTATATGCTTTTAGAGGAGCATTTAACTGAAGGAGATGGGGCACTTTTCAGCGGACAAATTCCATATTTTTTTGCTCAAACAAATTTTCAAAAAACAGCTATGCCAATGATTTATTTTGATATTTCAGAACGTGATTTTTACCGTGCCTTAACCGAGTTGTTTTATGAGAAGAAAATTGCGATGAATCGTATCGCCATTGACTTCTGCTATGAAGAAAATGGCTATCTTGGCATCCATGAATGGTCGATAGGAAAAAAGCCTTATCTTTTTAGTCAAACGATGAACGAGTTTGCAAGTGTCGATATTATCGATAAAGCAGCTGATTGGCATATACAATTACATAATGAAAATAAGGTAGATTTGAGCTTTACACGCATTGCTGAAATGCGCGATCGATTAGCGAGGCACAATATACCATTTATCGCGCTGTATCCATCACTTTATGCAATGCAATTAACGCTGGATAATCTAGTGAATCAGCTACAGCTTAAACAAAACAAAGTTGTTGTTGTGCACATTTTAATTCCTATAGACAAAGCGAATATCGATGAATTAGAGTATCGGCAGATCGCCTTATATAAAGCAATTTTAGATTTCAAACAGCTGCATCCTAACTCTTTTATCGTACATCGCGAAGCTTCTTCTATTGCAGTTATCACGACGTATAAATATTTTTTGACTACAACGAACAATTGTACACGTTGCCATTTAGTTGATTTTTTAGATGATAAGCTATCGTTTCCTGTCAAAATAGGATGGGGAGTGGGCAACTCTCTATTCGAGAGTCAGGCGTTTGCTAAAAAGGCCGCCACTCTCTGCTCTTCAAAGGAAACACAAGGTTATATTATTGAAAATGGACGAGAAATCGGCCCGTTGTTATATGGTACTTTATTACAATTCGATAATGAAAAGCAACAATATTTAAAAAATTTAAGCGCCACATATGATATTCCTTTATTGCAGCTACAAAAAATTGAAGCCATGCTGGAGAAACTCACGACTCCTATCGTCAGCGGAGAACTGCTAAGTACACATTTAGGGATTACTGTACGATCTGCCAATCGAATCTTAAAGCATCTTAACGAAAAAAATTTAGCCGATGAATTACCAAGTACCTCTTCCACCAATCGCGGACGTCCTAAAAAATATTATGAAATTAAATTGTATTAATAAGAGGCAGTCTGGAAACTTGCTTTCTAGACTCCCCCTTAGAAATTTGAAAATACTCGACAGAAACTTTATTGCTCACAATCAAAGAGAAGTTATCATTTAAACCACCCTCAACGTAATAAGCTTACTCTAGCTCGCTTTCATGTGTGAAACAAAAAGAACACCTATGGACGTTAGTTGATTATGCCACGCCGCATCGATATCGGAAGCACGTTTTCCGGCAAGGTATCCTACTTCGATTTTCTTTCAAACCATTCATAGAACCAAAAAAGCTTTGCCAATTGTAAAACTCCCGATGAATGACTTTCTTCTTATAGATTTTGCATTCAAATTATGTACTTACTTCAAAACTTTACCACTTGGTCGCTTACATAAAATTTCTCCATGCAATTCTTACGGTTTGACTTGAATTGCAGCTCTTGGAAAATAGTCTATGCAATCGTCTGAGTGAAATTTTTGGCTATGTTTATCAACCCAAATAGGTTCAAGCCATTGATGACCGAAACCTAAATCAGATAAATGATTTTTTGATCGTTCATTTGATGATCTTCTTTTATAATCTATTACTTCCCCTTAACTATATAGTAAAAAAATTACTGAATTGGTTGCATCTCCAAAATCGAGGTTCCAGCAACTGAAATAGCCACCGCTGCCGCAAGGATCTTCCTTTGAATACCGGATAAAAAGGACGGTAATGCTCCCGACCAAGTAAAGGATCACCATGCCACTATCAGGTGGCTGGTAAACAAATAAGGAGGGGATGAGTGTAACTAGCATGACTTTGCAAATTAACAGGATATCCTTCCCACTCGTCCTCTCTTGAATATGTAGGTTATGCAGGTGGGCAATACTGCTTACCACTAGCAGTAAAGCGATTTAAAAAAATTCGGAAGGCTGTATCGAACCTACCTGGGGTAGTGGATACCGCCTTTGATGCCCCTAATATAGATGGTGCAATCTCTTGGGGCATCAAAGGAAGAAGAACAATAGCCGTTACCCCCATAAAATGGTCATGCACTCCGTTCAAGCTGTTCGGGATCGAGATAAGCAACCGCAATCAACAGACCAAAACCGTTTAGGTAGCTACCTGGCTGCTGTAGATAAAAAGGATACTTAGGATACTGAAAACGCCTATGATGAACAGGACAGATTTATCCAACTTTTTCAAATAAGTATTTTCCATGATAAATTACTCCTGTTTCCCCTCTTTTTTTCCTAATCTTCTCACTCGTTGGGAGTAGCTTCTCCAGTCTCCTGGAGGGATGGATTATCTGCTAAAAATTCTTCGATTGCCTGTTTATTCTCCTCAAAATCAATAGTAAGCGCTAGGCCCACACCTTCATACCACTCGTCAGTATAGGAGCCCTCAACTGGAATAGTCAAAC
>JAPSKP010000107.1:4393-11147 GCA_031181585.1 Lysinibacillus sp.
AGGGATGGATTATCTGCTAAAAATTCTTCGATTGCCTGTTTATTCTCCTCAAAATCAATAGTAAGCGCTAGGCCCACACCTTCATACCACTCGTCAGTATAGGAGCCCTCAACTGGAATAGTCAAACTCTCTACTGTCTGAGGGCGTTGAAAAGCAATACTCTTAACTATATCAAGTAAGTCTCCTCCATCAAGGTTCGTTTGGACATAAGGCTTCACTACCCCAATCATTTTCGGAAGCTTCACAACACTGCTCGCGCTTAGAAGCTCGTCCCTCATAGCGTTGATGACTTGCTGCTGGCGTCTGACGCGGCCAAAATCAGCTTCGGCATCCTTGCGGAAACGGGCATATCCCAATAATTCCTTCCCATTTAGTTTTTGAAGCCCTGGCTCAAGGGAAACGCCAATGTTTGCTGACATTTCCTTCTCAACGTCAATCTCTATGCCATCAGGGGCAAGGACATCGACCATTTTTTCAAATCCAGCAAAATCAATTAGGGCGTAATACTCTATGTCCAGGTCAAAATCCATTTTTAACGTTTCCCTCAACAGTTCCGGTCCGCCAAGAAAGAAAGCTGTATTCATTTTATAATTTTTATATCCAGGTATCTCAGTGTAAATATCCCGCATAATAGAAATAACCTTTGCCGTTCCATCTTTTGGGTTATATTGTGCGACCATGATGGAATCAGTGCGTGACATTTCTTCGTCAGGCCGTGCATCGACCCCCAACAGCAGGACATTGATCTTATCGAGATTCTTCACCCCGTTGAAATCATACTCCTGTCGACCACCTTCAACTTCTTCTGCCATGCTCACGCCAGATTGAAACTGGTAGACAAAATAACCGGCGGCTACTGCAATTCCTACCATAAAGATAAAGGCTATTTGAAAAAATCTTTTTTTTTTCCGTTTTGTACGTTTTTGTCTTTTTTGTGTGTTCATTTTTTATTCAATCCTCTTATTGGTAATTTTTTAGCTGCAGCGTATTCATCACCCAGTGAATAACAACAGCATCATCTAAGTACCCTACTGGAAATAGATAGTCCGGGAGACAGTCTACAGCTGAAATGAAATAAAGGAGTGCTCCCCCAATCATTGCCAGTTCCATTTTAGTCCCTTTTTTCCATATAAATCGCTCATACATATCCTTTAAATTATGAATGAAGGGGCCAATACTCCCAACCTTTTCTATCTTCTCATCAAACTGAATATGAACGGCCTCAGCCCCCTCTTTTGTCAACGAGAGGTTTTGATACTTTTCTAACTCTTGGTTCAAATCTTCAAGACAAAACTCTCTATCTACTAAGTTAGAGGATTTCAGGATCGATTGAATTTGGGCAACCGAATCATTCAGGTCTGAGTGCTTCTGGACAACTGGATAACCTGCTGCTTCATATAATGCAGAAAGGGGAACGTTAAGTTTTTCTGCAAACCGCTGCAGGTGTTCAGGGGTTGCTTTTCGTTTTCCATTGATGACCTTCGAAATGATTGCCAGATCAATACCTGTCAGCTGACTCAATTTCCTCATCGATAATGACTGTTTTTGCATTAACTCCCTCAATATTGGGCCTATTTCCTTGCTTTTCTCTAGCATATTGTCTATCCTTTCTACTTTTTCTGTTACCCCAATATACAAGTAGTGTTGACAAATTGTCAACACTACTTGTATATTAATAGGGAATATAGATAACAACTAAGTTTAAGGATTCCATGCAGTAAAAATATATTCTCTGAAACTAGTCTATTGTCATTAGAGCTATTAATAAATTAAATTACTCCTAAATAATAATCTTCACAGGTGACGCTGAAATGATGAACTGGGGAATACAAAAAACGGCAATGGTACTGCCGTTTTAGAAGGTGAGTAATTTAAATAGCCAATAATGTAATTACTTCAAAAATATAACGCCGCATCGTTTGTGATACGGTTCACCGTAAACAATACAGTTTTGTTATTTTTAGTATAATAAATGTAATCCTCACCATCTAAAATGACAGGTAAGTATTTCATTCATTCTTCAACCAATGCTTCGATCAGGTAATTCTCCTTATTACTCTTTACCGGCCTTCAACTTTCGGAAATAGAAATTGAATAGTAAATTCCTTTCCATACTCAGATTCAACTTCGATTTCAATCTGCAATTCACCGCATAATTTCTTTACAAGATACAGCCCTATCCCGGTAGACTGTTTTCTGCTTGGATGATCTCCTGTAAATCCTTTATCAAAAATAAATGGAAGGTCAGACTGAAGAACTCCGATTCCATTATCGGTTATCCTTACAAAATATCGATTCTTCATACTGTCAAAACCAGTTTTTAGCCAGATAAAACTATCCCTTTTTTCGTCGGCATATTTGACTGCATTCACTAGTATTTGCGTGAAAATAAACCGGAGCGCCTTTTCATCTGCCACGACCGGCACATCTTTCAGCTGGGGTATGACTTTCACTTCTTTTTCATCCAGTAATGACTGAAGCTCCAGCAGTACATCTTCACAGCAAAGGTTGAGCGGGACTCTCTCCAGTTTATAGTCAACATGGGCAGCCTGCAGCCTTGCATAAAATAGTATCCGTTCGACATGGTCATTGATCGTAATTCTTGCATGCTCAAGTCGTTGATACACCAACTCCGACATTTCTTCTTTCCGGTTTTGTAAAACAAAGTTGACTAAAGAAATCGGTGTCTTGATCTCATGAACCCAGCTTTCGATAAATTCTTCATAATCGAGCGACTGTAATTTCACCTCGTCCAGCTGGTCATGGAGTGTGCGTAGTTTACTGGCCAAAGCATTGACCTCTTCTTTATGTATTCCACCAATGGATTGTATCAACGCATCTTCGTGTTTCGGTGAAGGCTCTCGCAGAAATTGATAAAATACTATGTCTCGCTTCGCCTTTCCTCTCCAGACAAGTAGCATGCCCGCCACAATACTCGCAATTGAAAAAACAATCATGGTGCCAACTAAAAGCCAAAATGTTTCGGGATATGCTGCCCACGCCAGAAAAATGAAAAAAGCATTGTTGATACAAAGAAGCACCATCCAAATCCGTGACTGCTTTACAATAGTTAACCAATCCTTTATCTTCACCCTGATTCACCGTCCACTAATTGATACCCGACTCCTCTGACCGTTTTGATTCGATTTGACAGGCCGACTTCCCCCAGTGTCTTACGTAATCTGGTCATATTCACTTGCAATATATTTTCATCTACATACTCGCTGCTTCCCCATAACTGATTAAACAGCTCCTCCTTACTCACTACTGCAGGGGCACGTGTCACTAAAAGCTTCATAATCATTCCTTCATTTTCCGATAATGAAATGGAATTGCGGCCAGCATACAGCATATTTGTCCTCTCATCCAGTTGAAAGTCACCAGCATCCAAAAGAACATGCATGTTTGCATAGAGGTGCTGCAGTTTTTGAATTCTGGCAATGAGCCGTTTCGGATGACATGGCTTCGTTAAATAATCATCCGCCCCTAATTCCAATGCATGCAGCTCATCACGAAGCTGATTACGGGAAGTCAGCACTAAAATCGGTCCTATTCCTCGAGCCTTCAATGCGCGGCAGATTTGAAACCCGGATAGGTTTGGTAAATTTAAATCCAGTAGTATTAGCGAGGGCTCGGCAGCCATAATATCTTCCACCGGCGTATCAAAAGAAGAGATACTCTCTACAGAGTATCCCTCCTTCTCTACTATATTTTGCAGCTCTTCACGCAGGAACACGTCGTCCTCCACTATGACGATCTTTGCCATGATTTCACTCCTACTCAATCTCTCTAAGTTTCTTTATTTCTTCATCACTCTTGCGCTGAATCATCCATATATAACAAAGCTCAAACACAATAAGCCAAATAAGAATAATGGCTATTACGATGCCGTTTTCTATACTTAAGGCCATCGATGGGAAGGCAGTCAACAATGACCAAATACCAAAAATACTGCTGACTAACGCTACGGAAATTACCAAGCCAAAGTATAGCCGAATTTGTTTCCTTGCTGATGAACAGAGTGATTCAATACTTGCTCCCAGCATAGCTGCAGTATGATATCTATGTCTCGTGCTTCGCTGCTGCATAAGAAAGTTTATGCCCAGCACTGTATTGGCGATAATCAGAAACATTATGCCCAGATAAAATGTTGTATAGCTTCCTGCCACTGTATAAAACAGCTGCCTGCCCATGCTGGAAAGGTAGCTTTCATAGTCTAAGCCAAATGTATTCATCAGCTGTTCCACTTCATACATGGCCTGCATTAAGCCTTTTTCCTCTACAAATTCATTATTTAACGTCATATTCCATAGCCATGGATCCTGAGAAATTCCAATCGCTTTATCATAAACAGCATCAGGTACAATAAGTGCATACGTTAGAGTAATTGCTCTATCTGCAACGAAGTTATTTGTATTCAGTGTCGGCGTTAATTCATACTGTTTTTCACCTATACGTATCGCTGGATTATTGTGTAATGCCCTCTTTAATATATCATACGAGCTTGAATAATCTTCATCAGAATACATGGCAGCTTCATCATCCCGTAATGTAATAGGAGCTTTGCCGATAGACGTTAGCATTGCATTATAACTGGAAAGTGAAATGAAATACGGCTCATCCTGAAAAGATAAGTTCCTTAATAACTTCTCTTTCTCCTCTGAATCTTTTTCTTTAGAGATGGCTTCTTCTAACCCAAACCAGGAAAAAGTATATGCAGCTTCTAACACCTCTGAATCAGCCGGTCTAAAACTACCTATTTTCATTTCGTAAAAGCTGTTTACATATGGCTTTATTTTATCCGAGGTTACTGCAGCAGCAATTTCCTCTTCTACACCTTGAAACGTAAAATCGACCGTTCTGCTGGCCGCGGCATTATTGTTTAAAGCAGTCGAAGTTCCAAATGCAAAGCAAACCATCGCCATTAAAATCAACAATGATGATATGGCAAGGGAACTCCATTGATGCAGAACATTTTCTTGAAGCTGTCTAGCCGTGAAAACAAATAAACCGGTTGAAGAACTGCTTTTACGTTTTACTGATATTCCGATTAAACTGCCCAATCCACGAAACAGGATGAAAGTTCCACAGATTCCTATAAGCAGGATTAACGCAAATATTCTATAATCAAGACTGCGCAAATATAGTACGGCCATTCCATAGGCAACGCATAAGAAAATGGTTCCAACGAGTAATGCTGCGCCAGTAAAGAGGCTGGCAACACTCCATACAGGTGAAAGCACTCGCTGCGATTTTTCCTTTTGTTCATGCAGCAGATCTGCCGGTTCTTTCCTGCTCATTCTTAAGCTGAGAATGAACACAGCCAATACTTGCACGACGATAAAACCAGCTACTGTTAACCCCAGCCCCGTCCAGGAAATACGAAACTCGTGTCCAATAATCCCCATACCAATAAGCCTTGAAGTTGCCAAGTTAATCAGCTCTGTTAAAAATAACGAAATGGGAACACCCATACAAAGAGCAACTAGACCATTCCACATTGTCTCCCCCATAACCATAACAAACAGCTTGCCTTGCTTCATTCCCATCATTAAATACATGCCAAATTCATGACTGCGTTGTTGCAGCTGGTATCTATTCGCAAAATACACTAAGAAAAATACGAAGAACAGCGAGACGGCATAAAGTATCGGAATCATTAGCAACAGCCTCTCTACCGCATCACTTTCAACTGTTTTGAGGTAGACGATGACATCTTGTTCACCAAGTGACAGGATAACATAAAACGCTACAATCGAAACGACGAGTGAGGCAAAGTAAACCCCATTTTCCTTCCGAACTTTACGGCTGTTCCGCTTAATAAAATCAAAGAACATGGCTGCTACCTCCGCCCAGCTGCGCCAAAACAGTCAGGATGCGCTCATAAAAAGCAGCTTGCGTTTCTCCGGGCACTTTCTTTCGAAGCTCATGGAAGATTACACCGTCTTGAATGAATAAAATCCTTGAGCAATAGCTTGCTGCATTGGCATCATGCGTAACCATCAAAATCGTGGAGCCCTCCGCCTGGTTGCTAGCGTATAATTTATCCATCAAGACCTTTGCATTTTTTGTATCCAGGGCTCCTGTCGGCTCATCTGCTAATACAATACTTGGATTTGATATCAATGCCCTTGCTGCAGCAACTCTCTGCTTCTGCCCTCCTGAGAGCTGAGACGGAAATTTATGTAATACACTCTCAATATCAAATTGTATCGTTAACTTTTGAAGCTGCTCCTCCTGCTCTTTAGGATTCACGCCATGTATGGACAACGGCAGAATAATATTTTCTCTTGCAGTCAAGTTGTCGATCAATTCAAATTCCTGAAATAAGTATCCGATCTTACTTCCTCTATATTTCGCCAGCTGTGACCCTTTAAATGAGGATATATTCTTGCCCTCCAATAAGATTTGGCCAGCTGTCGGCTTCAGCATAGTTGCAATGGTATTAAGCAATGTTGTCTTGCCGGATCCACTGGCACCCATGATTCCAAGAAATTCCCCTGGAAGAACATCGAAAGAAACCCCCTGTAATGCAGGAGTTTCACTTTGCCCCTCCCCAAATGTTTTATGTATGTCCTTAACTTGAAGTAGTTTGTCTGATATATTCATAAAGTTCCTCCCGTAAATTCTTTATAGTAATACCATACAATAAAAAAATAGTCATTAACTCTTACAGTTGGTGTAAGGATTGAAGGAAGAGGAGTTGAAGCTATAATTCATTATCGAAACAGGCGTGTTATCGAAATTAAAAAAG
>JAPSKP010000108.1 GCA_031181585.1 Lysinibacillus sp.
GCAAAAGGAATCGATTTTCATACGCTGCAGTCCGTGAAATCGCTATTTGAGGAAAATGCATTCGAGGAAATGACTGCCTCCAGGCTCAGTGAGAGAATTGGGACAAGTCGCTCGACCGCTCGTCGCTACCTTGAATATTTAGTGGCTGAACAATTTCTTGAAACAAAGCTGATCTATGGTTCAGTCGGTCGTCCGGAACGGAAATATATGTATCGTGAAACTTATGAACAAAATTAAAATTATTAACTTTATACAAAATATCATCATATTATTCTCCCCTTATCATAATTGTGTTACTTTTAGAAAAATCTCAAAACATTGAAAATAAAGGGGAGAGAATGAAATGAGTTTAAGTATAATAGGATTTTTAACAATCCTAGTAATCGTGGCCCTTCTGATCAGCGGCCGTGTATCCCCCTTGGTAGCTATGGTTATCCCTCCTATTATTGGTGCATTGATTGCAGGATTCAGCCTAGCAGATATCGGGGAATTCTTCGATTCCGGCATAAGCTCGGTTATCAGTGTCGCAGTCATGTTCATCTTTGCAATTATTTTCTTTGGCATCATGCAGGATGTAGGTTTGTTCGAGCCGCTCATCAATAAAATGATTGCGCTTTCAAGAGGGAATATTATCGTCGTAACCATCATTACCGTTTTGATCGCCGTTGTGGCACAGCTTGATGGTTCGGGTGCTTCTACATTCCTAATTACAATCCCAGCCCTATTACCTCT
Organism: Lysinibacillus sp.; assembly: GCA_031181585.1. Classification (GTDB taxonomy): domain Bacteria; phylum Bacillota; class Bacilli; order Bacillales_A; family Planococcaceae; genus Lysinibacillus_B. The sequence continues at coordinate 733 of JAPSKP010000108.1, forward strand.
TTATCTTCGACTAAGGATGAATCCTTATTTATTGCTGCTGTTGATTGCCGGCTCTGCTGCAATCGTCAACATGGTACCTTGGGGAGGACCATTAGGGCGGGTAGCTTCCGTATTAGAAGTCGATGTCACAGAACTTTGGTATCCATTAATTCCTTTACAAATTATCGGAATCATCTTCATGTTATTATTGGCTGTTTTCTTTGGTATTCGAGAGAAGAAGCGTATCGCAGGCCAGTTTGGCACTTTAGCAGCTGTTGACGAAGGAGATATTTCTTCTAGTGGAGTTGTTTCATCAGAAGTAGACAAGAGTCTGCAACGACCTAAACTACTGTGGCTCAATGCGCTCATTATCATTCTTGTAATCGGTTCATTGGTAGCCGGCATTATGCCGGCAGGTCTCGCCTTTTTAATCGGTGTCGCCATTGCATTACCGATCAACTACCGTTCCACTAAGGAACAGATGGAACGTATTCGTGCCCATGCACCTAATGCCCTAACAATGGCTTCCATTATCATTGCTGCAGGACTGTTTTTAGGTATCTTGAATGGGACAGGTATGCTGACTGCGATCGCTAATGATGCAGTACAGATTCTGCCTTCCTTCATGTCTTCCTACCTTCATATTATCGTGGGGATATTAGGAGTACCATTTGATTTATTGCTAAGTACAGATGCTTATTATTTCGCCTTATTCCCTGTTGTTGAGCAAATCGGTCTTTCTTTCGATATTGATTCTTTATCAACAGCTTATGCGATGATTATTGGTAACATCGTCGGTACATTTGTATCACCTCTGGCCCCTGCTGTTTGGCTGGCACTCGGACTATCTGGACTGGAAATGGGCAAGCACCTGAAGTTCTCATTCTTCTGGATGTGGGGATTAAGTATCGTGTTACTATTGATCGCTACGTTAATAGGTATCATCCATATCTAGACTAGAGTCAACCGAGGGTATATCGTTAACTTCGGCTCAAATATCTCAGACCCCATAGGTAGTCGCTTAATTGAGAAACCTAAAATTTTATAAATATCACCACCTCTGATACCTCTTAAGGAGTGTCAGGGGGTTTTAAAATTATGAAGTCTTTAACACTTTCCAGGGTAATAGCGGGCTAAATGCACTAAAAGGTAGAGAAAACATAATGTTTTCTCTACCTTTTTTCATTTACTATCTCCATCAAAGATGGACAATTATTTTTGATTATTAAATGCCGCACCTACAAATTCGCGGAATAATGGTTGTGGACGTTGTGGACGAGATACTAGCTCTGGGTGGAACTGACCAGCCACAAAGAATTTCTTCTCGGGCAATTCGATAATTTCCACAAGCTTGTTATCAGGTGATACACCTGAGAATACAAGGCCTGCCGCTTCCATTGCTTCACGGAATTCATTATTAAACTCATAGCGATGACGGTGGCGCTCATACACAAGCTCTTCTCCGTTGTAGCACTCACGCGCACGAGATCCCTCTTTCAATTTACATGGATATAAGCCTAAACGTAGTGTACCGCCCAGATCAATATCTTCTGATTGATCTGGTAGGAAATCAATGATTGGATATGGTGTTTCTTTATCCAGCTCTGTTGAATGTGCACCTTGTAAATCTAATACGTTACGCGCAAATTCTACTGTCGCTAATTGCATACCTAGGCAAATACCAAGGAAAGGTACATCATTTTCACGCGCATAGCGGATTGACTCGATTTTCCCTTCTACCCCACGGTCTCCAAAGCCACCAGGCACTAGAATACCGTCTGCTTGTCCAAGCAGCTCTGCCACGTTTTCTGCTGTTACATTTTCTGCATTTACCCAGTCAATTTCTATATCAGAATCATATGCATAACCTGCATGCTTCAGTGCCTCTGCTACAGAAATGTAAGCATCCTGCAGTTCTACATATTTCCCTACAAGTGCAATACGCGTTTTGTTTTTCAGGTTTTTCACCTTTTCAACAAGCTCTTTCCAGTCAGACATATCTGCTTCCGGCGCTTTAATACCGAAGTGCTCAAGCACGATATCATCAAAATCCTGAGCGTGCAGGTTAAGCGGTACTTCATATAAATGCTCTGCATCACGGGATTCAATAATCTCATGAGGCTGTACATCACAGAACAATGCCAATTTATCTTTCATTTCTTGTGAAATCGCCTGTTCTGTACGTACAACGATAATATTCGGCTGGATCCCTAATGAACGCAGTTCCTTCACAGAGTGCTGTGTCGGTTTTGTTTTCATTTCCCCTGCTGCTTTAATGTAAGGGATTAATGTACAGTGGACATACATTACATTTTCATGGCCCAGGTTCGTTTTCATTTGTCGAATTGCTTCTAAGAATGGCAGCGACTCGATATCTCCTACTGTACCGCCAACTTCTGTAATAACTACATCGGCATTTGTTTCACGGCCGGCGCGTTGGATTCTATCTTTAATTTCATTTGTAATGTGAGGAATTACTTGAACAGTACCACCGTTGTAATCTCCACGGCGCTCTTTTTGCAGAACAGATTGATATACACGGCCTGATGTAACTGTTGAGTGTTTCCCTAGATTGATGTCGATGAAACGCTCATAGTGCCCTAAATCTAAGTCCGCTTCCGCACCATCATCTGTTACGAATACTTCACCATGTTGGTATGGACTCATTGTACCTGGGTCAATGTTTAAGTATGGATCAAACTTTTGAATTGTTACTTCAAGACCGCGGTTTTTTAATAAACGCCCTAAAGATGCAGCAACGATTCCTTTCCCAAGCGACGAAACCACTCCACCTGTCACGAAAATATACTTTGTCATTCTAAATTCCTCCTTAAAAATTGGAAAGGCATATGCCGGCTGAAAAGCGCCTTCATCATGCCTTTTTTAATAGGGGTAGGAAGGATTCCCTCCCTATTCACAAACCTTAAACTCAGTACAGAGCAGCTAGAAACAGCAATAACTTGTCCTGCGTTGCGAACTTTTGCTATAAAAAATAAAAAACGCCCCGCCTGCATACTAGCAGAGGGAGCGTATAACTTATACGGTCAATCTCCTTTTTAAAGGAGCCCAAGTAAAAGATTATACGGAAGTGAAAAAGAAGTCAAGCACTTTTACCTTGAAGGCTTGTCACAGCATTCAGTTTCAATTAATTAACTATAGTCACACCCTTAGCGGAAGGGCTGTGGACATTGCTTTTACTTGAAAAGGATGCTTTCTGATCACTTACACCTTAGAGTCATACCGCGTATATGCTTCTCGCCATAATAAAGCGGTAAATTTCTGCTAACAAAAAAAGTATGGGCAAAACATCATCACCCATACTCCCAGTATTATTTCTCTTCTTCCTCGTCAAGGCCTTCTAGTTCATCAAGATCTTCTTCTTCTTCTTCTTCCTCGTCATCAATAACGAACTCTTCTTCCTCTTCAGGAATCAGTTCTTCATCGATCTCCGCATCCAAATCCTCAATGTCTTCCTCGACAAATTCCAGCGCATCATCTTCTTCGATTTCTTCCTCATCTTCATCGTCTGAGAATTCATCGAAGTCTTCATCAAATACGATATCATCTTCATCAAGGTCGATGATTTCGTCTTCATCATCGATAACTGCTTTTGATTTTTTCTTGCGTGCTTTTACAGTTGGAGCCGTTTCTTCTTCAATCGTCTCCACTTTATACCATTCACGCAGACCCCATCCATTCTCATGATTTAGTAAAAAGCGGCCGTCGATATTCATATCTGTATAAAATTGAACAAGGCGAGATTTCATTTCCTCATCTGAAAAGCCATTTAAGCTTTGAAGCTCTTTTACTAGATCGGCAAATAAGATTGCAGATTTACGTTCTTCTAAAAAAGCGTATGCTAAATCAATTAACGACTCTTCTGCTAATTGTTCTTTTGTCATTTCACGAAAGTTCAAATCGTGCACGTCCCTTCATTTATTACATTTCCTAAGCATAATACCCATTATATACAAACATTATAGTACTATGCTAGTTTCATTTATTGTTTTTTAATTTCGACATTTCTTTCAGGCCGATATAAAAGAAAAGCGCAGACAAAACCAATAGCGGAATCGACGCTAATTGTTCATTATACAGGAAATAGGTGGCTGTTAGACAACAAAATATAACGATATATTTTACATGTGATATCACTTATGCCACCTCCCTTGTTGACCTTACACCCAGTATACTAAATTCTGGTAGGCTCGTCGTGTAAAAAGTATGTCGGAATAACGAGTAAGAGGCGGGCTAGATAGGGCAGCTCTCGGCCCCTATCTAGCAGCATATGTGATGTGTTTCTACCCTTTTTCTTGCTTACATATTGCGTCGATATTGACCGCCCACTTCATATAGTGCATGCGTAATTTGCCCAAGACTTGCTACCTTTACCGTCTCCATCAGTTCAGCAAAAATATTGCCGCCTGTTACTGCAGCCTGTTTCAAGCGTTTAAGCGCTTCAACATTCTTTTCTGCGTGACGCTTCTGAAAGGCTTGAAGATTCGTGATTTGTGCATCTTTTTCTTCCTTGGAAGCGCGCGCAATTTCCATAGAGTTAATATCCTCATCAGATGGCGGGTTCGGGTTTAGGTATGTGTTCACCCCAATGATTGGCAGCTCACCTGAATGTTTTAGATGTTCGTAATACATGGATTCCTCTTGGATTTTACCTCGTTGATACTGTGTTTCCATAGCACCCAGCACACCACCGCGATCATTAATACGGTCAAATTCATCGAGCACTGCCTGCTCTACAAGATCTGTCAGCTCCTCGATGATAAATGCCCCCTGCAGCGGGTTTTCATTTTTCGTCAGCCCATGCTCTTTCGTAATAATCATCTGAATGGCCATCGCCCGTCTTACGGATTCCTCTGTCGGTGTTGTAATTGCCTCATCGTACGCATTTGTATGAAGGGAGTTACAGTTATCGTGCAGTGCCATTAAAGCTTGCAGCGTCGTGCGAATATCATTAAAGTCAATTTCCTGCGCATGCAGACTCCGCCCTGACGTTTGAATATGGTACTTCAGCTTTTGCGAGCGTTCATTCGCGCCATATTTATCGCGCATGACGATTGCCCAAATACGGCGTGCCACACGTCCGATTACCGTATATTCCGGATCGAGTCCGTTTGAGAAGAAGAAAGATAAATTCGGTGCAAAGTCATCAATATGCATGCCACGGCTCAAATAGTACTCAACATAAGTAAAGCCGTTTGCCAGTGTGAAGGCCAGCTGCGAAATCGGGTTTGCCCCAGCCTCTGCAATATGATAGCCGGAAATAGACACAGAATAATAGTTACGTACTTTATGGTCGATGAAATATTGTTGAATATCGCCCATCATACGCAGCGCAAACTCCGTTGAGAAAATACATGTATTTTGCCCTTGATCCTCTTTTAAAATATCTGCCTGTACTGTACCGCGTACAACTTGAAGCGTTTTTTCACGTGTCTCCGTAAACTCTTCTACTGTTAAAGGACGGCCAAGTTCTTCCTCGCGTTTGCGTACCTGCTGGTCAATCGCAGTATTCATAAACATTGCCAGAATGATTGGGGCCGGACCGTTAATTGTCATTGAAACAGATGTGCTTGGCGCACACAGGTCAAAACCGTCATATAGCTTTTTCATATCATCGAGTGTGCAAATGCTCACTCCTGATTCTCCTACCTTACCGTAAATATCAGGTCGGATATGCGGATCTTCCCCGTATAACGTTACCGAGTCAAACGCCGTTGATAGGCGTTTTGCATCATCATCCTTCGATAAATAGTGGAAGCGTTTGTTTGTACGCTCCGGTGTACCTTCTCCTGCAAATTGGCGCTTCGGATCTTCTCCTTCACGCTTAAATGAAAATACGCCCGCTGTGTAAGGGAATGACCCAGGTACATTTTCCGTATAGACCCACCGCAGGATTTCTCCGTAGTCTTCGAATTTCGGAAGCGCTACTTTAGGGATTTTCGTCCCGGATAATGAGGTTGTCGTAAGCACCGTACGGATTTCCTTATCGCGCACCTTCGTCACATACTCATCGCCGCTATATGCTTCCTTCAATGCTTTCCAATTACCGAGGATTTTCTTCGATTCTGTAGAAAGCTCTCCTCGTACTCCTTCAATTAATGAATTAATCGAGGCGATCAGCGCATCTTCACCTTCCGGAAGCTGTTTTAGCGTTCCTTCTAATTGATATAGTCTGCGTGCAAGCTCTACCTGCTGTGCTGCTCTTTTATGATAGCCGCGTACCGCATCTGTGATTTCACGTAAATAGTAGCGGCGGTCGTTTGGAATGATAACATCCTGTTTTTGTGTTTTGATAGATTGCTCGTAGGATGTTTCCCAATTATACCCGCACTTTTCATTGATAAGACGTACGATAGCGGCAAACAATGAATTTGTTCCTTTATCATTGAATTGAGAGGCAATCGTACCGTATACCGGCATGTCATCTAAATTCGTATCCCACATTTCGCGGGATCGCTGCATTTGCTTTTGCACTTGGCGAAGAGCATCCTCAGAGCCTTTGCGTTCAAATTTGTTGATTGCAATAAGATCCGCATAGTCAATCATATCAATTTTTTCAAGCTGCGTTGGCGCCCCAAACTCGCTTGTCATCACATACATTGAAAGATCTGTATATTTCGTAATCTCCGCATCCCCTTGCCCGATACCACTCGTCTCCACGATCACCAAATCGTAGCCGGCTGCTTTAACGACATCCAACACATCACCAATAGAGGCCGATAGCTCAGTACGGGAGCCGCGTGTCGCTAAACTGCGCATGTATACTCTGTTATTGAAGATCGCATTCATGCGGATACGGTCTCCAAGCAGCGCACCGCCCGTTTTTTGCTTTGTCGGATCGACCGATATAATTGCTACGCGTTTATCCGGAAACTCCTGAAGGAAACGGCGAATGAGTTCATCTGTCAAGGAGGATTTCCCTGCACCACCTGTACCTGTAATACCGAGAACAGGTGGTTTTTTCGTATTGGCGCGGGCTGTTTTCAGCAGTTCCGCTACCCCTTCACCGCCTGTTTCGGCAGCTGTAATTAAATTGGCTAAAATTTCTGGTGATTCCGGCGTCAGCTTCTCTAATTTTTCCAAATAGTCACCATTTAATGTAGAGAAGTCTGCCCCTTTCATCTTTTCATTAATCATTCCTTGCAGGCCAAGACGCCGGCCATCTTCAGGTGAAAAGATACCATTAATACCGTATTCATGTAATTCCTTGATTTCGCGCGGCAGGATTACCCCGCCCCCGCCGCCATAGATTTTAATATGTGGTGCCCCTTTTTCACGCAGCAGGTCATACATGTACTTAAAGTATTCCATATGACCGCCCTGATAGCTTGATACGGCAATCCCTTGTGCATCTTCCTGAATAGCAGCATTCACCACTTCTTCCACAGAACGATTATGCCCTAGATGAATAACTTCTGCTCCGCTCGATTGCAGAATACGCCGCATAATGTTAACTGACACATCGTGTCCATCAAATAAGCTTGATGCTGTTACAAAACGGACATGATGTGTCGGTTTGTATACTTCTACTTTCGTTTCAACTGGCTGCTCGACTTTTGTCTCTACTTCTGTTGTCATATTGAAACTCCCCTTTGTTATGAAATATCTCCCATCCCGGTCCCCTTACCGGGCAGCAATTAAACAGCACCGTTAATTGCCACGAAGCGTATGCAATTAACGGTGCCCTACTTATTTCTTAAAATGCAAAACGCCGTGTAAAAATAAATTCGTCTGCAATTCAATGTACTCTTCAATTGTATAGCGATTTTTGAGTGCCCATTTACGGAATGCCCATGACTGCCCCTGTACAACAAGATGATTTGCTGCTAGAAACAGCTCCTTTTCATCAAGCTCCAGCACCCCTGACTTCACACATCCTGCTAAAATTTCTTCGAAGATGGCAACCATTTCAAGTTCCTTGCTTAATACATACTGCATAGCCTCTTTCGGCAAGGACTTTGTTTCCTGATACATAATTGTGAATTCATCAAACATCCCATCGATGAGCAGGAAATATTGGCTGATCGCTTCCTGAAGCGCCTCAATTGTACCAGCATTTGTCGGAAAGCGTGATAGGCGGTTCGTCACTTCATTAAAAATACTGTCACATACTAAATAAAGGACATCTTCTTTTGTCCGGATATATTCATATAATGTTCCAATACTAAACCCTGCAGCTTTGGCGATTTCCCTTGTCGTTGCACGATGAAAGCCCTTTTCCCGAAACAGATTCACACCTGCACGCACAATCTGTTGTCTGCGGATTTCGATTAAGCTTGCATCTTTGACCGATGTTTCAACACGGATTTTTTTATTTGCCATGCATTACTTTGTCAGCATACGCGAAATGACAAGACGCTGAATCTCTTGCGTGCCTTCGTAAATCTGTGTAATTTTCGCGTCACGCATAAAGCGTTCTACTGGATAGTCTTTTGTATAGCCATATCCGCCGAAAATCTGCACAGCATCTGTCGTTACGCTCATCGCTGTATCCCCAGCCATCAATTTCGCCATTGCAGAGGCCTTTCCGTATGGAAGATCATTTGATTCCAACCAAGCTGCTTGATAAGTAAGAAGACGAGATGCTTCCACCGCTGTCGCCATATCAGCTAATTTGAAGGACACACCTTGATTTGCTGCGATTGGTTTGCCGAACTGTACACGCTCTTTTGCATAGTCCACTGCTGCATCGAGTGCCCCTTGTGCAATTCCTACTGCCTGTGCAGCAATCCCATTACGTCCACCGTCTAATGTTTTCATCGCGATGATGAAACCTTCTCCCTCGGCGCCAAGAAGATTTTCTTTTGGAACACGGCAGTTTTCAAAAATGATTTCTGTCGTTGGAGAAGAACGAATTCCCAATTTCTTTTCCTTTTTCCCTACAGAAAAGCCCGGGAAATCCGATTCGACAATAAAGGCTGATGTCCCTTTATGCTTTGATTCCGGATCTGTTACCGCAAAAACAACATAGATATCTGCAACTCCGCCGTTTGTAATGAAGATTTTTGATCCATTTAAAATATAGTCGTCTCCATCTTTTACAGCATAAGTTTTCATACCGCCTGCATCCGAGCCTGACCCCGGTTCAGTTAGACCATAGGCACCGATTTTTTTCCCTTCTGCCATTGGACGAAGATATTTTTGCTTTTGCTCTTCATTTCCAAACTTGTAAAGCGGCCACCCTGCAAGTGATGTATGTGCTGATAAAGTTACCCCTGTTGAGGCACATACTCGGGATAATTCCTCTACCGCGATACAATATGCCAAATAGTCGAAACCTGCTCCACCGTACTCTTCTGGCCATGGAATACCTGTCAGACCAAGCTCTGCCATTTTATCGAAAATGCTGCGGTCAAATTCTTCGTTTTCATCCCGCTCTGCTGCAGTTGGTGCTACTTCATTGATTGCAAAATCTCGAATCATTTCCCGTAATTGTTCATGTTCTTCTGTCAGTTGAAAGTTCATTGTACAAATCCCCTTTTCCCCAATATATTTATATAATGATAGTCCCTTTGCTTAACTAAATAGATGCTTGCCAATGACGATGCGCTGAATTTCGGATGTCCCCTCATAAATCTCCGTTACTTTCGCATCACGGAAATAGCGCTCAACCGGATAGTCCTCTGTATAGCCGTAACCTCCAAAAATCTGCACGGCATCGATTGCTACATCAACGGCTGTTTTTGATGCAAATAACTTTGCCATTGATGCTTCCTTTCCGCATGGAAGTCCTTGAGTACGAAGATTTGCTGCGCGGTAAACGAGCAATCTCGCTGCCTCTACAGCTGTTGCCATATCTGCCAGTTTGAAAGCCACCCCTTGGTTTGCCGCAATTGGCTTGCCGAATTGTACACGTTCTTTTGCATAGTTTGCTGCTGCTTCCAGTGCTGCTTCAGCAATCCCCAGTGCCTGTGCAGCAATACCAATACGGCCGACATCCAAATTGCTCATTGCAATTTTAAAGCCATCCGCTTCAGCACCCAGCAGATTTTCAGCAGAAACAACCATATTGTCAAATGTCAGCTGTACTGTGCGGGAACCGTGAAGCCCCATTTTGTGCTCATCTTTTCCGATAATTAACCCCGGTGTTCCCTTTTCAACGATGAATGCAGAGATACCGCGAGATCCAAG
>JAPSKP010000021.1:0-26045 GCA_031181585.1 Lysinibacillus sp.
AGTTTGAGTTAAGCTCAAAATGTTGCTGACTATTGTTTTAGTCAAGTTGTCTCTTTCACTTAAGAAAGAAAATTATTGTTAACGTCTTGCTTGTTCAGTTTTCAAAGTTCATTTCGTTACCGCTCTTTAGCAGCAACTCTTATATATTAACACTTACCGAAGTTCGTGTCAACCACTTTTCAAAAGTATCAATTCCGTCGTTTTACAGCGACTTATTTATAATAACACCGACTTATCGTCGAGTCAATAACTTTTTCAAAAGTTTATAATTTCACCATCGCATTTTAGCGACGTTTAACAATTTAACATGAATTTAATATAAAGGCAATACTTTTTCTAAAAAAAATATCATTTCTTCTCCTTCTCTATCTTGCTTCATTACTTTGTTACATCACTTTTTAGTTTTTATCTACCGCGATACAAATGAATACATATAGACGATAGAAAAGTTAATCGCATTAATTGATGATACTTTTCCTATGACTGCAATGATTTATTCGCAATAGGACACCTAGTACAAATAATTTGAATTTCTGCAGCAGAAGAAGAACATGAGATCGATGATTTCGAGTGAAACGGTGAGACAATTATAAATATGTAGGAAAGCAAATAGGCAAAAAGATGACTTCGTTATATACCAAAGTCATCTAATCACCCGAACCTGAGAATTCTGTTTCATTTTATTGTCTGCTTTATAAGGCATGTTCCCAAAAACATATACAACTTACTCTGGAATAAAGGGCAAGTCCAAATTCTTAGGTATGTTGATTACATGTGTTTCCGTATAGGATTTTAAACCATCTTCACCATATTCACGGCCTACACCGGATTGCTTGACGCCGCCAAACGGGAAACGGACATCTAAGCCTTGGATAGCTGCTGTATTGATCATTGTTGTCCCTGCTTCTATGCGTCGGGCAACTTTTATGGCATGTTCTACTTCTCCCCACACCGAGCTCGTTAAACCATAGATACTCTCATTATGCAATGCAATGACTTGTTCTTCATCATCAAACGGAAGAATTGGCACAGTAGGACCAAATTGTTCCTCCACTACGATTGGATCATGGTAATCCGCACCGAGCACTAATGTCGGCTGTAGGAAGTAACCATTTTCCATCAGTTCCGGGCTCACTATTTTTCCTAACTTGATGACCTCCGCACCCTTGCTTTTAGCATCATCAATCAGGCTTTGCACATATTTTACTTGGTTCTTATTATTAACAGGCCCTACTGTCACCTCTGGATGAAATGGGTCTCCCACTCGGATCCACTTATTTGCTGCTTCGATATATTTCTCGACAAAAGCATCATAAATGGAACGATGGACGTATACACGCTTAGCAATCATACAAATTTGTCCTGCTGTTAAGAAGTTGGAAATAACCATTCTACGTAAAGCACGTTCATCATTAACATCGAAATCTTCTAAAACGATGGCTGCATCATTACCGCCTAACTCAAGTGTCATCTTTTTAATCGTTTCGGAGGCAGCTTTCATAATGCTTTTGGCTGTTTTTGTGCCACCTGTAAAGGCAATTTTTGCAACCTTTTCATTCGATGTCAGTTCAACACCTACATCTGCTTCTCCGTGTACAAGATTCAGCACACCCGGTGGAAACTCATCGGCAATGATTTCTACAACACGACTTACTGCTAACGGAGCAAAAGGACTCGGCTTTAAAACCATTGTATTACCTGTTAATAATGCCGGCGCTACTTTAATCGTCGATAAGGAAATAGGATAGTTCCAAGGGGTAATGGCTGACACGACACCTACAGGATCGAACGTAAGAATGGTTCTCCCGTTTTCATGCTCTTTTTCTTGTGGTGTCACTACATTTTTTACATGATCACAGGCAAATTCCATCCACATGAGCGAAACAGCAATTTCTCCCTGTGCATCATATAACGCTTTTCCGTGCTCGCGGGATAATAATTCAGCAATCTCCGGCATCGCTTCCTTAATTTTTTGAATTGCACGTCTCATTCTTGCTATCCGGTCCTCTACATCACTCCATGCCCAGCTTTGAAAAGCATTATAGGCAGCATCGATGGCACGGATTGCTTCTTCCTTTGTATTAATAGGAGCATACCCGACGATTTCGTCCGGATGTGTGGGATTTTCACGAGACAGTTTGTTTTCGGTCTCTACTTTTTTACCATCTATTATGGCATGTACAATCATTGGATCATTTGACATACACAATCCTCCATAGTCTTCTTAAGTTTTTTCACAATTCTAGTATAGGATTGAAGGTCTTCAACTATACAAATGTTTGCTTCCTTACAAAGTGAGCCACACTATTACGATAACCACTTTAATTACCTTTCGATTGACACATACTAACTCAACTAAAACTGATAAAGCCCGATCTGCAGCGTTTTGCATAAGAGCTTCAGGGTAAAGATGAAAAAAGTAACAGTGAGGAGGAACTACTAATGGAAATGAAAGATGTGGAACATGATTCTCTAATAGATATGATGCAGGATAGAGATGGATCAATGGAAGAGCTTTCATTGAAAAAGCTGCAGGACCAGGTGATCGTTATTACAGGTGCTTCTAGCGGAATTGGGCTTGTTACGGCAAGGATGGCAGCCAAAAAAGGAGCCAAGGTTGTCGTTGCCGCAAGAAATGAAAATGCCCTTCAAGAGCTGGTAGAGGAATTACAAAGTAAAGGCTACGAGGCGGCTTGGGTTGCTGCAGATGTCGGCGTCGAAGAAGATGTCCAAAAAATTGCCGACACAGCGATCGAAAAATTTGGCGGCTTTGATACGTGGGTCAACAATGCTGGCGTCTCGATTTATGGGAAAACGACTGAAGTTACCATCAAGGATATGCGCCGCATGTTCGATACTGTTTTTTGGGGTGTCGTTTACGGTTCTAGAGTTGCAGTAGATCATTATACAAAAAGAGATACTCCCGGAGCTGTTATCAATATCGGCAGCTTCTTCGGTGACCGCGGAACAGTCGTCCAGTCGACATACTCCTCCGCAAAGTTTGCCCTGCATGGATGGACGGAAAGCTTACGGATGGAGCTGGAGAAAGAAAACGCTCCTGTTTCTGTCACGCTTATACACCCGGGACGGATTGACACACCCTACAATGAGCATGCCCGCAGCTATTTGGACAAGCAGCCGACCCACATCGGTATGATCTATGCACCTGAAACGGTGGCGGAGGCCATTCTTTATAGCGCAGAACATCCAAAACGGGACATGTATGTAGGTGGACAGGCGAAGCTCTTAGCCGTACTTGGCAGACTGGCTCCTAGGTTTTCCGATAAGCTGATAGAAAAGACCTTATACCGGACGCAGCATGATGACCGTCCGTCCAACCCGCCAGAAGCCAGCGCCCTATATAAAGCTGGATATGGCTTGCATGAACGCGGTACCAATAAAGGGTGGATACGCGAGACAAGCTATTATGTTAAGGCAACCAAGCATCCGGTTTTAAGCTCTGCCATAGCTGCCGGAATCGGCGCTTCACTTTGGGCGGTATTTAGAAAAAAATAAAGACCCTGAAAATCAAAAAAGCAGAAGGCGACCGGTTCGTCCTTCTGCTTTTCATTATTTTTAATCAATATCATTAGAAAAGGAATCGTTATTATTGTGAAAGCGGCACCCTGTAAAGCTTGTCTCCATTTTCCTCCGGATTGCCCCGACCATCTGTATTATTGGTGATGAAATAAAGTGAATTATCCTCTATTAACACATCACGAATTCGGCCTAGTCCCGTTATGACTTCCTCTTGTTGATCTGATGCCGGGTCAAATGCCAGCACAGCCGTTCCTCTTAAAGCAGCTACATACAATTTTCCATTGTAATGGTCCATTCCCGACGGTGCCCAAGTCGTTTCAGCTCCCGACGTAAATAACGGCGAGACCATTCCTTCTTGTTCCTCATGCCCTTCAATAAGCGGCCAGCCATAATTTTTTCCGGCTTCAATCCGGTTAATCTCATCATTGGCATTATTGCCGTGCTCACTAGCAAACAGCTCCCCATCAGGTAACCAAGTAATCCCCTGCGGATTGCGGTGTCCATAACTGTAGACGTAGGAATCCGGGAATGGGTTGTCAGCTGGGATCGTACCATCCGGATTCATCCTTAGAATTTTTCCGCCCAAAGAATTCAAATCCTGTGCGATATCCCGTACAGTTGCATCACCAGTCGTCGCATACAGCTTTCCATCAGGTCCGATCTTGAGCCTGCCGCCATGATGATAGGCACCGCTTGGGATGTTATCGAGTAGCAGCTTTTCTTCCGTCCAGACACTGCCTTCCAGATGAAGTGTCACCACTCTGTTAAATTGTCCTGCACCATCTTCATACGTATAGTAAGCATATGCCCTATTTGAGTTCTGAAAATCCGGCGCAAGCACAAACCCTAATAAACCTGCCTCTGAAGCAGTTGAAAGCTCCTTCTGCAGCTCAACTTCCTGCCGCTCCATTTTTCCGTTTTCGATTTTTACAATATTCCCTGCTCTTTCTGTCAGATAGAACGTATTACCAAGCTTTTCGATAGACCAAGGCACTTCAAGGTTTTCCCTGATTACCTCAATGCCCTCGTTTTCCTGCTCTTGAATAGCATCGTTTTGCTGATTTACCGCCTTTTGCTCTCCACCCTGGGAACACCCCGCTAATAAAGCCACCGCCAATAAACTAAATAGAAAGAGTTGCTTCACCAATCATCACCTCTGCTTTTTATAGTCAATCGTAAGTTACCCTGCTTTGTTTGCCTTGTAACTTTTATGAATAGGATACACGAATTGCATGGCTAGAAAAATAAAAAACATCCCCAGCACATATAATGATTGTTTTAAAGAAGGACCCTACTACCTATTTCCTTCAGCCTGACTTTTTTACCAAAGAAAAAGACAGCTCTAGTAGCTGCCTTGTTCTTTGTCTTCATTCCCCAGCGATTGTACATGGTATACAGCTGGATCGTCTTCGAATGATACGTATGTTGGACGCGGGAAATGGTGATGCCCGTCGTGGTTAAGTTTTTCGAAAACATCGAGCAGTGCGCGTTTGAATTCGGGCTCGATCAAGTTCTCCTCGTAGCCGCTCGTAATGACACGGATCGGTGTGTAGCCTTCCTCTTCGAATTCCTCACCGTCTTTTGTTAAGTAGTGAAGTGTGATATTAAATGTATTGACGGGTGGGTCCATCCAGATTTTGTAGAGGTGTGAATGTGCATGTGGATGTTCAGGCTTATCCCTCATTTGCTGTAAGAAGCTTTCCAGCTGGTCAAAGATTTTTTGCATAAGAACACTTCCTTTTTCATTGGTTCTTTATCTATTGACCAAATCCGGACATCATAAACTTCGTTTCAGGTATTTATACCCCGTCCTGCTCTCTGTTATTTTCTCGGCTGCAGGATGAACGGTTTCGATTGAAGGGAATCCTCGGCATCCTTTTCGGATTGAACGATGACGCGCATTTCTTCGTCCCCTTCAAACATTCTGTTCGGATTCATCATCGATACAAACAGCTCTCCATTCGCATTCGGGCGGAAGGTTGTCTGGCCGACTATTTTCCCTGCTGTAATTTTCACATTTTCCTTAGGCCCAAATGTAACACCGCCATCTGCCTTTTCAAGTGTAATGGTATACGTCTGCTCAATGGAAAGATTCTCAGCAAACACCTGGATATCGACAGCATCACGTTCAAAAATGAACTGTACATCTCCATGTCCATCAGGGAAATACAGCTTACCGATCTGCTTGATAACCATTACCTCATCCTGATCGGCCTGCACCTCCTGGCTGCCTAGGTTTTCTTCATCTGAGCAGGCGGCTAACATGGCACTTAACAGTAACATTAAACCGAATTTTTTCATATGCTCTTCCCTCCCTCGCCTATATGTTTTTGCTTTACTGTACCTCTTCAGGAATGGTTATATACTGCTCCAAGCCTTGACCAGACGTGCCTAATCGATTTCCCCTTCCCGTATATGAACGGCACGATTGATAAAACGAATTGTGTAGGTCGCAACCTGAATATTGCTTTCTTAAAGTATTTGCAATACCTTGTAAGCCCTTTCAAGTTCCGCCAGGCTCTTTTGTATGGTTATTTCATAGGGCAGCGAGAATTATGTGCCATAGTGTATGTTCTTTTCGCTTCTCCTGATTCGCTGTATTTTCTGTCCTCTTTACTATTTCAGCATGTAATGCCAATGAGCCGGAAGTCAATTGTTTATAACATTCCCTAATTGGCGGCAATATAAAACGGCTGTCTTCCTTTTGCCAACCGGAATAGCTATAACCATCCGTTACGGACGTGTCGGCCGATTATAGAAAAAACAACGTCCGTGAACGTTGTTTCTCTTGTTAATTAATACTGCAAGTGCTGCAGGATGCTGTTTTTCACTTCCTCAAGCGTTGAGGTACCGCCGATATCGCCTGTTTTCACGCCGCTTGCGAGTGTCTGCTCAATGGCATGTAACACTTTGTTTCCTATCTCCTGGCGGCCAAGGAAATCGAGCATCATTTTGCCCGTCCAAATTTGACCGATTGGGTTTGCGATGCCTTTGCCAGCAATGTCTGGTGCCGAACCATGTACAGGTTCAAACATGGATGGGTATTCCCGTTCAATATTGAGGTTGGCAGCAGGCGCAATACCGATACTGCCCATGATCGCACCGCCAAGGTCTGTTAAAATGTCCCCGAACAGGTTCGATGCGACAATTACGTCGAACTGATGCGGCTTCATCACGAAAAAGGCAGCCAGTGCATCAATATGGTTTACCGCTGTATCCATATCCGGATAATCCTGCTTCACTTCCTCAAATACCTCATCCCAAAATGGCATGGAATACGTAAGACCGTTTGATTTTGTGGCACTTGTTACGTGCCCGCGCGAGCTTTTCGCAAGTTCAAATGCATAGCGCATCGCCCGCTCCGTCCCTTTACGGGTAAACACGGCATTTTGGATAGCGATTTCATCTGCTCCCTGGTGCATCCGGCCGCCGCTGTCCGAATACTCTCCTTCCGAGTTTTCACGAACGACCGTGATATCGAAGTTCTGCGGATTTTTCAATGGAGAGTCAAGTCCGGCAAGAAGCTTTGCAGGTCGGACGTTAATGGCCTGTTTGAGCTCCCGGCGGATTTTAATCAAAAGCCCCCATAAGGAAATATGGTCCGGGACTAGCTCTGGCATGCCGACAGCACCTAGGAAGATTTGGTCATAACCCTTTAAGATTTCAATGCCGTCTTCCGGCATCATCTTGCCATGCTCCAAATAATAGTCGCATCCCCAAGGAAAATACGTCCATTCAAATTGGAATCCTCCGTCCAGCTTGGCGGCTGCGTCCAGCACTTCGATAGCAGCCGGGACGACCTCCTTCCCTATTCCATCCCCTTCAATGACAGCAATGCGGTATGTTTTCAAGCCAGTTCCTCCTTATGTATGAATATTCAAATATGTTATTGCTATTATAGCAAATACTATTGAAGAAATACTATTTTTATAAAAAAGCTTGGTATAAAAGGAGAACTTACAGGCTCTCTGAGGAAAAGATATAATAAGGAACCTGGGAAACAGAAGGCAAGAGAATGCTTGGTTTATTCCCTATCAAAGAAACTGGATGGTCATTCTTGTATGGGAATTCAAGTGCCGTCTTTATGATCATCTTAGCAATTTTGCTGCTTAGCCTGTAGTTCTTGTCTATTAAGAAATCGATGAAGAAGTACCCGTTGTTCAACCTATTTTATTAATAAAAGATTTTGACATTACCGCTATACAAAAAATATTCATTGTGACATCAGGTCAAGTATAAAGTTTGTCAATTTCTCTGAAAAAAAGAGATATTTGTCTATATATTGAAAGAAATAAACCCATCTATCAATATTTTACGAAAAATGACGGCTTCATTTCATTTAAACTTCACATTTTTTGTTTACACTAGTCAATGGAAAAGGAAGTGGACAGCCCCTTCTTTTCCATTGAATTTTTATATAGGAGGCGTAGTTCATTGAAGAAAATTATACTAACATTGTTATCCTGTGTGTTTATTTTTAGTGCCGCAGGAAATACCTTTGCACACACACATTTAAGCAGCACAAATCCACCAGACGGTGAAACGGTCACAGAGCCGCTGACGGAAGTATCGCTGACGTTCGAAGGTCAAATTGAGCAAGGGAGTACCTTTGATCTGATTGATGCAAATAATGAACCAATCGAACTTGAGAATATTTCTATCGCTGATGGCGTAATGACAGGTACGCTTACCAGCCCATTAGAAAATGGAACATACCTTGTAAAATGGAGCAGCATCAGTGCAGACGGACATCCAATGGAAGGCGAGTTTTCGTTTGCAGTAGAGATCCCTATAGCCGAAGAAACGACAGAGGAAATAGACACTACAGATGATGAGGCCGCACCGATAGCAGAAGATAATAATGAAGAAAAAGCTGCAAAGTCACCATTCACGTCCACGATGTTCAGCATAGTTTTGATATTAGTCTTACTTATGGCAGCGAGCTTGTTCTTCTTAATGAAAAGAAAGAAATAGAAGATGCAAACCCTTGTAATCATTAGTCAAACATTGTTATACCTTTGCTTTTCCGTTCTCATGGGCAGCTTTCTTGTCAGGCTGGTCCCTTCTACATATCGACCTGCGATTACTAGTTCGAGACGTCTATTAGCCATTTGTTCCATTGGTATTCCGCTGTTTGCCTTTATACCGGTACTGCAGGTTATTCTGTACCTTACACCGAGATTAGGTATAATGGAAAGCTCTCTATCTGTCTTAACGAGCTTTACGATTGGAAAAGCGTGGGGATGGACTTTTGTACTGACTGTTGGATTGCTGGTGATGATTGTGCTTGTTAAGGAGCTTGAAGGTACAGTATTCAACATATCAGGTGCTGCCCTCACATCTCTGTTGATTGTAACAATCGGGTGGTCCAGCCATGCGAGCTCTGCAGATCCTCTTGCTGGTTTTATCGGAGATACGATTCATTTACTGGCGGTAAGCGTGTGGACAGGTATTTTAGTAATCATTAGCTGGCGCTCTGCAAATACTGCAAACTGGCGGTCGTTTCTCACATGGTTCACCCCGGTTGCTATTTTCTGTTTTGCAGCTGTAACAATCAGCGGGCTGCTGCTGATGAATGTGTTGATTGACGGTTATATAGCATCCTGGGTGTCATCCTACGGGCAAGGTCTTTTAATTAAGCATTTGTTTATCATTCCGTTACTGTTCTATGCGGGCATCAACGGCATTTGGATCAAACGCAAGCTTAAAAATGACCAAGACTTCAACCCAAAACCATGGACGCGGCTTGAAAGCGTCATCGTTTTTATCATTTTCGCTATTACCGCTGCTTTCAGCCAGTTCTCCCCTCCATCAGGGAGAATTGACGAAGACCCTTCAAGCTTGTTCCTGCTTGTATATGGAGGGGACATTCTTCCGGATGCTAGCGTACAGCTTACATGGAGTGCTTTAGGAATATTGCTCCTGCTGCTGGCAGCTGCCTGCATCGCTTTGATAATCATGGCATTTGTTAAACAAGCCCCCCGCTTCATGGCACTCTTACTAAGCTGCGCGCTTATCCTGTGCCTATATTTAGCACTCATGACTAGTGTCGTGTTTGTCTAAGCATACAAAAAAAATGGCTATCCAGCATCTGACTGGATGGCCATTTCATATCTACAGGAATAATTCAGCCACTAAAATTGCCGGCCTTTTACGAAGCGTTAGTTTTTTATATCGTACACTAGAATATCAAATAACTCCTCATCTGCATAAAGGAGAATTGCCCACTCTCCTTGGTCAGGGAAAGAGACGGAAGAAGGGGCATGTGCATCTGCTCCGTTATTTGATCCACCCATGGGAACACTCCAGCCCTGGGTCAATATTTTGTGAACTGTCTCTGTCTTACGCTCATAACCGACAACTGTTAATTCCGTCGGCTCCACACCCCACAAATGCCACATCCATTTCTGTCCGTTAACGCTTGGCATACCTGCTCCGATAACACCTGACCTATTTTCATTGCCAATCATGCCTCGGCCAAATGCCTCGGCTTTTTGCTCCCAATTGATTTCTTTAAAATCGCTCCCCTTTACGAATGCCGGCACATCGTCAGGCAGTTCAATCAACTTTTTCTCTGTACATGCCGTCATTACCAGCACAAGCAGAAATAGAACGAACGATAATTTTTTCATACATCCTCCCCCTCCCAATGAAACTATTAACTTATTTCAGATTGCTATCGAAAACTCCTTCTCAGTCTTATAAGTTTTGATTTAAATCCCCGTACAAAAAAGGACGGAACCAAAACAAGGGATTCCATCCGTTATCCTAACGTTTTATTAATAATTTCCGCCGATTGCCCCACCATTGCGGTTAAGGCCATTTGAATTATAGCCGCTTAAATTATAGCCTTCACGATCGTAGCCTTGCGCATCGAAGCCAAATATATCATAGCCATCCCTATAGCCATGCGGGAAATATTCCTTGAAAGGGTCGCCATCCATTGTCAGCCACCTTTTTGTCAAGCCATTGATATCATAGCCATGATCATCATAGCCCCGGACATGCGTACTGTGGCGGGAGTAACCAACCTTATTATAACCTTCTCTATTAAACCCTTGTTCATCAAAGCCAAATATATCGTAACCATCTTTATAGCCAAGGATGTGCAAGCCCGTTGTCGGATCATACCCATACGGATCAATCATATGTGTGAGCTTTGTACCCGTTCGCTTCTGTGAATCAAATGGTGCCGGTCCATCACCAAACACAAGATATTGCATAGCAGCATGCTCACTGTCGGAAATCTTCACACCTACTGATTGGCCATATAGGTAATACCAGCTCTTATGAATGCCAAACACATTATAGCCAAATTTGTTATAGCCTGTGAGGCCGATATACTGATCGTCATATATATTCATCTGAAGCGCCTCCTTATGATGTTATTATGAAACAATAAGATTGAATTTTCAAATTATAGATAAAGAGAATACTTTCTTTATCTATAGCGAATTTTTATTTTGAAGCAATCCATTACATGTCCGCTCCTCATTTTGTAGAATATGGTTGCGGAGGTGAAAAAATGAAACATCTTCAGCTTTCAGCACTTGTTCGAAGGCTGCCGCAAAACCATATGCACTTTCACTATTGGGAGGAGCAAAACAGTCGAGCTGCTGCCGGATATATGGGGAAACGATTACCAATCAGGCATTTCGAAGATTCTGCGGGGTAAAATCCCGGGATGCGGCAGCCCGGCTGCTTCGGAGTTTGGAACGGATAGGCGATACGCGAGGAGCTGTTTATAAAATTTCAGAGCAATTAATTACTAAGCATCAGGACTTATTGTTTAATCCGCGTAATAGGAGGTGAAATTCGCGCAATACCCTCTTCCGGCAGAAAGCAAAAAGGCAGATGTGTATACACATCTGCCTTCACCTTGCTGATCGCTGCCTCACGGGACAGCATTAATCAAAGATTTATTAAAGTAGCTCTTTTGCTTTTGCTAATTGGATTTTTACCTGCTCAAAACCAGTACCGCCAAGTGAGTTACGGCGGCGTACGGCTGCTTCCGGTGCCAGCACTTCATAGATATCGGCTTCAATAAGCGCTGATTCCTTTTTCATCTCCTCAAGCGGCAGATCTAATAGGTAGATTCCCTGCTGGATACAGGTAAATACAAGCTTCCCTGTTACTTCATGCGCTTCACGGAACGGCATCCCTTTTGTCGCCAGATAATCCGCAAGCTCTGTTGCATTAGAGAAATCAGAATGCACGGCTCCGTGTAAACGCTGTGTATTCACGGTCATTGTGCGGACCATGCCCTCAAAGATTTTCAATGAGCCAAGTACCGTTTCCATCGTATCGAACATGCCCTCTTTATCTTCCTGCATATCCTTGTTGTATGTCAGCGGTGTCCCTTTTAGCACTGTTAGCAGCCCTATCAGATTGCCAAATGCACGGCCCGCTTTCCCGCGGATTAATTCCGCCATATCCGGATTTTTCTTTTGCGGCATAATGGAAGAGCCTGTCGAGAATGCATCATCCAGCTCGATAAACTTGAACTCATCTGTTGACCAAATGATGATTTCCTCTGCAAAGCGTGACAAATGTGTCATTAATAGAGCTGAATTCGAAAGGAACTCTACGATGAAGTCACGATCACTTACCGCATCCATCGAGTTTGCGTACACATCCGCAAAGCCAAGAAGTTCTGCCGATTTCAGGCGGTCAATCGGGAAAGTCGTCCCCGCCATTGCTCCTGCACCAAGCGGCAGGATATCGATTCGCTTCATCGACTCAGAGAAACGCTCCTTATCGCGCTGCAGCTGCCAGAAATAGACCATCAAATGATGGGCAAATGAAATGGGCTGTGCACGCTGCAAATGAGTATACCCCGGTGCGATTGTTTCAACGTGCTGCTCGGCCTGCTCCAAAATCGTTTTTTGGAAGTTTTCGATCAAACCGATGACTTCCGGTACACGTTTCTTCAAGAATAGGTGCATGTCTGTTGCGACCTGGTCATTACGAGAGCGCCCTGTATGTAATTTACCGCCGACAGGACCAATCAGGTCAATCAGCATTTTCTCCAAGTTTAGATGAATATCTTCGTTCGCTACGGAAAATTCCAGCTCACCAGCATCCGCTTTTTCCTTCAGCTGGGCTAGTCCCTCTAGGATTTTCGCTACATCCTCAGCTGGCAGAATTTCCTGCGCGCCAAGCATCGTTACATGTGCAACAGAACCCTCGATATCTTCCATCACAAGCTGCTGGTCAAAGCCGATTGATGCGCCGAATTCATCGACCCAGGCTTCTGCCGACTTTTGAAAACGGCCGCCCCATAATTTCGCCATAATTGCCACTCCTATATTAGTAAGTCATTTGGACAGACGATAAGATCTGCCTTTAAAAGAGGAGCAAGAAGCATTCGCCCCTTGCTCACCGTGAATTATTTTGTTACGGATTGCTTTTTCGTTACTTCTGATGCTACTACAGTCGGAAGGCCCCATAATTCAATGAATCCAACTGCTGATGCGTGGTTGAATTGGTCTGCTTTCGAGTACGTTGCCAGCTCTTCAGAATATAGAGAGTTTGCAGATTTACGTCCTTCTACAATCGCATGACCTTTATATAATTTTACACGTACTGTACCGTTTACATATTTTTGCGTTTCTTTTAAGAACGCTTCTAACGCTGTACGGATCGGGTTGAACCATAGACCGTTGTAAATAATTTCAGATAGCTTATGCTCGATGATCGGTTTGAAGTGAGCAAGCTCTTTTACAAGCGTGATATCTTCCAGTTCTTTATGAGCAGTTAATAACACTTTTGCACCTGGGATTTCATATACTTCGCGTGATTTAATCCCAACAAGACGGTTTTCTACGTGGTCGATACGACCAACGCCATGTGCACCTGCAATTTTATTCAACTCTTGGATTAGGTCCGCTAGTTTCATTTCGATACCGTTTAATGAAACAGGCTTTCCTTCCACGAACTCGATTTCTACGTATTCAGCAGTGTCTGGCGCGTTTTCCACAGAGACTGTTAAACCGTACGCTTCCTCTGGCGGCGCTACCCAAGGATCTTCCATGACACCTGCTTCGTTTGCACGGCCCCAAAGGTTTTGGTCGATAGAGAATGGAGAATCAATTGTTGCAGGAATCGGTACACCATGTTTTGCAGCGTATTCGATTTCCTCATCACGGCTCCAGCCCCAGTCACGTACAGGCGCAAGAACTTCTAAATCCGGATTTAATGCTTTAATTGACACTTCAAAACGAACCTGGTCGTTTCCTTTACCAGTACAGCCATGTGCTACTGCATCCGCATTTACTTCGTTTGCAATTTCCACTAATTTTTTTGAGATTAATGGACGGGATAAAGCTGATACTAATGGATACTTTTGTTCGTACCATGTATGGCCTTGCAGGGAAACTAATGCATATTCCTCTGCGAATTCGTCCTTCGCATCTACCATATACGATTCAATCGCACCTACTTGAAGTGCCTTGTTTTTGATGAACTCAAGGTCTTTTCCTTCACCAACGTCTAGACAAACAGCGATGACGTCCCATCCTTGTTCTTTTAACCATGGAATTGCTACCGATGTATCAAGGCCGCCTGAATAAGCGAGCACTACCTTTTTATTAGCCATTTTGATTTGCCTCCGTTATGTTTTATGTATGTTTATACATCAAATTAAAAGTTTATACATGAATAGTATCATGGAATAAAAATAAACACAAGTGTATTTCTATAAAAAATTAGACTTTTTTAATTCCTTAAAAAAGTCTAATTGTCGCGCTTTTCAGTCTATATTATGCATGTTTTATTTTTTATTGAAAAAGCCCTTTCCTACCTTCTCGACGAGCACTGGTGCCAGTGCATAAAGTTTCGCCGTTAGTCCCATTACACGAGGCAGATTCACCTCGCGTACCGGACGTTCAATTGTTTTTACGACTTCTTTTGCTACGTATTCCGGTTCGATTAAAAAGCGTTTGATCGCTTCGCGGTAAGCATTCGTTGCATCCGCCTTCTGTAAAAAGGGCGTATCGATCGGGCCTGGGAAAATACCTGTTACCTTGACATTATCATCTGCCAGCTCCAAACGAACTCCATTCAAAAATCCTGTTATTGCATGCTTCGACGCTGCATATACGCTCGCCTTGCGTGTCGCTACCTTGCCCGCCTGCGAGCTGACAAAGATGAGATGACCCCCGCCTCGTGCAATCAGCCTTGGAGCAAGACGCTTTGTAAAATAGATAGGTGCTTTGACATTTACATCTATCATTGTATCCACTTCGTCATCCGTCAATTCATATACGTTTGCAAATATGCCAAGACCTGCATTCAGGATAGCCACATCGATATCTGGCAGTTCGGAAACAACTCGCTCTACGTCCTCCAGCTTACGAAGATCCGCCTGCATGACATGAGCGCCCATGCTCGATAATGTCTTGAGTGCCGATTCGTTTCTTCCAGTCGCATAGACGATATAGCCTTGCTTTATACATAACTCAGTAATTTTCAATCCAATACCACTCGTTGCGCCAGTGACAAAAACTGTTTTTTTATTCATTTTCATGTATATGACCTACCTCTCTTTTCTCCTATTCATTATATAAAAAAAGAGAGTGGTCGTATATTCGCCACTCCTCTAAAAAGATTTTTAAATTTCTTCGACGTCCTCCTGCCATTTTGTATAACCGCCCTCCATGTTCACTAAATTATGAAATCCATTTGCCTTCAGAACACTTACGGCAATGGCAGAACGCTGGCCTGCTTGGCAATGCACAATCAGCTTTTTGTCTGGTACTTCCTGTAACCGGTCCTTCAGGGTTCCTATCATCAGATTGATGGCGCCTTCGATATGTCCTTCTTCATATTCATTCTTTCCACGCACATCAATTACTGCTGCGTCCTCGGTGTCCATTATGTTTTTTGCTTGTTCAGGTGTTACGTTCATATAAGAGTCTAGTTCGCTCGTTTCTTCTAGTACCTTATGGACGTCAAGATAGCCTGCTATCTCATCAATACCGATTGAACGGAGTGTAATTAGAATGCCTTCCATGTCGAATGGATCAGCAAGCAGATAAAGCGGTTTTTCGTAATCCATTATCCATCCCATCCAATGCGGAAACGATTCATTAAAAGGAATGTTAATTGTTCCCTTCAAATGTCCTTCCGAAAAGCTTTGTGCATGCCGAGTGTCGATAACTTGGTGCTCTGTCGCAACTAGTCCTTCAAGATTTGCTGTTTCAGTTAGCAGATCCGGCTGCGGCAGACACTCAAGAAACTGCGCCCCATTTTGATTGACAGCCTTCATAAGAGCAAAATACGGCGGGATTTCCGGCTGTTCTGCTAGTATTGCTTGTACAAAATTTTCTTCCGTTTCAAACTGAAACGCCCAATTGAAGCGTTTCTCATATCCAATTGTTGAAGAAGGAACGTCACCACCAGCTTTCCCGCAAGCACTTCCTGCACCATGCGTCGGCCATACTTGCAGGTAATCCTCCTGCTGTTTCATCCGTTCAACCGATTTATAAAGAGCTTTTGCTCCTTCTTCCGCTGTTACATCGCCGCCTGATTCTTCTAAAATATCCGGGCGCCCAATACCTCCGAATAGTAAGAAATCCCCCGTAAAAATACCGATCGGCTCATCTGCCTGTCCGCTGTCTGTCAGTAAAAAGGAAATGGACTCGGGTGAATGGCCCGGTGTGTGCAGCACTTCAAAAATCAAGGATCCGATTTCAAACTGGTCCATGTTCTTTAGAAGCTTATGCTCGAACTTCTCTAGATTGTGGTATGCCCACTTTTCACCGCCCTCATCTGAAAGGTATATTGTTGCGCCTAGATGGTGTGCCAATTCCCGTGTGCCTGATACAAGATCGGCATGAATATGCGTCTCCAAAGCCCCGACGATTTTCATGTTCTTTTTTTCTGCTTCCTGGACATAAGGATTAATATTACGCATCGGATCAATAATGACTGCCTGCCTTGTCTTTTCACAGCCAACCATATAGGAAGCTTGTGCTAATTTTTCATCATAAAAAGTTCGTAATAACATCGCTGTCTCTCCTTCCTGTCTACGTGTAACTTTCGAAAATAGACATTCCCTTCCTTTGTTCATTCCCTGTCTTCCCTCACATAACCATCCCGCGTTAGTTCCAAACGGCAAATAAATGTTTTATTTCTTCTACAAGATCATTATGAGAGGCTGGGCTGTCCAATCATTCATAATAAAAATTCTATATAGGAATTTGTTTTCAACGGGGAGAATAGGATAGGGACAGCTCATTTTTCCAGCCAAGGAGGTGATGTAATGGAAGGTTTCAATATCTTTCTTTATATTTGCTTAGGCATTGCGGTGTTTTCAGTGGCAATTGGTATTTTCCTGAGAAGAAGACAACATGACCGGATTATCGGCAAAATGTTTGCCTTGCTGTTTTTAGTAAGTGTATCGATTCTCTTAATCAGCCTGTTCATCGGAGGCTGGGAAGGAATGGGGTATGGATTCATCGGTATTTCCATTTTCCTTGGAAGTATCATTGGATTGGCTGTTACTGTGCTGATCAGACCAATGAAGCGAATATAGGAAATTTTTTTTTACAAACCGTTCAGTATGTGGCACGTCCCTTCAGTGGACTGCCACATGCAGGCATTTTTATTCCTCAAAAAAGTACATTCACACTCGCCCAGTTATTCCACGTATAGAAAAAGCGTGCTCCACTGCCGGGATGTAGGAAATACTTTTCCTCACGCGCTGCTTTATGGAAATTTTTACACAATAAAAAAAACGATGAAGCCAGATGCTTCACCGTCTATGAATAAAAGAATGAGGGATTTTATAAATATCCCTTTACGTTTTGTTGGCCATAACCGGTTTTTTTCTAGTATTTAGACTAGCGTTGCCAATTATAACAGTTTGATCCGTACATACTCTAAGAAGCTATCTATCCTTAACCCCTTCGCCTTTAGCTAAATAACCTGTGCGCTTTTACGCTTCTTAAGAGAAGCCCATACGAGGACAGGAACCAGCAGCAAAGAAAGATACATACCAATGAAGCCTAAAATGGCGTAGCTTGAGTATGCGACAATCACACTTGAAAGAATACTGCCTAAAGAACCGCCAAATGCAACGCCAACATCAATGGAACCTTGGATCTTTGCTCTATTTTGCAATGTTGTAGAATCAACGATAATAGCTGTACCACTAATGAGCCCGAAGTTCCAGCCAAGACCAAGCAGCATAAGGGCAATCGTCAGCATGATGACAGAGCCATCTGTTGCAAAAGCCGCCAATAATCCCGCGGCTGCCAATGTGAAGGCTGATGCTACTACCATCTTCACTCGCCCTACTTTATCAACAAGTGAGCCTGTAACTAATGAGGGCAAGTACATCGATGCTACATGGAGACCAATTACCATGCCGACAGCAGACAGCGTACTGCCGTGGTGCTGCATATGAACAGGCGTCATTGTCATAATCGCTACCATGACAATATGAGAGAGTACAAGAACGGAAGCACCTACCACAATGCCTGTACGGTGGTAGCTTATAGATGCGGTTGTTTGAACAACTTCCTCTTCTTTCTTCTCTTTTCTTTCCTCTATCATCCGAGCCACAAGAAGCGGATCAGGCTTTAAGAATAAATAAAAGACAAGTCCTGCTGCCCCATAGGCAAGGACTGCCAGCATGAATGGCCCTGAAAGTGCAGGCAGAGAGAAAAATTCCGCTACCCGTCCCATTGGCGTCACTAAATTCGGCCCTGCTACTGCCCCGAGTGTCGTGGCAATCATAGCAATGCTAACGGCTTTGGCACGCTGATGCTTGCTTGCCAGATCAGCACCAGTATAGCGAGCCTGCAGATTCGTCGCTGTTCCTGCACCATAGACAAATAAGGCTATAAAGAGAAGAGGTACATTATTTAATGCAGCTGCCGCTACCACCCCAAGTGCTCCAACTGCTCCTGTAAAGAATCCTAATGAAAGCCCTAATCTTCTTCCTTTCTGGTGCGTTATCCGCCCTACAAGATAGGCTGCCAATGCAGATCCGAGCGTAAAAAGTGCAGAAGGAAGCCCCGTCAGACTCTCCAGCCCCAGCATATCTTTTGCCAATAATGCCCCTACTGTAATACCCGCTGCCAATCCTGCACCCCCGAGCGTTTGTGAAAGCAGGACGACCAGCAGCGTTCTTTTATAAAGAGCACGCTGCAATACTTCTGAAGCAGCAATTTCCGTTATATCTGTTGTTTGAAATCGAAACATCGCTCATTCCCTCCTTTTGTTTCCATCTATTATTATAGGAAACTTCTAAGTGCTTGTATGTACTATTTCATTCAGAAACTGCTTTTGCATTCTTTCTCTACAAAAAGCCTTTGCCTTCCGATACAGTACAAGAGCAGCTTTAAAAAATATGTAATTTTTGCAACTTTTGACTTTGCAGATCCGAGGATAGGTTGAAAGGTGGGAAGAGATGGAGCTCGAACTTGAACAAATATATAGAGAATATATGAACGATCTATACCGCTACCTGTATTCCTTGACGCACCACCATGCACTTGCAGAGGATCTTCTACAGGAGACGTTTTCTAAAGCACATGTCGCATTGCTGGGAGGCGGCATCCGTGACATAAAGCCCTGGTTATTCAAAGTAGCCTACTATACGTATATCGATAGTGTCAGAAAAGAAAGCCGCTTCATCCATTCAGACACCGTTGATGAAATTGATGATCACACACCTGAGCAAATCACCATACAGAAAGATTCGTTTCAAAAGCTGCTGGACCTTTTGGAAACAATCAAGCCAATTGAAAAGCAGGCAATCCTGTTATGCGATGTCCATGATTGTACAAACGAACAGGCCGCTGAGATTCTCCAGCTGAAACTGAATACATTGAAAAGTCATTTAGCCAGAGGACGTCGAAAGCTGCGTGAAAAACTTACAAAGGAGGAGAATACATGAATTCATATGAAAAATTGCTGTCACAAGCAAAGCAGGATGCGCCTACTCCTGAAAATGATTCCGGGCACAAAATCAAAAAAGCAATTACTTCCTCAAAATGGAGGCTTATTCTTTCAACAATTACCGTCGCTTTACTCATTGTTCCAACCATTTATATGCTGACGTTCGTTTACTATGCATTCGGTACAAAATCAACGACACTGATGGATGTAACAAGCTATACGATGTATTTGACCGAACCAAACACAACACTGGAGGAGCTGGAATTCGATATGGACTTTTCCCTATTTTCTATGGATTTGTCGTTTGAGCAATTCAAGCAAATTGGGGACGAATTTTATCCAATTAAAACATACAATCTAAAATTTGCATTTGATGAGCTGGTCGACAAGGAAATCTCCTCCCGTCTAGAAAAGGCGTATCCTAAATACCCTACTGAGACAAACCAATGGCTCGTCCATCCTCGGAAAATTCCTGAATTCAGCACTACAGAAGAGGATTTTAAACTAGCCGGCCTGCCTGAAGAAACTGTTGTAGAAGCTTATCTATCCTTCAACGATCTGTATCCAGTCAAGGACGTAGTGAGCACAATGGAGGGTGTTGATGTGACATGGGCTGCCATTTATACAGGCGTAGAAGATACTATGCTCAGCGCTGGCGGTAATGTTGTATCTCCAATTGGCTATCCGGTACTGCCTGATTCAACGAACTGGTCTCCTTTTAAGGATGCTCAATCTCACGAAGAAGTGTTTCTTGATATGCTGAAATATTTACAGCCATATGAAGAAATTGCAGTCGATGTGTCGGCACATAAAAATCTGGAGCTCGCAGAACGAATCGATTATCTAGAAAAGAATGGATTTATGACATATGGTGTTGTCGTGACAGGGCCGAAAAATGAAGTGGAAAAACTGCAGAACAAGCCAATGATTCGTTACATGAAACTCGGGGAGGTGAAGCTATGGAACTGGGCACGCTAAAGATTAGGATTTTTCAGTGGGCAGGCTGGTTGAGTGTGATCGTCGGGTTATTCGCTTTAGCAATGTTAAATATCTCTCTCTTATCGGGCTACGATACACCATTTAACGACCGATTTTCCCTTTTCATTGTCTTATCGATTTTATTTGGTACACTGGCCTTCTTCCGGCGTACCAGCCGGACGTTAGGCTTATGGGGGATAGCCCTTGCAATCTTTCTAATTCTATTTATGGGCGTCATGTTCTTCCTTGGATGGGCTATTGTTCCTTTCCCTTGATGAAAAATGAGCGGTATCTCATTTCAGGCCTACCGGAATTAACATATGTATCTGAATAAAGTGAAATAAAATAACGATTCTGCATTTGTAAAAACCGGATTCACGGCATAAGTGAACCCGGTCTCTTTGTCAGTTAGCCTATTTTTTCAACTCTCCTATACATCAAAGCAAGCAGCATGGACGGAATCGTGCAAATGATCATTCCGATGAAAGCGTAGCGCGGCTCGATTTCATACAGATAGCCCCCTAGTATCGTAAAGACAGCCGTACTCCAGCTGAGCGCGAGTGCCGAGTACATCCCTTGGGCATTTGGCACCTGCAATGGCGGGATGTTCTTCGTTAAATATTTCATAAACGCATAATGCCCCATCGCAAAGGAAGCTGCATGCAGCGTTTGGGAAATGGTAAAGACAATGACACTCGGAAACGCAAATACAATAATCCAGCGAAGCGTGGAACCGAGCGCCGCCACTGTCAGTAACGTACCGACCGAGAACTTACTGAATGCCGTATCTGCCTTCGCAAAGAAAATGATTTCACTAATAACAGCGATATTGATAATGACACCAATCAAGTATTTCGGTGCGCCAATTTCCTGCAGATAGATATAACCGTAGTTGTAATACGAAGCATGGGCTGCCTGCAGTAAGATAACGATAAGCAGCACGAGGCCGAAATGCTTAATTTTAAAGAGATCACGCATGGCAAACGACGACTCTTTCGTTCTTTCCGGTTTTACTGACAGCACTTCCGGTGTCTGGAACAACGCAAGCAGCATAAACACAAGAACCCCGAGCAGCATTGCCCATAAAATAAAGCCATCACCGAATGCTCCTGTAAACAGTGTGAGGAGCAGCCCTCCGACAACGAAGCCAATCGATCCCCAAGAGCGGCTTTTTCCATAATGCTTCAGCTGGCGGCTTTGTACCAGCACAGATGCTGCGCTATCCAATGCCGGCATCAATACCGGATAACACATATGGATCAATAAAGTTACGATGAATAATGCACCAAAAGACTGCGATGGAATATACAATAGCAATGATAAAAATGTTGCAATCCCAAATGTATTAATCAATCGTTTACTGCTCCATATACGCAGTAAATACGGGAAGATAAACAAGGTCGTAATCCCGCGTGCTGCCAGTCCGGCACTCATCATAAAGCTTACATCCGATACGGTAAGCCCCTTCTCATCAATCAGCCAGCCCGACCAATATGGCAGGAAAATTCCCCACGTTAGGAAAAATATAAAGAAATGCTGACTCATCCAGCGATGTATATTCATCAATCTTACCTCCAATTCTATTGCATCATAGCACGAACTTTTTTAGAATAATGTGAGATATCTCATATTCGAGGATAGAATTTTGAAATAATCTTATCATTCTTCTTTTGGGAGAAAATCCAGAGTGAAGACGAAGTCGTTTTCTAACTTTGCCTTTACATTTCTTCAAATAGTATTTTAAGGTAAAGTTTTACCCAGCCGGTCTTGAAAACATTTGCCAGACAAGGCGCGCCGCCGAGTGAAGACGCGAATAGAACTCAAGTTCATGAGCGCGCGGGCGAGGCAAGCAACGCTGAATGAAAACGTTTGTCAACAGGCTGATTCTTCTATTGGCGGAAGAACTTTATAGTCCTGATTATTTCGTCTACCTTACCTTCCCCTCATTTACACAAAAATAAGCTTTCCACAGCGTCTGCGGAAAGCTTATTCTCGTACTATTCTGCTAAGTATCTTTTTAGGTTGGAATTTTTTTACTGCCCTTTCACGGCTATGTATGCATGATGATACTATTCTTCATCCTTTTTCGTATTCTTTTCTACTACAGGCTCTTCATCTTCCTGCGCTTTCTGTTCTTGCATAGACTGCAGTTTGTCGTTTAATTGTTCACTAGTCTGCTGAAGGCGCTCCTCCATTGCACTTACCTTACTCTCCTTACGCTCCGTATTTACTCCTCTGCGTATATCTTGTTTAATCTGGCTTTCAAACGTTCTTTTCTCCCGCTCAAGGCTGCTTGACACGCGGTCCATCATTTCCGCTTGATCTAAAGAAACAGCTTGTGTTAGCAATGCTTCCTCTTCAGCTTTAGGTGTCATTTGTTGTTCTTCATTCGCTTTTTTACCTAAAGTCTTTTCACGCTCTTTCTGCTGAATTTCTGCCATTTGTGCTTCTAAACCTGCAATCTGCTGATCAAATGTCTTTAATTCATCTTCAATAGAAGACATATCTTTTCCAGCTTCCATTGCTCGTTCTCTTACATTGCTTTTCATTTCCATTAATTGCTCACGCTGCTTCATCAAGCTATCAATTATGGAGTTACCAGCCTTCATCCCGCTAAACAATTGACGGGCCTGTCCGCTAATTTGAATACTATCCTTTTTCTTATTGATATGATGATTATTCATCTCCGGTTCTTTGCTTTTGACAGCAAACCATTGACTGCTTACAGCCTTGTTATGGTTAAGTGAAATCTTCATTTTTACATCTCCTTTTCTATACCTACTCTATATATCGGGTTACGATCGCTTGCTTTTTATAATCCCCAAAAATCAAATAAGCTTTTCACTTTCCTAACTTTCTCCTTAAAATAGTAGGCTTTTATTTTATATAGAAGTGCTATTTAAAAAGGACTAGGCACTGAATACAGAAGCTAATCTTGCCCGTTGATTCGATATGAAAATTAAAAATATGTATGTTTAAAACTTCCTCATTATTTTTTCAATACTCCCCTTAATCATCACAGTGCTTCGCGTTATAATATGAGATATCTCATAGTTTTTATGGAGGCGGAGCATGCAAGTTTTACAAAAGGAAAAACGCTCGCACTATTTAGATACTTATCCCGTTGCCCACCTTTTTTCATTTGATATCGAGGAATCTATCCAGGTGCATGAATACGACCGGGGAGAATGGATTATCAGGGAGGGGCAGCCGCCTGACTATTTATTCTATGTTATCGAGGGTAAGGCAAAGATTTATATTACTCACCAGAACGGCAAGGTATCTCTGCTGAACTTTATCAATCAGGCGGACTATATCGGGGAAATGGAACTGCTGCATGAAGCTTATTATTCAAAAGGAATTCAGACAACCACGAAAACCATTTGCTTTGCTATTCCATTCCATAATTGGCGGGACAAGCTATTGGAAGACGTCAAGTTCCTTCGCCATTTATCAATCCAATTAAGCGATAAGGCAACCCTAATGGCTATGAAATATTCACAGAGCCTTGCCTTTCCACTTGAAAACCGACTTGCCGACTTTATCCTTCAAACAGCAGATGATGACCTGTATAAGGAAAAGCATATTACGGTATGTGATTTTTTAGGGGTTTCTTACCGGCATTTGCTTCATGTGCTTGCTCAATTCTGTGACAAAGGTTTTTTGAAAAAGGAAGGCCATGCTTATCGAATCATCAACAAAAGCGCGATAAAGGCACTTGCCGACATGCTGAGAAACGGATAATCTCTTTCTTTTCCAACAAAAAAGCATCTTCCTTGTGAAACATGGAAGATGCTTGTTATTTGTTATAGTCAATCAATAAAAAAGCGCTAGCTGTCTAGATTATTTATCAAACCCAAACAGCTGGAACAATGTCTCCTTCGAGACGAGCACATCTGCAAGTGTATAGCTATCGAGCACATTTAAATATGCCTGCAATGCCTCGTGTAATGCATTTTTCAGCCGGCATTCCGGTGAGATCCGGCAAAGATTGTTTTCTGGATTGAAGCATTCCACGATATGAAAATCTTCCTCGGTTTTACGGACGACTTGTCCAATGACAATATCCTCCGGCTCCATCGCCAGGCGGATTCCCCCGCCCCTGCCCCGGATTGTTTCAATATAGCCATGTTTCCCTAAATCATATGTGACTTTCATTAAATGGTTTTTTGAAATTTGATACGTGTCTGCAATTTCCTGAATCGTTGCCAAATGACCTGGACCTCGTACGCCCAAATACATCAGCACACGCAATGAATAGTCTGTATATACTGTCAAGCGCACATTCCCACCAACTTTCTCATTCGAGTATACCATCAAAGCTCTCTAGGCCGAATGTAATTTGCTTGAAATTAAAAGATGTATTTTTTATATATGTTTTGTGTCTGATTTGTTAAAGATGTATTTTATATATTGCTTTAAAGTTTTGACGAGCGTATAGTTTGTGGTGAAAGGACGTGACGTTATGTTACAACAACAAACAATCGACATTATTAAATCAACGGTACCGATTTTAGAGGTACATGGACAAGAAATTACAAAGACATTTTACAAAAACATGTTTGAAGCACATCCTGAATTACTAAATATCTTTAACCACACAAACCAGCGTAGAGGCCGTCAGCCAAACGCTTTAGCAAACACTGTGTATGCAGCAGCTGTACATATCGACAATCTGGAGGCGATTGTACCTGCCGTTATGCTGATCGCTCACAAACACCGCAGTCTTGGTATTCTGCCTGAGCATTATCCGATTGTCGGCAAACATCTACTAGGCGCTATTAAAGAAGTACTTGGTGACGCGGCAACACCTGAAATCATCGATGCTTGGGCACAGGCTTATGGTATGATTGCAGACATCTTTATTTCAGTTGAAGAAGACTTATACCAGCAGACAGAAGCAGCGGGCGGCTGGCGCATGTTTAAGCCGTTTAAAATTGCACGTAAAGAACAAGAAAGCGATATCGTTACAAGTTTCTACTTATCGCCGGTAGATGGTGTGAAACTTCCAGAGGCGGCGCCTGGTCAATATATTTCCATTCGCCTTTCAATTCCAGGTGAAGAATACTTGATGAACCGCCAATATACAGTGACAGATGTAACGGAAAACAATGAATACCGAATTTCTGTGAAGCGTGAAGACGACAACACACCAAACGGCCGAGTATCTACGTACCTTCACAACGATGCTGCAATTGGTACTGAAATCGAAGTTTCAGCACCTGCTGGTTTATTCACATTGCAAGAAGGCACAAATGATGCACTATTCATTGCAGGCGGTGTCGGTGTAACACCCCTTTACCGTATGCTGCAAGCAGCGGGCGGTCGCCATACTTCGTTTATCCAGTGCGCACGCAACGAAAGAGTTGCTGCATTTACGGAACAAATTAAGGCACAAGCGAACAACTATCAAGCAGTCTATTCCGACACAGACGGCTACGTAACAAAAGAACAGATTGAAAGCATGCTGACAACTGATGCTGATGTATACATCTGTGGTCCAGCTCCATTCATGCAAGCAATCATCGGACAATTAAAAGATTTAGGCGTAGCCGATGACCGCATTCATTACGAATTCTTCGGTCCAGCATTAGCAATGTAATAAAAGAAGGTGCCCC